>CAZXGF010000003.1:0-160849 GCA_964640185.1 uncultured Verrucomicrobiota bacterium | reverse complement strand
GCCGCCTTTCCCGGTTTTCCCGCCCCCAGACAGCAAAGTTTCGGAATTGCTGCCCCGGAGGCGAAAGTGTTGATATGGCATGGCGGATGGAGTACAATCGCGTTGGCTCACACACCTCAGTGGGCTGCCGTCCCCTCACCAACTGAGGCGGTCACAGCAGAACTGAGTTAAAGAGTGGTACAAACTCTGGGGGCAGGACACTTAGCGTCAGTGGCAAGTAAGGTAATGAGTATGGAGGCAAGGTTTAGTCGTTTCATCCGCGTTGTTGTTCTTATTGTAGGGATGGCTGGGTTCGTTGCGAATGTTTGTGAAGCTGGTGAAAATGGACGACAGGACAGGGAAGCTAAGAACGAATGGGTGGACACTTATACGGGACATCGGGTGATAAGGCTGTCGCGGCGTGAGGGTCAGCATCGCAGCTTCTATTTCCATAATAACCCCTTTATTGAAGCCCGGAGTGATGAAGGCGATAAGATGGTGTTCTACGGCCTCACACCGGAACGATGGCAGCTCTTCACTGTTAACCTGAAGACCCTGAAGATTGAGCAACTGACCTATCACGAGGGCGGAGTGAAGGGTGAGATTGTGGCACGGAAAAGGCGAGAGGTCATTTACTATTATCACAACATGGTCTTTGCCACACATGTGGACATGCTGGTGACTCGCGAGGTTGTCCGACTGCCAGAGGATTTCGCAGGCAGACCAGCTACGATCAATGCCGATGAAACGCTGCTGGCCGGCGCCTATGCGGAGAGCATCAAAAGGCACTTAAAAAAGCCACGCCGCGAATGGTTTCGGGAGATATTCGAAGCCAAGCTGCCGAATCATATCTTTACCATCAATCTTGAAACCGGCAACGTCAAGAAGATCTACCGCACGAACACGTGGCTGAACCATCTGCAGTTTTCCCCAACTGATCCCGGGCTGCTGATGTTCTGCCACGAAGGGCCTTGGCATGAACTGCACCGTATTTGGCTGATTCGGAGCGATGGCACAGGGCTGCGAAAAATCCACGAGCGGAGTATAAAGAACGAGATCGCCGGTCATGAGTTCTGGAGCCCGGACGGCAAAAGGGTATGGTTCGATCTACAGATTCCCCGCGGACGGACTTTTTTCCTGGCCGGCGCCAGCATTGATATTGACACCGGTGAAGAGACCCGATACCAGTTGGAACGCGACGAATGGTCGGTGCACTATAATGTCTCGAAAGATGGAAGCATGTTTTGCGGCGATGGTGGCGGGGCGAAAAGCGTCGCCAGGGCCGAGAACGGGAAGTGGATTTATCTGTTTAGGCCGGATGGCGGGAAGCTCAGGATGGAACGCCTGTGCAGCCTGGCGGCGCATGACTACAACCTGGAGCCTAACGTGCACTTCACGCCCGATGGAAAATGGGTCGTGTTTCGTTCGAATATGCACGGCCATAGCCAGATTTATGCCGTGGAAGTGACCCGGAACGATTCGGATGCAATGCCCGCCAAAAAACCTTGAGCAAGTAGGGGGCCCGATATGGAATCAAAGAACCGAATGAGACAGGTCATCACGATGAGTCTTATCGCCTTAATCCTTACCGTTCCGACGGCAGCGATCGGCGGCGCAGTGCAAGCAACTTCCAAGACTCCGCCCTACCTCGATCCGACCCAGCCGATTGACAAGAGAGTGGAGGACCTGGTATCGCGCATGACTCTGGAGGAAAAAGCTTCACTCATGTTTCATGGCGCGCCGGAAATCGAGCGATTGGGCGTTCCGGAGTTTCACGGCTGGAACCAGTGCCTCCATGGTGTCGTTTGGTCGGAGCCAACGACAATGTTTCCCGTGTCAATCGCCCTGGCAGCCACGTGGGATACGAACCTGGTACATGAAGTGGCTTCCACCATTTCCGATGAGGCGAGGGCCATCTACAACCTGTGGCACAAGAGCGACCGGAGGGTTCGGCGAAACGGTCTGGCGTATCGGGCCCCCGTCATCAACATCAGCCGCGATCCACGCTGGGGCCGAATCAACGAGTGTTACGGCGAAGACCCATATCTCACTTCGCGGATTGGCGTGTCATTCGTGAAGGGCCTGCAGGGCGATGCCCGGAAGTATCTGAAGCTGGTTTCGACGTTGAAACACTACGCCGTAAACAACCAGGAACACGACCGGCAGAGCCTTTCGGCAGAGGTCCCGGAGCCGATGTTGATGGAATACTGGCTGCCACATTTCAAGGCGTGCATCGTCGAAGGCCAAGCGCAGTCAATCATGGCCGCCTACAACGCCATCAACGGCGTGCCTTGCGTCGTTAACAAGCTTCTGCTGACCGACATCCTGAGAGGTCAATGGGGGTTCCGGGGTTTCGTCGTTTCGGACACGGGCGGCATCCGAAGCTTAGTCCAGCGGCATCGCTGGGCCAAGACTTTTGAGGAGGGCGCGGCAAAGGCCGTCCTCGCCGGTTGCGATTTGGATGACGACGAATTCAGGAAATACATCCCCGCGGCAGTCAAACAAGGGCTGGTTTCCGAGGAGGCAGTCAATCGCGCGGTCAGCCGCGTGCTCCGCGCCCGGTTTCGCTTGGGGGAATTCGACCCACCCGAGATGGTGCCCTACAGCAAGATTTCACCCCACGAGATTTGCAGCCCGCAGCACCGGCAACTGGCTCTTCAAGCTGCGCGCAAGGCGATCGTACTACTGAGCAACCCGGAACATTTTCTTCCCTTGAACAGGTACAAGATCAAGTCCATTGCCGTCATCGGCCCGCACGCGAACGCCTTCACGGCTGGCGGCTACAGCGGCAAGGCCGCCAACCCGGTCACGCCATTGCAGGGCATTCGGAATCGTGCCGCGCAAGGAACCGAAATCCTGCACGCCAAAGGGTGTGAGATTATGGAACCGAAGGGCGAGGGAACGGATTTCGCGGAAGCGACCGCCATTGCGAAAAAGGCCGACGTGGCGCTCATGTTCGTGGGCACCAACCTGAAAGTTGAAAGCGAAGGACATGATCGGCTCCACATCGGCCTGCCGGGGAAGCAGGAGAAATTGATTGAGGCCGTCCACGGCGCCAACCCTAAGACAGTCGTGGTGTTGATGAACGCGGGACCGCTGGCGGTCAAGTGGGCCAAGGAAAATGTCCCCGCTATCGTTGAGGCGTGGTGGGATGGCGAGGAAGGCGGCAATGCGATTGCGGATGTGTTGTTCGGCGACCACAACCCCGGCGGCAAATTGCCATACACGATTTACGAATCCGTGGCTCAACTCCCGCCCCAATCCGAGTACGATATTACGAAGGGTTTGACGTACATGTATTTTCAGGGCCAGCCGCTCTTTCCGTTCGGACACGGCCTGAGCTACACGGAATTCGCCTACAGCAACCTCCGAGTGTCCTCCGCAAAGATCCCGGCGGAGGGAGTTGTGAGCGTCAGCGTGGACGTGCAGAACGTCGGCGAACGAGCCGGTGAAGAAGTCGTTCAACTCTATGTCCACGACGTAGAGTGCGGCGTGAAAAGGCCGGTCAAGGAGCTGCGAGGATTCGAGAGGATTGTCCTGAAACCTGGAGAAAAGCGAAGGGTGACGTTTACCCTGTCGGGAGACAATCTGTCGTTTTACGATGTGAAGCAACGCCGCTTTGTGACAGAGCCGGGCGCCTTCGAAATGCTGGTTGGCAGTTCGTCGGAGGATATCCGGTGCAAAGGGCGATTCGAGGTGGCGGCCGCAAATCTGAAGAGAAAATAGCATCGCGCTGAAGACGACGAATTCACCCCTGGGAAATGAACTGACGGCGCCAGAATGGCCCGAAGACATTGAAACGGGAAACTGAGATCAGCAGGAAAGCGCTTGCAGAATCGAGGAGCCGAACATCTGAAACCGTCTGCCGGCGACCATCAACCCGTTCAATTTGCCCATGATGCTTCACGGGCGGGACGCCCGCCTGCCCACGGCGGGCAGGCCCGTCCCACATGGGGACGGCTGTTCTTTTCGCCCTGAGCAGCAAAGCCCCACTGGCCGGCTCGAAAACGAGGCTTGTCGCAAGTTCCTGCTTAGGCTCGCGGGGGCGGGCATCATCGTGTTGCCGGCGACCAGGGGCAAATCAACAGACGCCTTTCGCAAATGTTTCCCGTTATTTCCTTTTCTATCGCAGCCTCTAATATCCCTCGGGATTCAGGTCATCATGGAAGGTTCTCGACCTTGAAGTAGCGTTGCGAGATTCCAAGCGCGTTTGGGATATCCCAGGATGTCGTATTCCCCTGACCGGCTTCTATCGCATCGGATACTGCGCACCGCCATTGGACCATGTCATAGCTGGCCCAAACAATGTAACGTTTGCCCGGAACCGAGCTCCACGTGAGATGGCATTGACCGCCCTCAACGCTCAACTCCGCAAACTGGAACACCGAATCCGGGTCGCTTGGGTCCGTGCCGGCCTTGTACTCAGCAAGATTGGACTGACCATCCCCGTCTTTGTCCTGTGTTTCATCGGCTACGAATGAGTTCAAACCATGCTCGTTCTCCCAGATGTCGGGCATTTCGTCGTTATCGTCGTCCGGGTCGTTGAGGTCGGAAATCAAGTCCCCGTCGTTATCGGGCGGGGTAGAGTCCGCGTCCAGCGGATCGCTCTGGCCGCCCGTCAACTCGTCATCATCCAAGTAGCCGTCGTTGTCATCGTCTCCATCCGCGTTGTCACCGATGCCGTCTCCATCCGCATCAGCGGATTCAGTCGGGTCAAACGGAAAAGCATCGGAGACGTCCGGCACACCGTCGTTATCATCGTCGTAATCGTTGAGGTCGGAAACGAAGTCCCCGTCGTTATCGGGCGGCGTAGAGTCCGCATCCAACGGATCGCTCTGGTCGTCCGTTAGCTCATCGTCATCCAAGTATCCATCGTTGTCATCGTCATGGTCGGCATTGTCCCCGATGCCATCTTTATCCGCATCAACAGATTCAGTCGGGTCAAATGGGAAAGCGTCCGAGACGTCCGGTACATCGTCGTTATCGTCATCCGGATCGTTGAGGTCGGAAACGAAGTCCCCGTCGTTATCAAGCGGTATAGAGTCGGCGTCCAGCGGATCGCTTTGGCTCTCGGTCAACTCGTCGTCATCCGCGTAACCGTCGTTATCATCATCCGGATCGTTCACATCCGAAACGAAGTCCCCGTCGTTATCGGGCGGGGTAGAGTCCGCGTCCAGCGGATCGCTTTGGCTCTCGGTCAACTCGTCGTCATCCGCGTAACCGTCGTTGTCATCGTCCGGGTCGTTCAGGTCGGAAACGAAGTCCCCGTCGTTATCAGGCGGGGTGGAGTCCGCGTTCAGCGGGTCGCTCTGGGAATCGCTGAGCTCGTCCCCGTCTGTGTAACCATCGTCGTCCGAGTCCCTATCTACTGGATTGGACCCAGCCTCATACTCGCTGAAGTTCGAGGCGCCGTCCTCGTCGAAGTCATCCTCGCCTTCAACCTTCAAGATGTTGTCAACCTCATCTCCCGGATCGAAATCCACAATTATCTGCTCCCACTCGTCGGGCATGCCGTCGCCATCGGCATCCTCGACACCGCTCCCTCCATTGTCCTGCCCCGGGGTCGGAGGAGCAACCTTCCAGTTGACCGGATCGTTCCCGTACTCGCCGCTGAAGACGCGCTGAAGCGAGTCGCCCGTGCCGTCCGCACCGGTCGGCCACGGATCGGAGTTGGAATAGTCCACCTCGTCCACCAACACGTAAGGCACACAGCCAGCGTCGGGATCCGGCGGCTCTTTCGGAGCGTCGGGTTTCAATAACATGACCGACTCGCCCGAATTCTCCAGCCTGCCGCTGTATGGGCCAAAGAACTCTACGCTTGGGTCTGGGTTGTATCTGGAGCGGAACGCCTCGAGCTTCGCGGTATCGGTCTCGGGATCAAAGCTGACCACAACGACGCAACTCCCCGGAAGGATCGTTGTATTAGTCGGGAAACAGTAGTCCACTCCGCCCCCGATGCGCCACGTGTTTTCGGGAGCATCCGGGTCAAACAATAAAACAGGCTGGGAGGAGATGTTTCGCAGCTCAAGGTACTCTAAGATGCCGCTATTTGTGCCCGCAGCAGGAAGAGGGTTGAACATTATCTCATTAATGACGACTGGCCACACCTCCGGTCCCGCGTTGGAGACAGTCAGCGTCGGAGTCACCTGGGCGACAAAATGGTCCTCTCCGGTGCTCGTGACGTAGCGCCCAAACGTTACGCCGTTCTCCGCCGCGCCGAATCTGAAGCCGTGTACGTATCCAGTCAAGGTTCCTTCCGGGTCCGCAGAGAACAAATAAACGTCCTCGCCCAACGAACTGAGCAGAAAGCTGGTCGGGCTGGCCGGGTCCGAATTGAAATCATCCTCATCGAAAACGAGGTAGCCGCCGACAGGAATCTCAGTTCCGTCTGGAACACGAAACTTCCGGGGCTCGGTCCGGTCGTCCGTCAGGAACCAGCCACCAATTTCTGCCCGGTTGGCGCTCGGATTGTAAAGCTCAATCGCATCCTTTGCCGGCGGGACAGCGTGCGTGAGTGCCTCGTTTATGACCACCGCAGGGGTTTCGGGCGGAGAGGGATCATCTTGTCCGGGCGACCCGTCTATGTTCGTGGACGCACGCCAGCTCATTTTCCTTCCCCATGTGTTTGAAGGGGCGCCTTCGTTCAGGACAACCAGTGAGAAGCCGAGGCCGTCGGTGTTCGGATACCAGTCATCGTCGTACTCAAAAGAAAGGATCGTCCGGCCCAGGCCGTCTTTCAGCGCCAGCCGTTCCCCCTCGTTGGCGAGCGAGTCAGCCGGATACTTGAACTCGCCGGCGATGTTCATCTCCGCCCAGTTTGGGTAGCGATCGGAAAAAGCCGCCGTGTTCTTGACCAAAACCGCATACTCGCCCGGCGCCAGACTGTGTGTACCGCTTTCCGCAAAATCAAAGGCAATCCCGTCCGTAAACTTGATTCCCGCCAATCCGATAGCGCTCGAGCCTGTGTTCCGGACCTCGATGAAATCGAAATCCTGCGTGTTACGGTTCCCGTCCGCTTCCGGCCCCGAGGGGGCGCGGGAGTGATACATAATCTCGGTGACCCGAAGCGGCGAAGGTGTGTCCAGCACAAACAGCGCCTCGTTAAGCGCGCTCCAGTTGCTTTCGCTCGCCATCGCCCTCGCCTTCACCAACACCGTCCTCTCAAGAATTATAGGCCAGCCGTACAAGTTCCCGACCGCCCGTCCGGTCCCGCACTCCCGGGGGTCGGTGCCGTCCAGCGTGTAATAGACCGGTGCGGACGCCGACATAGACAGTGTAAACCCACTGGCGAAACTGCCGCCGTGCTGACCGAACGTGGGCGCCTCAAGCGAGGGATAGAGTCCGCGATTCCTCAACTGCCCCAACACTATGCTCGTCCGCTGCGGGAAGTACTCGTTCAGCAGCCGGTCGCGCTCAGTGACCCATTCATCATCCCGTGTGTACGGGTCATCAGGTCTCTGATTGTCGCCCCACCTGGCGGACTCGCCGACAACCGCTCTATCAACTTCGTCGAGCAGCTTCCCGTATGCGGCAGCGGCATTCTCCGTGGTCAAAGCGCCGTCGTTGAAGAAGTGTTTGTGTACGTGATCGGCAAACAGCAGACGGTATTCCGCGTTTCCGCACAGATCATGATGAAGCCCCGTCGGCCCGCCATAGTCATCTCTGCTGGTAACATTATCGTAAAGCCCCTTGAGCGAGTGTTCGGGGTCCCAGCTATGGTATCGCCATCGCCCGTCGGGATTGACGACATTTCGCGTGGCGTACCAGTTCTGGTGCGCCCAATCGGTGTTGCCGATGAAGAAATTGACGATGATGTAATCAATGAAATTGGGGACATCGAGATATCCCTGCATCTGCTGATATTGAGCGTCGCCGGATAGGCCCGACCCGGCAAGCTGGACCATTGCCCGGTAGTCCGCGTTGGACCCATGAACCACGGTACTCTGGTTGTGTTTTAGGACGTCGTAGTCATCCCTGTCTCCGCCGAAATAGGCCGCGGCGAAAGACTCATCAGGACGCTCGTGCAACAAATACAGACCCCAGTACACGCCGTTAATATACAGGTGGATCGCCATGCCGCGCGGGCCGTATCCGCCGAGAGCGTTCTGAAGGTCCGCCGGGTACTGGTCGCGGGTGTACTGGGCGAGTCTGCGTTGACTGTCAGGGCTCGACCCACCGCCGTAAGCCCACGCTTGGTTCAGGCGGGCATCCAGAATAAGCGTGTCGAACCTGTCCGCAGCATCCTCCCCAAAGAGGGGGAACCTCAGCTTTGTGGGGCCGTAGGGCTCCTTGAACCTCAACCTCATGGAAAGCTTGTCGCTCTTCCAACGGTTCGTGCTGGTGCCACCGCAAACCTCCACACTACAGTCTATCTGGAACTCCGTCTCATCCGCGGGGTCAATTAGCTCAAGAGACGTCGCTCGTGGGCTGCCTTCCCCGCTGGGATAAATCCCCACGCCGCCTGCGCCAAAGAAATCGTCCATATCCATCGCCAGGGACAACGAGGGAACAGATTTCAAGTCATCAACAATCGTATCGCTGTAAGCACTGACGACTTCCGGGTCCATATCGTAATCAGCTCCCGCATGACCCCAGGTGTTGGGCAAACCGAAGCCATCTTGAACGATAACGTCGTTGAGGAACATGTAAGTTTCTGTCTCGGTCTTGCTCGGCTGATAGCCCGCCTTGAACGCGGCCGCACGCAGCACAGTTGTGCTGGAAATCGTAATCGCGCCGGTGTAGAGAATGCCCGTATCCGGGGTCGGCTGACTTCCGTTGAGCGTGTAGTAAATCTCCGCGTCTTCCGTCGCTGTGGTGATGACGACATCGAACGGATCCGTGAAAAACCCGCGGTCAACACTGAACCTTATATCCGTGAGATAGCCGAGTACCCCCGTCACGTTCTGGTGGCGAGGGGTCGGTGTGGCCAAAAACATCGCTGTACCCTGTTGAGGACCGCTCAGGTCAACAGCGATTAGTTCCGGCAGGATCAGCATGTCCGAACTGGTCAGCGAATTGTTCAAGCCGTGGATTGCCAGTACGTTTTTGCCCGCCCGGAGAGCCGTGACAAATTCGGTAACGTCCAAATCCTCATATTCCGCTACGCTCGCCTCGTGGCCGGACGTCGCTTGCGAGTTCCACTCTGGAGAGGCCGGCGCGTTGGGGGCGGCAACCTGTGTCCCATTGAGATAGGCGACAAAGCCGTCGTCGTACTTCATGCGGAGCGTGAGAAGGTCAAAAACCAACGGATCTGAGATCTCGAACTCAATGCGAATATATACCGAAGTGTTTTCTCCCCGCATCGCGGTAACGTCGAGATGAATCAGTTGTTCGTATCCGCTATTCCCCTCGTACCCCACTCCAGTACGGCCGGTCAGCGGCCAACCGGAGTCATCGAAATCAACATCCGTCCAGTCCGCGACCGGGCCCTCCGGTATCAGTGCGATGGCATCATCCTCCTCGGCCACAAGAGTCGTAAACTCCATCTCCTGCGCGAGCCCGTAAGAGACATCCTTCGATTGTTCCGGATAGTCCAAGTACGCGTCCGCAATCGTCGCCCCGTCAGGCATGACGAGCACCACGCTCTCATGTTCGTTATCGTCGTTTCTGCTCAGCTTGAAATTGGTGTGCAGGTATCCGAGGCTATCTACATAATCGTCAACCTCCTGCCCGGAGGCGAACACGACCAGATAACCATCACCGGAAATACTCGTCGCAGGAAACTGCCACTGTCGCAGGTTGCCGGCATCATCAGTCAGATACCAGCCCGTGAGATCCACCTCGCTGGAAGACGTGTTGTGAAGCTCGATCCAGTCCGACGCGTTACCATCTCCGTCCAGCAGCGTCGAATCGTTATCGGCCATGAACTCATTGATAACAACGTCGGCGCCGCAGAGCCTGAGCGAGCCTGTGCCCATCAAGAGAACTGACAAAATCCACGCCAGATAGCGCCTTTTTGCAACCACCATATTGCCTCGAACAGCCTCCTTGTCTTGTTTCATCAACGCTCCACAGAGTCCCGGTTTCCCGTATTCCTTTGCTAAACTTGCCAAAAAGGTAATCTCCTACCTAAACATTATATCGCATTTTCCTATCCTTCGCCAGCATAGCGATGTGGCGGATGTGGCCGCGTCTCCGTGGCGTGCCCTCGCGCCTCCTTTTGAACCTCTCCCGTCGCACGTTGACGCCGTGGATCTGTGCCCTCTGTCTCTCTATCATAGAACGGAAAGGGCCACCGCCTCCTTTTCGCCCGCCCTCGGCGGGCGCCCCAGTTAGCCACCGGCTTTAGTCGGTGGTATCGGATATAATGCGCCATCCCTCGGGAGCCGGCTTCAGCCCCGCCGAGGCGGGGCTTCTCGACCAAGGGATTCATCCATACCTTGCCACCGAAATACAGCCGCACTCATCGCAGCCGGATAATGCCAACAAGTTCACATGCTGCCCTATCCCGGCTCAGGATAGGCGACAATGCTCGAGAAACTTTCCTCACCGACAATAGCTACTTCCCACTCCTTGCGTTCTCTCTTCCAACCTCGCAGCGAGCTTGCTATCCCAAACAGAAACCTCCCCCACCAACCGGCTACGCTCAAGAAGGAGAATCCGGCGACCGCGTCAGTTTGAGGCCCTCGGCCTTTCTGGGAGGTGTTAAAGCAAAGTTCGGGCCAAATCGAGCGGTTATCTCGTCATCGTCAGATCACAAACCGTCGTGAGACGGCATCGGAAAAGGTCAAGCGACCCCGTCGTTACACTTTGGCAAAAGCACCCACTCATACGCAGCCGCACCCTCTCGTAATCGGTCACTCTCGGGCGAATAGCGGGCCGAGGGGGAGGAGGGAAGAGGGGAAGAGCAGATTAACGCAATGGCGCAAAGTCGCAGGGAATAAGGTGAGAAGGACAAGGTTGTGGGCCGTCGTCCCACGTGCGTCTCGCCCTTGATTGTCAGGTGCAGCTCAGTGTTGCCGTCTATGTAACGCTGGCGTCTCGCCGGCAGTCCCGAGGGCGTCTCGCCCTCGGAGGGGGCAGGATGCCACCGGTAGGAGGGTCCCTCTGCTTCCTATGCGCTCGCGCGCTCAGCCGCCGGTAACTGACGCATTACACCCTCTCCCACTCTTTGATTGACAACTGACAACAAATAGGCTATAATGCCGTCAAGAATGGAACGAAAACACAAACCTAACCAGCCGTTGCAAATGGTCAGGCATTCCAGTATGCCCTCTCGTCGAGAAAGTACTGGAATATACTGGAATTTTAGGGCGTTTTAGGGGTTAAAGGAGCCCATGCGATCTCTTCTGCCGCAAGGGATTGCGCTCAGATTTTGCACACTTTTTATGCTTGGAAACGCCACAAACGGGTCCGGCGCGGGGTGCGCTTTGGCGACTCGTTCGCCGAAGTGGTGTCAGGGCGGCCGCGCTCTTATCGGGCCGGCTCTCGGTCTCACCGAGCAGTTTGGGTGTGGCCGTATTTCCGTGGCAAGTTATGGATGAATCCCTTGTTCGAGAAGCCCCGCCTCGGCGGGGCTGAAGCCGGCTGTCACGAGAAGAATCTCGTGTCCGATACCACCGACTAAAGCCGGTGGCTAACTGCGGCGCCCGCCGAGGGCGGGCGAAAAGGAGGCGGTGGCCCTTTCCGTTCTATGATAGAGGGACAGAGGGCACAGATCCACGGCGTCAACGTGCGACGGGAGAGGTTCAAAACGAGGCGTGAGGACACGCCACGGAGACGCGGCCACACCCGAGCGGTTTCGGTTGATTCTCTGGGTTTTTGTGGTATGATATTGAAGTGGGGTGGAACGGCAATAGCTTCAGGTAAATCATCGGCCGGATTTAGGAGGGCCCAACGATGCGATATTTTGTGCTCCTTGTTCTGGTTGTTATCGTGATGGTCTGGTTGATCCAGCGCGCACACAACGACAAAGAAGCCGAGAAAGGCGCCCACAAAGAAACGCTCAAAGAAGACATTGAGCAGACCACCGATTACCTCACCGGGACAACCCAGGTCAACGTGATGTACAAGGCGAGAATAACCAGAATCAAGACCGAAATCTCGTCCGCGGTGAGGTATTTCGAGGGAATGGAGGGGCGAAGACCGAGAAACCTCGAGGACCTCTTGGAGAAAGGCTGCATCATTCGCGAGCAGGTGTACGACGAGTTCGGAAAGGGAAAATACAAGCTCATCTCCGGGCAGACGCCGGACGGACGATTGTTCATCCAGGGGATGGGACGGGACCATAAAAAAGGAACGAGTGACGACTGGCGCGCTGAATTCTGACAGCGGCGAAGACGCCCTCTCCGCCGCAAAAAAGCGACCCACCAATGGGAAAAAGGGCGAGGTATTCCTCGTCGGGGCCGGCCCCGGAGACCCTTCGCTCATCACCCGCAAAGCTGTCGAGTGCATCCGAAAAGCCGACCTGATTGTCTATGACCATCTGGTCAATCCTCATCTGCTCCGCTACTCCAACGACGAAGCTGAGAAACTTTACGTTGGCAAAGTCGGCGGGGCGCACACGCTGCCGCAGGAAGAGCTCAACCATCTCCTTGCCCACGCCGCTGCCGAGGGAAAAACGGTGTGTCGGCTCAAAGGGGGCGACCCGTTCATTTTCGGGAGAGGTGGGGAAGAAGCGGAGTACCTGTCGAATGAGAACATTCCGTTCGAAATCGTCCCTGGGGTGACTTCGGCGGCTGCGGCGCCGGCTTACGCGGGCATTCCGCTCACCCACCGGAAAGTCGCGTCATCGGTGGCTTTCATAACCGGAAGCGAAGCTGCCGACAAGCCTTCTTCAGCCATCGCCTGGGAGAAAATCTCGACCGGCGCGGACACGTTGGTCTTTCTCATGGGCGTGGGAAACCTCCCCCGGATTGCCGCGAAGCTGATTCAACACGGAAAAGACCCGAGCACCCCGGTAGCCATCATCGAACGAGGGACCCTGCCGCAACAGCGCTGCGTCGAGGGAAGTCTGGGCGACATCGCCGCCGTTGCCGAGAGAGAAAGAGTCCGTCCGCCGGCGATAATCGTTGTCGGAGACGTTGTGAAGTTACGGCGCCGCCTGTCCTGGTTCGAGAGAAGACCTCTCTTTGGAAAGAGGATTCTCGTGACGCGGGCGGCATCACAAGCACCTGAGATGGTGCGAATGATAGAAACCCTCGGCGGGGAGCCTGTTGAGTTCCCAACAATCAGGATTGAGCCGCTGGAGGATTGTGCGGAACTCGACTCGGCCATCGCCGACCTGCGGAGCTACGACTGGCTTGTCTTCACCAGCGTCAACGGCGTGAGCGCGTTCACGTCGAGGATACTCGTGCTCGGGAAAGACGCCCGCTGCCTCGGCGAGGTTGCCATCTGCTCCATCGGACCCCGGACGAGCGAAGCCCTGCGAAGGCGTTACCTCCGCCCTGACCTCCAGCCGAAGCGTTTCTCAAGCTCCGGGATAATCGAGGAATTCCGGAGAATTGGCCTCCGGGGCAAGAAGGTTTTGATGGCGCGCTCCAATCTCGCGGACCAGACGATACCGTCGGCGCTTGCGGACATGGGCGCGGAGGTGAGAGATGTAGCTTGCTATCGAACGCTGATGGCTGACCCGGACCGCTCCGTGATTCAGATGCTCCTCGGCGGGGAGATTCACGTGGTCACTTTCACGAGCGCCTCGACCGCCCGCAACTTCGCAGCGATTCTCGGAGAGGGCCTGAAGAGAATCCCGCAGAGCACGCTTTTCGCCTCCATCGGCCCGGTGACCACCTCCGCAGCAAGAGAGGCTGGATTGGACGTGCACATCGAAGCCGCAGAGTACACCATTCCTGACCTCCTCGGCGCCATTCGAGCGCGTTTCCAGAGCAATCCCGCCAGCGATTAGCTTCCGCGAAGGATTCCGCGAAAATCACCCTCGAACTTCCGCCTTCTTCTCGAAAGGTGGCAGTATCTTCGTGAGGATGTAGAGGAAAACCAGCGGGCACAGAAGGACTATCGCCGACATGAGAATCCCTTCCTTGCCGAGGAGTTCGGGACGGAACGTGATGGCGCCTCTCAGCGTTCTCGAGGCGAGCTGTCCGCCGATGACCAGATTCCACAGGAGGGCGAACACGTGAACGAGAACCAGAACCGAAGAGAGCACTGCAAGGGCGTTGCGGAGCCCGTCTTTCATCTTCAGGACGAGAAGCGCCGACAGGAGCACGAAGGGCAGAACCAGCCCCGCAATGAGCTGCAATACGTTGAGCATGAAGGGGAACTGGTTGTTGAGGGTCTGGAAAGCGAAGGGCCAGTCGGGGCTCGAACCGTAAGTGCTGTGGATGAAGTTGAGGAACTGGAGCACTCCGCTCAGAACCAGAAAGCCCCACAGATACGCGGACATGCTGCGGACACAGCCGGCGTCCATCTTCTCTCCCCTGGCCTTCATGGCGACAAAGTACAGCACAGCCACCAGAGCCACGCCGCAGGCGACCGCCGACAGCAAGAAGATGAGGGGTATCAGGGGTGAGGACCACAACGCCACGGACCCCAGAGAGCCAAAGATGAACCCGACGTAGCCGCTCAGCACGCAAGCGGTGGGAACTCGAAGAAACGCCAGAAACTTGACGATTCCCTTGTCAATGCGAGCAGCCGCCTCCGTCATATCCATCACGCCGAGAGCGAGTATCGAATAGAAGGCGCGTTTCGCGCCGGTTGTCGCCCTCGCAAAATCCACGATTTGCGGCCGGAATACAAACCACACCTCCAGCACCACAAGCCCGAGGTAGAAGCCGTAAATGTAACCGAAGGTGGCCATGGCCGAGGTGGCGCCCGGCGTGAACATGATGTTGAAAGCGCGCTCCGGATGACCGAGATGAAGCAGCAGCGGGAGGCTCGCAAATGCGACAAACGCCAGCGACGCCAGGAGTGCGAAGTTGCTGACAGGCTTCAAAGTGTCTTTTTTGAAGAGCTGGTCAAGAGTCGAAACGACAAAAGTGCCCGTGGCAACACAGGTGATGAACGGGTAAATCACAATGAGTATTCCCCAGTAAACCCGCTCGTTGGGGAAAACGAAGCCGAAAAGCATATCTCCCATTTATCTCACTTCCGCATCCAGTCCGATGTAATAGACCTTGGGATGTGTACCCAATCCTTTTCTGAGGACATCAACCCGCTCCGAATGAAGAACCTTCACGATGGGCGAATCGGGGTCTGCGGCATCTCCGAACTGCCTCGCCCCGGTGGGGCACGCCTCCACGCAGGCGGGGAGGAGTCCTTTGGTAATCCTGTGGTAGCACCACGTGCACTTGTCCGCTGTCCGCGTGTCGGGATTCTTAAATCTCGCCCCGTAGGGACAGGCTTCAATGCAGTAAGCGCAGCCGATGCAGTAATTGGGGTCGGTCAAAACAACGCCGTCCGGCGACTGGTAGGTCGCTCCCACAGGGCAAACCGGCACACACGGCGGATCGGAGCAGTGATTGCAGAGCTTGGAGACGAAAAACGCTTTCGCCACGTCCGACAACGGCGCCGACTCCAATTCTTGGAAACCGTGCAAGGCTCCCTCGGGGGAATCCACCGTCACTCTGGAATCTTTGCCGATTGTGTACCTCTCAACCCATGTCCGGGAGAAACCATCGGGGACGCTGTTTTCGAGTTTGCAGGCTCTGACACACGCGCCGCAGCCGATGCACTTCTTGCTATCCACGATGAAGGTGTACTTGTGACCTTTGAAGCTGTATTTCTTTCCTGTCGCTTTGGCGCCCGCCCCCAGCAATCGCCGGGAGAGGACAAGTGCCCCTGCAGGAACCAACAACCATGCGCGTTTCAGCAAATCTCTCCGTGTGACCTTCATCGTCTGTTTCCTATATGGCAGGGTAATGGGGAACGTGACACTCGATGCACGTCTGACCCTCTTCCTCATCGTGTTCTTCGATGTGCCTTTTTTTGTCGTATGGCTCCGGCACCCTGGGTCTGGCGGCCAGAACGCCGTGGCACATCAGGCAAAGGTTGTTGGAGGTGTCCCTGGGTCTGACAAAGCCTGCCGAGCACGGGCTTTTCTCCTCTCCAGGTGCTGCTTTGGAGTGGCAATTCAGACAGGTGTTCGCCGAATGTTTCCCTTCCTGCCAGTATTCGGCGCCGACCCACACTTCTCCGCTCTCCTCTTCGTGGCAATCGAGGCAGTACGCGGCGCTCCGGAAGATCACCAGAGGGTCTCTGCCGTCAAGGTTCATTCGCTCCTCAATGGACTTGCCCCGATAGTGGCCGTATTGTCCGAAGGATTTTGGGACCGACACCCACCTGGCGATGACAAATCCCGCGAGCACCACGAGGATGATTATCCCGACGTGAACAATGTGCCTTACGTCCTTGAATTTTATGCGCTGCGTCACTTGCGACTTTCTCCGTTCGGAATTTCTTCGCCGGCGCGCGGGCCCCCTTACTGCAAAATCCGGCGCCGTGCTCTTCGCTTCAGTCCGATTGCTTTTTGGGCATGTGATGCTCGATCATCTCCCATAAGACCTCGAACTCGAAGCCAGTCTTGTTTCCTTTTTTATCGGTATATCGCTGCGGGTCCCACGTAGGGCTTTCCGGGTTGTGGCATTGTGTGCAGACGTTCTTTGCCGGATGGACGAGCCCCGCCGCCAGGGCTTTCTCGAGATTCCTCATGATAGTGATCTTCGAGTAGTCCTTTCCCGGGCCATGGCACGACTCGCAGCCAACTCCTTCCTGCACTTTTACCTTCTTCGCAACTATCCTTTTGCTGAAACCGTAGGCAGTCGCATGGCACCGGAGACACTCACCACTTTTCTCCGGTTTGCCAATGCTCAGCTTTGCGGCGACCTCCTTTGCCTCCGGAGTAAGAAGCGTTCGATAGGCGAGAGCATGCTTGTTTTTCGACCATATCTCGTATATCTTGCCTCTCAAAGGGTTGTTGTGACACATGCGGCATCGGTTTGAACCGACATACTCTCTCGGCGGTCGGCTTTTTCCTCTTAGACTCACCGCCGTTGCGCCGCAAACGAGGGCACCTGCCGTCAGCGCCATCAACACGCTTTTCACCCCGATTTTCGCACTTTTCCGCATAGGTCGCCACCGCCAGTACCGCGAAAACATTCTCTTTCAACCGGCCCTCTCCGATAGACAGGGGGGAAATTTGCCGCGCATTATAACATGCTGCGGCGAAATGCAAAGAGATTTTTGCGGTTTTTGCTAATTGCTTGGTTGAGGGCCGGCACCGACTCGCGGAAGGGAAGAAGGGAAGGGGAAAGTAACGCAAAGGCGCAAAGGCGCAGAGATGAAGATGAGAAAGAGTCGGTCCTCAGTTACCGTGGCAGGGTATCTTGCCGATGATTCATTGACGGGCGAGACGCCCGTGCCACCCGTGCCGCGTGCAGGACGGCTGTTCTTTTCGCCCCGAAGGGCACAGTCGGACCTCGCAACTTCCTGGGGTGTGGCTCCATTTCAGTGGCACGCGGGTCCGCTCTCGTGTGTCTGGAGCGAGCCGTGTATTGGGGATGCGCCTATTACGCCCCTTCAGGGCTTTTGTATTTCAGCACGTGCTATTTTCCCAGGGCGTTGCCCTGGGCTAGAATATTGCGCCCTTTCAGGGCTGAAGATTACTTTCGGGTCGCCCTGTAAGGGCAGACTTAATGAAGCTCAGGGCAACGCCCTGAGAAGGGGCCCCGGTTCAAGAATGATTAGCCCTGAAAGGGCGAGATATGTGCGTCACGACTCGAAAGATTGCTCGAGGCCGGTTCGAATAGTCCGGCGTTTTCTTCCCTTCGTAAAGGCGAGTGGGGGGATGGGGTCGAGATTCCGGCACGGGTTAGGTCCAAGGACAGTTCCGCCACTGAAATGGAGCCACACCCAGTTCCCGGGTGGCTGATGCTCAATTCCCTCCGTGGGACCTTCGTGCGGTCGCCGAGATTAAATCACGAGTCTGGCGCGGACGAATTTCTTGCCGGGGAGTTGGCGAATAAGTCTGTTGACCTCGAGACGGAGAAGGGCGACGGAAACCTCCTTGGCGGGCAAACCGGATTGCATGATGATTTCTTCGATGCCCTTTTCCTCGGCGGAAAGGAGATTGAAGATTTTCTGCTCCTTCTCGTCGAGGCGTGGGACAGGCCCTCGGGGACCTTCGCCTTTTTGAAGCTTCATTGTTTCCGGAGGGAAAAGGTACTCAAACTCGCTGAGGACATCTTCGGCGTCTTCGACGAGTTTTGCCCCTTCCTTGATGAGGCGGTGGTTTCCTCTGAAGGTGGGCGAGTCCACCCGCCCCGGGACGGCGAAAACTGACCTGTTCTGGTGAAGGGCGTGAGTGGCGGTAATCATGGCGCCGCTGCGGCGAGGCGCCTCGCCGACGACCACTCCGAGGCAAAGCCCGCTGATGACTCGGTTGCGGATAGGGAAGTTCATCGGGTCGGGGATGGCGTTCATGGGATATTCGCTGATGACGGACCCGGAACCGGCGATTCGCTCCATCAGGTCGCGGTTCTCAGGCGGATAGGGATGGTTGAAGCCGCTGCCCAGCACGCCGATGGTTCTTCCATGGCCCTGAAGAGCGCCCTCGTGAGCCGCGGTGTCAATTCCGCGTGCAAGACCGCTGACAACGGTGATACCCAGGGAAGCAAGTTGTCGGGCGAGACGCGAGGCGATTTCCCTGCCGTAAAGGGTCGAACGGCGTGTGCCGACGATTGCGATGGCGTGTTTATCCTCCGGCGAGAAGGCGCCCTTGACGTAGAGGATTATGGGCGGGTCGTAAACTTGCTTGAGGTTTTCGGGGTACTCGCCATCGAGAAAGCTCAGGATGCGGACGTTAGCTTCTTCCGCCATCCTGAGTTCTTCCCCAACGGAGACGAGTCGTTGCCAGTTCACGATGCTGGCGCTGATCTTCCTGTCAACGCCGGGCACCTGCATGAGGTTGTCGGCGCTTGCACGAAGGACTTTTTGCGGGCTCCCAAAACGTTTCAACAGGAGCTGAATTCTCATCGTGCCAAGAAGAGGAAGGCTGTTGAGGATGAGAAGGCTTTCGAGGTCTGTCATAGTTCTCTAATGCCTTAATCGGCACCCTTCCGGGTTTCTGTTTCGCGGCCGTTTCTGCACGAGCGAGGCATGCGAAACGAACAGAGCGACATGGTAATGCGTCAGTCTCGGGCGGATACCCCGCGAAGGCGGGGGAGTGAAAAAGGAAAGAGAAAGGTAACGCAAACGCGCAGAGTCGCAGAGAGAAGAATAAGAAGGACTCCCCGCCTTGGCGGGACGCCCGTGCGGGACGGCTCTTCTTTTTTGGCCTGAAAGGTATTGGCGGACGCGGCGCCGAAAAATCCCGGCGTCGGTGCTTTCGCATTGCTCTTGCACCCAAGTGCCTCTATCCCACCCGTAAGGGAGGCATTACGCGACGTGTCTTTTTTCTTTTAACATTCTAACACACTATGGTGTGTTACAGCCACAGTGGGTTTTGTGTGGGGTCTTCCCTGTGAGGGCTTGTCCGGCCAAGACGCGAAGGGGCTCGCCTGTCTTCCCCGAGCGACCATTGTCACAGTCAGGGAGAATGTGACCCGCATTGCAAATAGAGCCGCGGCTTTTCAGCGACATCCTCCAACCGCCGCTCATGACGTTCACCTTTTTTCGCCGGGAGCGGATTCCACCGCGAACCAGGTGATGCTCTTCGGCTGCATTCTCACGGGCACGCTAACGTTGTAGTTCCGATCCAGTTGGTACAGTGCCGCTCGCCCCTCTTTTTCACGAATTATGGCTCTGTCCGTCAGGCCGGTGTAATAGAGAGGTAGTTTCAGCCTTGTTGAAACCCTCTTATCGGTGGGGTTGTAAACCATTGCCAGCCCGCGCGGCTTCGTCCGCGGATTGACGTGCATCATGCAATCTATACCCTTGCCGTCCGGACGGCGGACGTGGATAATGTCCGAGTCAAGAATCGGGCGATACTTCTTGTAAAAATCCACCCATTTTTTCACGACCGTCTTCGTATCGTCCGTGTCGTACAGCCGCGGCCCTCGGTAACAGGCTATGACGCCGCTCCCGAAGTTCTGTGCGAGGTGCCACTCGTACTCCGCCAGATGCTCCGACAAAGGCTCCAGGGTAGCCGCGGCGCCCCCGCCGTGGTACTCCACGAGTGGCACGAACATCCAACCCATGCTCGGCGTCTTCCCGAAAGTCCCGTCGTAAATGTTCTGTCGGGCGATTAGAATCTGTCGCCACCGGGGAAGGCTGAAGTTCGTCTCCCTGTAGCCCATGGCGCACTTGTTGCTCCCGTTGAGGTAATACCAATCGGGCGAATTGACATATATTCCACGTGTCCGACACTCGTGGTAAAAGTTGGCGCACGCCTGCCACTGCCTCCATTGCGAATCTGCGAGGCCGACGTGGTGTTTGTGTTTTGTGGAGGCGCACACGTCGCCGTGATAAGGTCCGTCCGTTTCGACCATGTCCATCGCCGTCGCGCCCATGAAGTTGAACACCCGCCGGAAATACCCGTCCGCCCACTCGCTCGCCAGACAGGCGCTTTGTCCAAACATGCTGCCCGGCTTGCCGGTCTTCGGAGAAATGCAATTGTTGTCCGCGCCCACGTTCCGCGAAGCGCACATCAGGGTGTAGCCGCCCACCTCTATTCCTTTCCTGTGGGCGTACTCGACGTCAGCTTTGAACCTCTCTATGTAAGCAGGGTCCTCGCTTTCGATATTGAATCCGCTCCAGAAGGTTAGGATGAGCATTTCAAAACCGACGTCCGCGCACTGGTCCACCGCAAGCCGCACCGACGCCGAATCCGAATTCCTCACGTGCATGAAAATGGGGTTCTCGGTCACCTGCGGCGCCAGCGTGCGATACATCCGGCGACGAGCCAGTCCGCGCCGCTCTCGGTCATCGCTGTCGTGCAGCAGCTCGAAGGTGCGAAACGATTGGAGTTTCTCACCCGCCCGTAAGTGCGCGCCCGGCCCAAGAGGATATTTGCTCGTGAGCAGAAGCGGCGCCTGGTATTTGTAATCAATCTGCGTCTTGTACTCGCTGTCCGGCCCCCAGTGAGTGGTGTTCATAGTGTGAAACGAGTAATCGCTCTCAACGTGCAGCCGTTCCTTCTCCTGCTCGGTCACTGGCAGTATTTCGCTCTCGACACCTCCTACTACGACCTCTCTCCGGCTGCCGTTGTTGACTGTAATCCACTTCGCCAGCACCGGAATACCGTCGTAGATCTCGTAATGAACCGATACGGTCAAGCCGCTGTATTTATCGGCGACGCTTTCCGGCGGCCGAAAGTTTGCCGTCAGAGTCAATCCTCGCGGCGGCCAGGGGCCCCTCGAGGAGTGGCGCTTCGGCTGCCAATAGTAGCGCGGCTTCGGTCTGCCCGTAGTGAAGTCAGCAAGCTGAAATGCTTCCGGGTTGCTGGTCAGTCCTTCGAGCCACGCGGGGTCCAGATAAGCGTAATCCGGCTGCCCCTTCAGCCCGCCGACTTCAAACCGCCGACCATCCAGCTCGATAATCGCCTCCGGCTTAACGCCTCGGATAACGGTTGCACCGGTCATCAGATTTGTATAGTCAATCGTCGCAAAATTGGGGGCGGTCCGAAATGTCCGGCTTATCAGCGAGTTGGCGAGGACGATCTTCTTCTTCTCCAGCCGGCGCTCGAGTCCCGCGGGCTTATTCACCGGAGTCACTAACCAATCCACCGCTGCATTTCCCTCGCCGGCTGTCTGCAAAACTGACATCATCGCAAACAACACCAGTGCGGTCCGTATTCTCACAATCGTCGGTTTCACTTTCTGTCTCCTCCTGTATTTTTCCGGGCCACTTCGGAATTCCGCGTTTGGCCCGGCACTCCCAACATCCTTTGGCGCCAAGCCAAGATCGGCCCAAGGATGAAGCGGCTCATAGTCTAACATAGAGGCGGGGAGAGCCAAAATGGACATCTCGCGTAATGGCTCACTCTTGAGGGGACACCCGGTTGCGAGAGGGAAGAGAGGGAGAGGAGGGTAACGCAGAGGCGCAGGGTCGCAGAGAGAAGGATGAGAAGGAGCCTGTCGTCGCCTGTCGTGGCATGGGCATCTTGCCCATGTTCCCGACGGGTCCCCCGCCAGAGGCGGGGGATGCCACGTGGGGGACGGCTTTTTTTGGCGTGAGGGTCACAGCCCGAGCCCGTCGAGGGCAATGGGGCCCCTCGATATCCCTCCAACGGCGGGACAAGATGCTGGCGATATGTAAGTCTCTCTGCGTGCTCTGCGGTTCCACCGTCAACCGCCCGTAACTGAGGCATTACGGCTTCGGAACCTCTCCCCTTTTCATCCCTCGCTTTTCCTGTTTTCACTTCCGGCGGCAAAACGCATGGTCCATCCTCACTGAACAACCTCCACGCGGTAGAACCTCGTTGCTGCCTCGCCGAGGGCGGCGTCCCGCCACTCGGTCATATTCTCAAGGGCAGTAATTTCGCCGCTGACGGTCTGCCAGGCGCCGAAATCATCGCTCTTCTCAACCCTGTATCTCACCCCGGCAACGCTCTGCCAGCGAATCACCATCTCCCCGTCGAGCAACATCTCCTCGACCCTGAAGAGCGACTCGCCGTCTGCGGGGTCCGTGCCCGCGACAAACTCTTGCAGGTTGCTCCGACCGTCCGCGTCCGGGTCCAAAACCGCATCGCTCCGGTCGAGCTTATCGAGACCGTACCTATCTTCCCACCAATCCGCCATACCGTCGTGGTCCGTGTCAAGCTGAACCGGGTCGAAAATCGTAAGCTCCGTCGTGCCCCAGATAATACCGAGGTCCTTACTGACATTCGTTCCCGTTCTCAGATAGCTAACGGGATACGTCTCCCATTCCCCTCTCGCCCGACTGTAGCCGTACAGATAGCCTCGGTCGCCGGTGACAATGGCCAAACGCTCCGCGACGTTGTCCCCGAGGTAATTCCCCATGAAAAGCAGCTCGTTCCACTCTCCTGAACCCGCCTTATATCCATATCCTCTCTCCGAGCTCCACGCCACGCAGAACTGCTCCTTCGCCTCGCCGCCGAGCGTGCCGTCCGGGACTTGGACGCTCACCCACTCGTGATTCAAAACATCGTACACGTAATTAGCTCTGTCCGTCCGAATCATCACCAAATAATCACCCACATTACCTGTCCGCGAGCCCCCTGCAAGCGTCTCTGACTCCCACGCCCCGTTCAGCCCGTCATAGACAAGTACCTCCACATCGGTCCATAACGCCGCCACGTTCTCAGCCGCTGCTCCCTCCATCGTTCTCGAGGGGAGGGTCACAGCACCCCACACGCCTTTTGTCGCCGAATAGCCGAACGCCTTCAAGTCCGTCTTCAGCACTCCGACGCCGTCACCCATGAGCGCCTCCGGTGAGCTCCCCGCGAGGGATTCCGACGCCCACTCGCCGACGGTCGGACTGTAACCGTAAGCCTTTCTGTCCGTCCAAACCACCGCCACGTAATCTCCCATCTCCGCGTTGACCGACGACCCCGCAAGGATTGTCCTCGTCCATTGTCCGGTCGAGGGCGAATACCCGTACGCATCCACAGCCGTCCACAAAACGCCGACCCCTTTGTCCACCTTCCCTCCCGTAATGTCTCCACCCATAGAAAACTTAGAAGACCAATTCCCCGTGCTGCCACTGAACCCATGCACCTTGTTACTGCTCCAAATTATCGCGACATCCTCGTCGGCGAGTCCTTCCCCCGGCGCCCCGGACAGCGTGTCAGTTTTCCAGACCCCTTCATTTGCGCTGAAGCCGTAAGCCTTTGTGCCCGTCCATAGAATCGCGACTCTGCCGCCCATCGCGGAGCCTTCCGGCTCTGTCGGGAGCGACAGCTCGCTCCACTTGTCCTGAAATGCGCTGTATCCGTAACTTTTCCTGCCGGCGCGCACCAGCGCTATCTGCTTATCCACCTCGACGGATTCTATCGTCGTGGTCAGAGTGCACAGATTCCAATTCCCCGTCAGCGAGCTGTACGCATAAGCCTTCGTGTCCGTCCACAGCACCGCCACATCGTCCGCGGCCTCGCAGTCAATTACCTGCTCCGCGAGGGTGGTCTCCGCCCACGTAGCAAGCTTCGAACTGTAAGCCCAGGCCTTCGCCGGTCCCCAGCAAACGGCTGTCCTGGGGGAAACTCTCTGTCCCCGGACAACCGTCGGGATGTCCTGCTTCACCCACGACCTTCTGCCCCTGTCGTACGCATGAGCCGCCCTCTGCGTCATCACCAGCGCGACGCTCTCTTCCACGGCGACACTCATTATCTCCTCCGGCATAGTGCTTTTCTGCCAGGATGACGCCGTACCGATTCTCTCGGGCACGACTCCCAAAAACCCAGACGCGACCACAACCGTCAACCTCAACAGTCTCTTCAGTGTCAACTGATACATTATATTTCCTCCAGTTAGCCTATATCGTTACATGCAAGCTCGGAGCACAGGGCTCCTTCCGATTGCGAAATCCGCAATCCGCAATCCGAAATCGCAAGTGGCGTCGCGACTCAATCCACATTTACCGGATCAACGTCTATCCCGACCTTGACGCTTCGCGGAAGCTTCACTCTCTTGAGAACATCCTTATAAGCAGCGGTGACCGGCGCCACTTTTTCACATTTCACCATTGCCCGATAGCGATACACCTTTTTCGCTCTGACGATCCTTGCCGGCGCCGGCCCCAGAAGCTTCCCCTTTTCGGCCAGCCTTTCCACGAGCTCCCTTGCGACTTCGGCTGCTTTCTCCTTCACTTTCTCTTCATCTCCTCCGGTCACAGTCACACACACCAAATGTCCCACCGGCGGATACGTGAGCTCCGCCCGTTGGCTTATCTCCTCCCGATAGAACATCGCGTAATCGTGAACTTTCGCTGCCAGCACCGCCGCATGCTCCGGACAAAAAGTCTGCACGACAACTTCTCCTGGGACCTCCCCGCGGCCCGCTCTTCCAGCTACCTGCATTATGAGCTGAAGAGTTCGTTCCGAAGCCCGAAAATCGTGCACATGTAAGGACGTGTCCGCGGAGATTATCCCGACCAGCGTGACGTTCTCGAAATGCAATCCTTTGCTTATCATCTGCGTCCCGACCAGAACATCAGCCTTCCCGATCTTGAAATCGCGGAGGATGTTGAAATGCGAATCCTTCCGCCGCGTCGTGTCGTAATCCATCCGCAAGACTCTGACCTCCGGAAACACCTTCCTGAGCATCCGCTCCACTTTCTGCGTTCCCACCCCCCGGTACGACAGCGTCCCCGTCCTGCAGGAAGGGCACGTGCGCACCGCGGGCATCGAATATCCGCACAGGTGACACATCAACACATCTTCCTTCCTGTGGTACTTCAGGGCAACGCTGCAGTTCTTGCATTTCAGCACCTCGCCGCAGGCCGGACAGCTCAGCGCCGTCGAGTATCCTCGGCGGTTGAGAAAAAGCATCGCCTGCTCCGACCTTTCCAGCCTCTTCTCGATAGCATTTAACAGCACATCCGAGAAAATCGCGGCGCCCTTCCGTTTTTCCGCCTCCCTTCTCATGTCCACGACGAGCATCCTCGGAAGCGGCCTGTCGTCAATCCGCTTCGAGAGGCGACCCAAACGATACACCCCCTTCTTCGCCCTGTAAAACGATTCCAGCGACGGCGTTGCGCTCCCCAGAACCACCACCGCGTTCTCATTCCGCCCGCGATGGACCGCCACGTCCCTTGCGTGATACGTCGGAGACAGCTCCGATTGTTTGTAGCTGGCGTCGTGTTCCTCATCCAGCACGATAAGCCCGAGGTTGGGCGCCGGCGAAAACACGCCCGAGCGCGCCCCGACAGTTATCCTGGCCCTTCCGCTGCAAATCCTGTGCCACTCGTCGTGCCTTTCCCCGTCCGAGAGCCGATAATGCAGCACCGCGACTTCCTCCCCGAAGCGGGCTCTGAACCTCTCAATCGTCTGCGGCGTCAGCGATATCTCCGGCACGAGCATGATGCTGCTTTTCCCCTTCTCCAACGCACGGCCAATCGCCTGAAGATAAATCTCCGTTTTGCCGCTCGCCGTGACGCCCTCAATCAGATGCACCGCGTGAACGCCCGTGTCTATGTCCTCACAGATGGACTGGAAAATTGCCTCCTGCTCCGGATTCAATCTCTTCGGCTCGCTCCGGAGGTAAATCTGCTCCTTCATCGCCAGCCGCTCCACCCTTCTCTTTTCCATCTTCGCCAGCCCCAATTTCACGAGGCTGCCGACGGCGCCCGGCGAACACCCGCTCTCGTCGCACAGATCCTTCAGCGAAATCTCTTTGCCCGCCTTCAGCAGAACCTCCAGCGCAGCCGCCTGCTTCGGGGCCCCACGCCTCAACTTAATGCACGCTTCCCTTGTCGCTTCAATCGTCTTGCCTCGCTTCACGAACGCCCTTTCCTTGAAGCGAGCGCCGGGACGCCGCACGCTCCCCGGCACAACACACTTCAGTGTCACACTGAGCGGGGCGCAATAGTACTCGGAAACCCATTCCGCAACGTCCATAAGCTTCCTCGGAATCGCAAAATCCCCTGGCACCTTTGCGGCTATCTCCTTGACCGGCTCGAAAGAGGGCCTGTCCGAAAAACTTATCACGTAACCCGTCCGCACAGACCGACCGAGCGGAACCCTCACCCTGCTCCCCACGTCAAGGCTCTGCCGCAGCTTCTCCGGCACGGCGTAATCCAGCGCCTTCCCGACCGCCACTTCGAGCGCGACCTGAGCAAACCTTTTCGACGAGCCTTCGCCTCCCATGCTATTTCGGACTCCCCTCCACCATCTCCAGCACCTTCTGCATATCTTCCCACACATCCCAACTCTTGTTCCGGTCTCGCAGCAGATAAGAGGGATGGAATGTCGGCATCACCGCTATCCCTCGGTAATTCCCCAGATTCCCTCTCAACTTGGTTATCGGCGTTTTGGCGCCCAGAAGCGTGTGCGCCGCGTGCTTCCCCAACGCCACTATGACCTTCGGCTTAATAATCTCCAGTTGCTTCGCGAGATAGGGGAAACACGCCTCCACCTCCTCTGGAAGGGGGTCTCGATTCCCCGGCGGGCGGCACTTCAGAATGTTGCCTATGTAAACATCTTCTCGCCCGTAACCCATCTTTTTTATTATCCTGGTCAACATCTGCCCCGCCCTGCCTACGAAAGGTCTGCCCTGTTTATCTTCTTCCGCTCCCGGCGCCTCCCCCACAAACAGGATTTCCGCCTTCTCGTTCCCCTCGCCGAAGACGATATTTAACCTCTCGTCACCCAAGGGGCATCTATGGCAATCCTTCATCATCTCCTCGAGGTCTCGCAGAGTTCTCACGCCCCGCGCCGTCCGAAGAACCCTCTGCATCGCTTTTCTCCCTTCTGGAGACAGATACACCTCCGTGTCTCCCTCCTGCTTTCTCTGCAAAAGATACTCTCTCATTCTTCCGAGCAAAACCACGAAATTCCCTGACTGCGTCTCGGCCATTCCGACCTCCTGAAATCCTCGGATTCGTGCGTCACTTCAGTAAAAGCCACACCGCCGCAAGCCCGGCCGCCAAAAGGAACCCCGTGTCAGCCACAATCTCGGACCTCACCGCCTGATTCATCAACCGAAAATGATATAGGCCCAAATAGCCGAGCACATAGGCCAGGGTCACCAGTTGTAGAAAGCCTGAGCCGTTCACCCATCCCACGGCGCTTCCCAATGCCACCAACGCCGTGCTGGCAAGCACGACCATCGCCAGAAGGAGCTTCGTCTTTTTCTCCCCGAAGATAATCGGTATCGTCTCAATTCCAATCATCATATCTCCCTGAACGTCCCTGAGGTCCAGGAGCGTTGAGCGCGCGAAAACCACGGCAAAAGCAAACGCGAAAACCGCCAACGTCGGCAGTGGTTCCACTCTCCTTCCCAGTTCCAGAACCGGCAGCACCACAATCATCAAACACCACCCAAGCGCCGTGCCGAGATTCTTCGACATCGGTAAATCTCGCACTCGCCGCACACCGATGACAGCCGCTATCTTCTTCGGGACGATGGGCAAGCTGTAAGTCAGCCCCATCAATGTCGCGAAGACCATCAGCCCCAATGCGACAGGGCTTATCAGACCCGACAGCACCACGCCTGCGCCCGCCGCCGCCAACCCCATGGTCACAAGCTCCACCTTATGCTTCTCCAACACGTTGAGTTTATACGACTCCTTGTACTGCGCATACTCGCGGTCGGTGTAATGGTTCAGCACATGTATGGCGAAAATATAGAAACCGGAGACCATGACGGACAGCCACGCTCCCGCCATCCCCCTCATGACCTCGCATGCAAAACATAGCGCCGCCGCCCCAATCCCCACGTACACATCCCCCTTGAGCACGAACTCCACTAACCGCGAAACCGCCCTCCGCAGTCTGCTTTCCTTGGCACTGCTGAGATGCTCGATCCTGTCAATCACCTTCTCTATCACCCAGTTCGGCGTTGACGCCCCGGCAGTGACCCCCACGTTCTCGCTCCCGACGAGGTCCTCCTGCTTCAGCTCTCCCGGCTCCTCAACATGAACACTCCTCACTCCCATCCCGCGCGAAATCTCCGCCAGCCTCCTCGTATTGGCGCTGTTCTTTCCTCCCACCACCACCATTGCGTCAACTTTCCTCGCCAGAGCCTTCACCTCCTCCTGCCGCCGCGTCGTGGCATCGCAGATGGTGTCGAAAACCTTCAGCTTCTCGTGCTTTTTCCGCAGCTCCCTCACAACGTTCTCGAACACTCGCCTCTCCTGCGTGCTCTGCGCCACAACACACACGTCCCCCGCAGGAACACCCAGAACGTCCTCAACCCCTTCGACGACAATTCCGTTTCTGCCCGCATATCCCAACAAGCCAGAGACCTCCGCATGCCCCTTATCTCCCAGAATCACCACCGTCCAGCCCTCCCGGGCGCATCTCTGGATGATGTTCCGTATCCGAAGCACCAACGGGCACGTCGCGTCCCGGCATTCCAACGGCGACTTCTCGATCTGCTCGCTCTCCTCCGGTCCCACTCCGTGCGCCCGAATTATCACCGTCCCGGACCTCAATCCGGTTATATCTTCCACAACCCTTACATTCTTCGTCTCCAGCATCTTCACAGTCTGCGGATTATGAATCAGCGGCCCCCAGGTATATATGTTCTCCCCTTTCTCCTTCGCCGTGTCCAGAGCGATATTCACTGCCCGCTTCACACCCATGCAGAAACCAGCCGTCTCCGCGAGGTAAATCCTCATCTCATCACGTCCTCTTTCAGCGGATACTTGCCGCAGGTGAACTTCCGCCCCTCCGGGCAGTAGCCCAACTTCTCACACTTCGCCCCCGCCTCCTTCCCGAAAATCGAGGGGAGCTCCTCCCTGCAAATCCGCAGCATCTCATTCGCCAACCGTCTTATCTCCCACTGCGCGCGGTTGCAGCACCGAACCGAGAAGAAGTGCAGTAGCTCCCTGCAATTCATGGTCACCACAATCTTCGTCTCGGAGGCCTCCGGCAAAATGAACCTTGCGTCCTGGTTCGCCAGCTCCCCCTTCATCCCCTTTTCGTTCAGCGCCCGCACGATTCTCTCGTACTTCTCCCGAATATCCTCCATCGTCGCCACGAACATGTCCCGCAGCTCCTCGTCATCCTCAATCGTCGGCGGGATCACATAGGAAAAATCCTCCATATTCACGTACCGCTGACTCTGCTGCGAATACGAAGCCAGCCTATGCCTCACAAGTTGAAGGCTGCACGAACGCGAGATGCCGCGTATCGCAAACGTCAAGCTCACGTGCTCTAACGGACTCTCGTGCCCCGACGCGACGACTTTCCGTATCAGCGCCTCCTTCTTCTTCAATCTCTCCGCGCCGTCGCCCGGTTGAAACTCATCACCCGCAAACGCCGGCGAATAACACTGCCTGCACGCCGAATACACCACATCCACCGCATTCGGCGTCATCGCCATCAACCTGACCGTCAACTCCGCTTCAGCCATCTTCTTTCCACTTCTCGGCGCTCTCTGCGCCCTCCGCGGTTAAATCCCGCCTTATTTTACCCCGACGCTCCACATTCCCAAATTGTTCATTCGAGCTGGCCCGCCTTTTCCATTGTGCCCCATTCGCGCCGCCCGGTCAACCCCGCTCCTGGGACGGGTGCGGCTACGTTTAAGTGGTAGAGAACTCGCCCTTGGTTTGTTTGTTCCGCGTCGCAGAACTCGGAGTGAAGAACCGCAAGTCAAAAACAAGATGGACAGGACGCTTGGCTTCTTAGCGGGAGAAATGGGACGGGGGAGACCTCTCGCAAAGACGCGAAGACGCAAAGGATATAAGAAAGAATCGAGGGCGAGACGCCCTCGGAACGACAGCCCCGCCATGGCGGGGTGTCCTTCTCACCTTAATTCTTTGCGACTCTGCGCCTCTGCGTTAATCTGCTGTTCCCTTCTTGCCTCCTCCGCGAAGGCGGGGTATCCGCCCGAGACTGAGGCCATACTTAGCCGCAGCCATCTTCGTTGACAGCTCGCTCGGAATTCGATATATGTGGATCGGTGCGAGAAGGAGAAGAATTCAAATGAGTGCAAATTGGGAGGATAGGTCAAAGGTGGAAATCCCCGTGACCCGCAGGGGCAAGTATGAGCTGCTCATCGAAAAGCATGACAATATGCTCGTCGAGGCGCCTGTCTTCGCCAGCGACAAGCTCAGGCTTGAGCCGGACGCGATGGCGCAGTTAAAGAATGCCGCGTCGCTTCCGTCTGTCTTTCGCGCCTTCGGGATGCCGGACATCCACGTCGGGTACGGTGTCCCCATCGGCTCAGTCGTCGCCACCAAGGACATCATCATTCCCGCCGCGGTCGGCTACGACATCAACTGCGGAATGCGTGTCATCGTCACTCCTATGGAAGCCGACCGCAAGGAGGCTGTCAGAATTGCGGAATCCATCCGGCGAGACATCCCCCTGGGCGAGGGCAAAAGGAACATCAGTTTTTCGGAGGAGGATTTCCGCGTCGTAGTGGAGCGCGGTGTCAGGGGGCTCAGAAAGGTTTCCCGAAAGGAGGGGCGAATCTGGAAGGCGCGAGACGAAAACGACGAGAACGACGACATCGAGAAGATTGAGGAATATGGCTCCATGGAAGGCGATGCCGGCGTCGTGTCCCAAAGAGCGCTGGAAAGAGGCAAAAACCAGCTCGGCACCCTCGGCGGAGGAAACCATTTTATCGAAATCCAGGAGGTGCAGAAGGTTTTTGACAGCGAGATCGCCAACCGATTCGGCCTCCGGCAGGGGCAGATGGTGGTGATGATTCACACCGGCTCGAGGGGTTTTGGGCATCAGGTCGCCGGCGATTACATGGCGAAAGCCAAACAGGCAAGCCTCGGCCGCGCGCCGAGCAATGACCTTTGTTTTCTCGACCTCGGCACTGAAGCCGCGACCGATTACATCGCTGCGATGCACTGTGCGGCCAACTTCGGCTTCGTCAACAGGCAAATGATGACCATCCTCATCCGGCACGACCTGCGAATGCTCTACGGAGAGATGGCGCTGCCGATTATTTATGATGTCGCGCACAACATCGCCAAGCTCGAGGAGCATTTCGGGGTGGAGGTGTGGGTGCATCGAAAAGGCGCGACCCGCGCCTTCCCCAAAAGCCGGATGGCAGGAACAGTTTACGCCGACGTGGGCCAGCCGGTTCTCATCCCGGGCTCCATGGGCACGGCGAGCTACGTCCTTCTTGGAACCGAGGAGTCCGCCAGGACCCTCAACAGCGTCAACCACGGCGCCGGCCGCACGATGTCCCGCAAAAAGGCTGCTGGCGTCGTCAGCCGGAAGGGAAAAGTCAGAAGAGCCGGCGTCATCACGGACGAGGACTTTCGGAAGTCCATGGAAGGCATCCACCTTATCTGTGAGAACCGTTACGCAATCAAGGAGGAAGCGCCCCAGGCGTACAAGGACATTGACGAAGTCATCCGCGTCGTCGCGGACCTTGGTTTAGCGAGAATCGTCGCCCGAATGGTCCCTCTGGCGGTTCTCAAAGGGTGAAATGCCATCGCCGGCGTAGGGAAACCGAGTGGCGGCATTTACCGTCCGGGTTTTCCGGGGCAAGCGCCTCTCCCCGGCTCGCAGAGACAGCAGGCCGTTGCGGAGAAAGCCGGCAGAGGTTATCAGCGAACCTTTTCGAACTTCGCTCGCCAGGTGATGGTCTTGCTTCTGTTGTTGTTGAACCAGAGCCGAACGAGATGAGAGGGGCGTGTGTCTGCTCTGAAATCTTCGCAGTTGGCTTTCATCTCGATGAAGCTGTAGTTCCTCGGGACGTGTAGGGTCACAGAATAATCGTCGCCCGCGACCAGGTCGGACTGTCCCCGAAGCTCGCCGCAGTTCTCGTCCCAGGAAAGCTCTTTCATCTCAACGCCGCCCTGAGTCACGTGGCGGTTTGTGGAGAGAAACTGAGGGCGGTCCACGCGGGGGTGGAAAGCCAGGATTCGGCACGCCGCCAGCTTCACCAGCATCGTCAGGGAGCCCCGGTGCTCGCCGAGAAATGTATCCGTCCAGAAGTCGTAAACCAGGTAAGTAACCGAAGTCTTCAGGCCGAGCTTGCGAAAGGAGAGTTTCACGTTCCTGAAGCGGGGAGCTTTTCTGAGCTTTCTTACACGTTGCACGAATGTCAACCTCGGCTTTGCTATGCCGAACGCATTGAGGAGCGACGCAATCCTTTCATTCTCCTTTTTTATGAGCCGGTTGTTGGCGGCGATTCTTCTATGTTCTGTGACCGAGCGTTGTGCGTCCTCGTTTAAGTCGTTCTGCCCGAGTATGGATATGTTGCGATGCACAGCCTCCTTGTAGCGCTGGGCGATCTCCTTCGGGGTCGGGTCCCAGTTGAAAAGCCCGACGATGTGCCATTTGCCGAAAGGCTTGTGAACATCCAGAACCCACACCTGCGGCTTCATCCTCTCCAGGAGGTCCACGGGTCTCGCTGCCTCGCCATAGGGAGGAGCAACTTTCTTGATAATTGATATTTTTTTCTGGCTCAGGGAAGAGAGGGAGTCGCCTACACACACGCAGCCTCCCGACAGAGCGACCAGTGAAGCCCAGCTTCTCGCCTGGCTGAGTGTAGCTGGTCTGCCGATGGTGAGATAACCCGGGTCGTTCACCCACAGCCGGTTATGGAGGTGATACCGAAGGGCTGCCGCCTTGACGCCGGATTCCCGAACGGTTTGCCACCGCCCTGCTTCCACCTTCCGAACTACCCCCGCCCCCTGGACGAGCCCCAGGGATGCGGGAAACGCTGCCCCCAACCCCAGCAAAAAGGAGTCCGGACGAAGCCCTTCTTTCATGGCCTGCAGCACCGTCCGAACAGCTTCGTTTGTCGTCAAAGAATCGTCCTCCGGCAAAAACCTGTCCTCCCTGCCGAAGACGTCCCAGTCCACGAAATCAATCTTGACGAAATCGAAGCCCCATTCGCGCGTGAGCTTTGCCGCCTCCTTCTTCAACAGTCTCTTTGCAAAGACGCTGCTCGGGTCGAGGCGCATGGACTCGAACTCGAAGGGCCGAAACCACACGCCGACTTTGAGGCCTTTGCTGTGAACCTTTTCGACGACAGATTTCATGCCGTTGGGGAACGATGGGCCCGGGTCCCACGGCCCCCCGGAGAAAGCCCCGAACACCTGCCACCCCGCGTCTATCAGAATCTCCTTCAAACCGTACCGCTTCAGTTGGGCCGCGACAAAATCGGCTTTCGAGAGAACTTGCTGTTCGGTCAATCCTCCCTCGTGGTGAGTTCGGCAAGACCAACCGCACGGGATGTGCTGGGGCCTGGGGATCTCGTTCATCACACCGACGCTGGCGGCGTACTCCTCCAGCGCATCCAAAGGCTGCTCACGGTACACAAGCACAATCCTCCCCGAGGAGAAACTCTGGTTGTCGTCGAGGATGATGTCGCTTCCTTCCTCCCTCGCAGTGCTGCCAACCAATGGCCTTTGCCGAACGAGGAACTCGAGCGAGTCCTGTTCTCCCTCCGGGCAGGAGACGTGAAAGGATGTCATACATTTAGCGGGCTCGAATATCCCGCTTACAAGGGCCGCCCCGCCTCTGCGGTCGTAAAGCAGGAGCGAGTTCGGCGCGCCGACGGAGCGGCCCCTTTCCAACGAACAGAGGTGTACGTCGCCGTCCAGCGTCGCCCAATTGTCTCGAAGAACCTTGCAATCGCCTATCTTTCCAAAGGCCAACTTCCTTCCTCTTCCCCGGCAAAATATGGGGAACAGCTCCTTCAGCGCAACCGCATGCCCTGTTGTGTTGTCAACGTGCAGCCCGATACCCACGATATCCCTTTCCTCGTAAAAGGAAAAATCGGCGGTCAGGGAAGGCAATTCCGGCTTTCCGGTGAGATACACCACAAACGCCTTTCCCTCCCCGAGATTGTCCGAAAGGTCCACCACTCTCCATCTCACCTCGGGGTAGGAACTCAAGTCAATGACTTTCGCTCGGCTGCGAAAACCGGCTGTCGCGCCCCAGAGCACATGCCCCCGGTCAGCGAGAGTAATCGTGAACATACCCCTCCCCGGGGAAAACTCGAAAAGGATCCTGCCGCTGATTATCGCGACGCGGTCCTGGTAACCTTCGAAAAGAATTCGCGTGCCCGCCAACGGCGCCCCTCCATCTCCTTTTGTGAACACAGGCCGATACACATGGCCCGTTTACCGTTCTTCTGTTACCATTTTGTTTCTTGGACGGCAACGATTTTCCCTCGAAATCTGTAATCCCTCCGTCTCGGGCGGATAGCCGGCCGAGGCGGAGGAGGCAAGAAGGGAAGAGCAGATTAACGGTAGAGTAGGGAGGGCCGTGGCCCTCGCTACTCTACCGTTAAGCTTTCTTTGCCTCTTTCCCTGGCCGCTGAAATAAAGCCACAGGCGAGTTCTTGACAGGCAGGCGCGATTGGGGTAGAAAGGCACATGCTGGTTTACGAGTGCGGATTTCCGGAGCGGGGTCCGCTGGCGGCACGCGGTTTATTGGCTGGAGTCCTTGTGTTCGCAAACAAGACCGATTGTGGGCGTGGGTCTGGGGCATTCTCCAGGTCAGGTAGGATAAAGCAAACTAAACGGAGGGAAGGCAATGGCTGAAAACCTTAGTCGGCGGGACTTTTTGCGGAGGTCCGGGCAAGCGGCTGTGGGCATGGGATTAGGCTTGGCGGCTATTCCCGGCGGGGCCCCCGGCGAGAAGGTGCTCGGCGCCAATGGGAAAATCGTGCTGGGGCTTATCGGCTGTGGCGGGCGAGGCCGAGCCGTCCTCGGCAACCACATGCGCCATCCGGAAGTAGCGGTGGCAGCGGTTTGCGACGTGGATGAGGCTCACATGAAGCAAACAGCGGCAGAAATCAAGAAGAAACTCGGAAAAGAGCCGCAACAGGTCAAGGATTACCGCAAGCTCCTCGGGATAAAGGATATTGACGCGGTAATTGTGGGAACGCCCGACCACTGGCACGCATTGACCACCGTTAACGCCTGCGACGCGGGCAAGGACGTGTACGTCGAGAAGCCTATCAGCCACAACATCGCGGAGGGGCGAGCAATGGTCAGCGCCGCCAGGCGGAATAAGAGAGTTGTGCAGGTCGGCACCCAGCAGCGAAGCGAGGGGCCCTTCTTCAAAGCCATCACTGCCATCAAACAAGGGAGAATCGGCGAGGTCAGCGAGGTTCTCATCAACTTCCACGGCAACGAGCTGCCCAATGGATTGGGGAATCCGCCCGACGAGGACCCTCCGCCCGGAGTGGACTATGACCTGTGGCTCGGGCCGGCGCCCAAGCGGCCCTTCAATCGAAACCGGTTCCATCGCCAGTGGCGATCGTTCTTCGATTACGGCAGCGGCAAAATCGGGGACTGGGGTATCCACCACATTGACATCGTCCATTGGGCGATGGACCCCACCGGCGGATACGAGATTGCTCCTATCATCGCATCGGGTACGGGCGGGAAATGGATTCTCCCCGACAATCGCGACACACCCGATACCCAGGAAACCATCTTCCAGTATCCCGCGATTGGGAAGAACCCGCCGTTTATCATGACCGTATCGGTGAGGTTCTGCAACGCACGCGCCGGCGGCGACGGAAATTACGGCATCAATTTCTACGGCTCCAAAGGCACCCTTTACGTTGACCGCGGCCGCCTCGAAGTCTGGGGCGAGAAAGGCAACAAAATCGAACTGGACGATGTCAAGGCCGGCGGAGGCCATGCTCGCAACTTCCTCGATTGCATCAAGAGCCGCAAGAATCCCATAAGCGACATAGAGATCGGACATCGCTCGACGACCATCCCTCACCTCGGCAACATCGCCATGCGAGTCGGGCGAACCATCCATTGGGACGCCAACAACGAGAAAATCCTCGGCGACGCCGAGGCGAGCCGCTTTCTCTCACGGGCGTACCGGCCGCCGTGGGTGTTCCCGAGCTATTGAGAGCTCCGGAGGTTTTAACGTCAGCGACTATGGAGGTGTTTGTATGAATCGCTTGATGATGCTCGCTACGATTCTGCTTGTGATGGCAGGCGTGCTCTGCGGCGCCACGTGCTCTGCGGCGGACACGCCCATGGGAAATTGGGAAGGGACCTGGTACGCTGACAGCGGCGAACAAGGAGAATTGTCCGCGCAAGTCATTGACGAGGGAAAAAGCAACTATCGCGCAATCCTCAAGGCGGACGTTGGAGAGCCGGAGCCGGCGCGCGGTATAATGAAGGGGAACCGAAAAGACGACAAGGTGCAACTCAAAGGGACCATTGATGCCGGCGTAGCTCTCGGCGGCACCTACGATTGTACGGGTCAAGTCCTCGGAAAGAAATTCACCGGGCGCTACACGGGACCTAACAGTCAGGGCATTTTCGAGATGAAGAAAGTGCTCAAGAAATCACCCACGCTCGGCGCCAAGCCCCCGAAAGGCGCCATCGTCCTTTTCGACGGCAAGGACCCCTCCAAGTGGGAGACGAAAAAGGGCGAGGCTAACCCCTGGAAGCTTGTTGAAGGGGCGATGGAGATTGTCCGCGGCGCACCCGACATAACCACAAAAGATGAGTTCGGGGATTTCAAGCTCCATTTCGAATTCCGGGTTCCTCTCATGGAGGAAGCTCGCGGTCAGGGCCGCGGCAACAGCGGCGTGTTCCTTCCGGGCAATTGCGAGGAGCTGCAGATTCTGGATTCCTTCGGCTTTGAGCCGAGCAAAGGCTCATGCGGCGCCATCTACGACCAGAAGCCGCCGCGAGTCAACGCCAGCCTGCCGCCCGGCGAGTGGCAGACCTACGACATGACGTGTCTCATCCCCCGCTTCGATCAAAACGACAAGATGATTCGGAAAACAATTCTCACCGTCTATCACAACGGCGTGCTCATCCACGACCGATTTCCTGCGAAACGACAAACCGGCAGGAGGCACGGCGAGCATTTCCGTGGAATCCTTCTCCAAAACCACGGCAACCCCGTCCGCTTCCGCAACATCTGGCTCGTGCCGCTCAAGTCGGAGTGAAGGGGCGCCGGGTCAGGTTACAAAACGGGCAGGCGGTCAGTTTGACCTGCCTCGGAATCCGGCGAGGCCGTCCTCAGTTCTGAATCACCGCGACGCCGTTTCGCGGGAGAGTGAGGGGGACATCGCACGGTTTTCCCGTGATGAGATCCTCGCCGACGGGGGCGTTTGAGATCGTCGCCTCTTTGTCGGAATGGTTGAGGAAAAACCAGAGTTGCCTGTCATTGCTCTCGCGGACGACAACCTCGACGCCGGGGGGCGCCCCGGGGCAAAGCGGCTGTAAGCCGGACCACGTTTTCAGCATGGGGAGTAACGCTTCCACCATTGGCCGCATCAGATAAGTGCCCACGTAGATGACACGTCCCTTCCCGAGCTTCCGGCTGGTGATGGCCGCGCGGCCGGTCAAAGTTGCCTCTGAGGTTTCCTCGCTGCTGCCGGCACTACCGAAGCGGTCCCTCCAGCGGCCGATGACTTGGGCGTCGGGCGCCGGCTCCAGTACTTCGTACCACAGCGGCGCGCGAACCGAGGATTCGCCTATGGTGATGCTCATGGGCCGTTCGTCAGGGCGATTGATCTTCCCGTATTCGACGACACGGACACCGGTCATGTCGGCGAGGCATCCGGGGGGTGTCTCGGGGACGACGTTGTTGTCGAAATCCTTCGTGGCGGTCCGGGCGCCGATGACGAGCACTCCGCCATCTCTGACATATTTCTCCAGCTTCGGAACCCACTCCGGCTTGAAAAGCGACCAGTGCGGGATGAAGTAGAGCCTTACGCCCTTCAGTATGTCCTCCGCGTGGATGCAGCCCACGGCGTAGCACTTCGTGAAGAAGACGCCGTGAATTTCGCTGGCGACACTTCCGGGTAAAGGCAGACCGAGACTGAGCGGAATATGGCCGTCCTCGACGGAAAAATCGCCCGTTGCCACCGCGACATCCACGCGCACGGAAGTCCCCAGCACCGCCGGCCCGACTCGGCGAAGCTCCTCGCCGACCTGCTTGACCTCGCGGTATCGCCGCCGTGGAATGTTGTCATGGTCGAGAATACCGCACCAATACTCCTCGGCGCCGAAGCGGCAAGTCCGCCAGCGGAAATAGAGGAGGCTGCTGGCGCCGTGCGCGATTGACCTATAAGTCATGAGCCGCAGCTCCCCCGGCTCGGGGTTATCGAGAAAATAGTTGCCCTGCCCGCCCGGTCCCGATTGCTGCTCCGGAATCATGAAATTGCCCGTCAGCGAGCGCACGTTGTCCAGCTTAAAGGCGTGCGACTGGGGTCTGCTGGCGGCGCTGTAATCGAAGAACGGATAGGAGTCGAAGCCGAGGAAATCGAGGTCGCGGCTGAACTCGCCTCGATAGTCAATATGCCTGAAGATTCCGTTGTGCGTTACGAACCATTTCGGATTTGCCCTTCGGAGAATCTCCACCTGCTCGTGCTGAAAGACGGCGACGGTGTGGGATATGAAGCGGTAATAGTCGAGGCCATGTGCAGGGTTGATATAGGTCGGCTTGGCACGCGGGGTGGGAACGTCCCGAAATCGTAGATAGCTCTGTGACCAGAAAGCCGTTCCCCAGCGGCGGTTCAGCTCCTCGATGGTCCCGTACTTTTTCCGCAGCAAGCGGGCAAACGCCTTCTGGCACGAATCGCAGTGGCATTCCGAGAAGTGGCAATTGAACTCGTTGTCGGTTTGCCAACCGATGACGTTGGGATTGTCCCGGAAATGCTCCGCCATCGCGCGGGTGATTTTCCGGCTGTAGCGACGGAAAGTCTCGGAGGCGTGGCAGGCGTGTTGACGGGAGCCATGCACTTGTGCGACCCCGTTTTCGTCAACTCTGACGATTTCGGGATGTTTGACCGTCAGCCACCTCGGCGGCGTTGCCGTGGGGGTACAAAGAATCGTTTTTATCCCTTTGGCGCCGAGCGTCGCAATGACTTCGTCGTAAAAAGAAAAATCATACTCTCCTTCCTTAGGCTCCATGCGGTCCCAGGAGAATTCCGCCATTCGCACGACGTTGAAGCCGGCCGTTGCCATGCGTTCGGCGTCGTTCTCTCTCGTGGCGGCATCCCAGTGCCCCGGATAGTAAGGCGCACCGAACAGAAAGGCGTCGAGATTCAGCGGACGCCGGTGGGACAAATCGGCACGCCCCAGTGGCCGGACATCGAGCGAATCGCTCACGGTTTTGGAAGCCGACGCTCCCTGGGAGATGCACGCCATTGCAATCAGGACAGAGCAACACAGGATGACCGGAAAATCGTAAACGCTCATGTCGTTCCCTCTCCTTAACAAATGGTTCAACTTCGGTGATGCAACTACCTGCCTGCACGTCCGTTATATTGCAGGCTCGGAAGGGATAAATCACTCTCGACGCTCTCGGATGCGCGAGAGAAATCAATACGGGTCAGTAAGAACCGCCAATAACTCATTCTTCCCCATCGGGAGAAACTCGCCTCAGAGTTGCCAATGTGCGAGGGTCGAGTTTGATGCCGAAATGGTTGGCACGTTTGACCACATTCCACGCCAGGCTGTATTCCCGCCTCTCGCAATGGAGATTGACAAGCGCTGTGTACACATCAGCGAAGTTGGGATTGCGCTGGATTTCCTCACGGTACTCGTTGACAGCTTCGTCGTACTTGCCCAACTGATAAAGAACGGCGCCGAGGCTGAAGTGAACGTAAGGGCGCGTGGGCTTAATCTTGATAACCTCGCGGAACTCCCTCGCCGCCTCAGATAGATTCCCCGTGCTCGCAAAAAGGTTGCCGAGGTTGTAATGGGCATCCCAGAGACTTGAGTCTAACTCAATCGCGCGGCGGAATTCCTGTATGGCTTCCGCATTCCTCTTCAGCTTTGCGAGGCATGCCGCGAGGTCATCGTGATACATAGCGGATTTCGGGTCGAGCTCGATGGCGGTTTTCAGAGCCTCCACAGCTTCGTCGTTTTTGCCCAGCTTTAAGAGAGCCCATCCGAGGCTATCATGGGTTTGGGCATCGGCGGGGTTCATCGCCAGGGCTTTTTGGAGAGCCTTTATTGCTTGTTCAAACTGCCCGAGGTACAAAAGGGTTTCGCCGAGGGCCTGTTGAGCCCTGACGTTGCTCGGCTGGGCTTTGAGGGCTTTTTCAAACAGCTCGACCGCTTCCTTCTTCTTTCCTATTCGTTTCTTCTGCATCCCGAAGTTGTAGTAAAAGGTGGTTGCGGCCGCCGGGCTTTTGGCTACGGCTTTCATGAACTCCTGGGCCGTGGCGTCAGGCTTATCCTGGAGCGCAAGGGCGAGAGCCAGGCTACCCCAAGCCAGCTTGCTCTGGCTGTCGAGAAAAAGGGCACGCTGTCCCAGTTGCACCGCATGCTCAACGTCCCCTGCGAAGGCGAAAGCCCGGCACGCGGCCGCGCACGCATAGGCGTCCCCGGAAAGAGCGTAAAGCACCATCTGGGCGCGGGTTTTTCCGGTCGAGGAGACAACCTCCTTTACCACCGCATCATATTTCTTATCTTCCAGAAGACAGATCATCGCTTCGAGTTGAATCACAGCGTCGTTCGGGTCGGCAATGTCGCTCAGGGCTACGATTTCCCGCCGCAGCCTCGACGGCCGCACCTGAGTTAGAACGTATCTGAGCCAATCAGGTTTCGGGGGAGTGACTACCAACTGCTGCGGATTGTTTTGCCATGCCCGCTCTTTCTGCCGGAACTCCTTCTCCGCGTTGGCGATGTTTCTGTCGTGGGGTGCGAGAGAACGAGCGCGCCTCAGCATGCGGTCGGCTTCGCCGACAAAGCCCTTGAGAAACCACACCTGTGCCAATCGGGTCATCGCGGTGGCATTGAACGGGTCCACCATCAGTATCTTACCGAAATTCTCTTCCGCGTGGTCCAGGGCGCCGGTACCCAACAGAAGCTCGCCAACTGTCTCGCAGTAGTCCTCCAAAATCACTCCCGTCGTCTTCTCTGCCACACCAAACCGCAGGTGTATGGCCGCGGCGAGCTGATTGCCCCGCCGACAATAGTACCTGCCCATCGCCAGACAAGGATATTTCAAATCATGCACCATAGGGGCAAAGAAGTAGTGCAGTGCTTGAGGCAACTGGCCTTGTGCCAGATAGGCCTTGCCCATTTCATACACAGCGGTCTGACTTTCTTCGTTGAGTCGGGAGATGTGCGACCAGTAGGCGAGCGGCGACCGGGAATAGAGGTTGAGTCGCACCGACCTCGCTCCCAGGAAAAGCACTGACGCCAGCAACGCCGCCTGAACCCCCACTTTCAGCCACCGACGCCGAACTCGCAGAAGGAGCTCGTACAACCCGCCGATGAACAAGGCAACACCGGCTACCGGAAAGTAAAGATACGACCAGGACACATAATCAACGACCCGGTTGTAAGCCACCGACGCATAGGGAATCATGGCGATGAAAATCAGGAGGATGCCAAGCCCCGCCCACTGTTTTTTAGCCAGGGCCGCCGCCGCTCCCACAAGGAGCACGAGATTAAATCCCGCCCAGAGGAGGAACTTGCCGTCATTCCACCGAAAAATTTTCTCGACCGTTTCGTGGAGAACGGTGGGGATTCGCCGCGTCAGGACGAGCCCGCCGGCATATTGGCGCGTGGCGCCTGTCACGGAAAAGAGGCCGTGGAGGAACGACCCCTTGTGCACGCCGACGTACTTGTAGTGAATCGGGTGCGGGGTGAACCACAGCCACAGCGGGAGAAGCAACAGGGGCACCAGGGCGAAAGGCCACAGCCGCAGCACCGCCCGCTTGAACCCGGACCGCCGGTAAAGGAGCTCATAGGCAAGCAGAATCAGGCCGAGACAGTGAGCGGGCCTCGCGGTCAGGGCCGCCAGAAGGAAAAGAGCAACCGCTGCCGAATAGAGAGTCTTGCTGCGATTTCGCGAGGAAGAGAGGTAAGCCTTGAAAGCCCCTAATGATAGCGTCAGCCCCAGAAGCATGTGGAACTGATTGATGTCGTTGACAATCACAGTGCAGAGTGGATGGAGGCCAAAGACGGCAGCCGCTGCCATGGCCACCGCCAATCGCCGCGTAAAATGCCGTGCAATGGCGAACACCAGCAGAGTGTTCACGAGGTGGAAAGCGAGCAGCCAAATATGCCAGAAAAGGAGCTTATCGGGAGCCACGAATGTCCGTGCAACAGCCAGCGCGATGTAGCTGAAAGGACGGAACTGGCCGGAGGTGAATAGGAGGAAATCGCGCGAAATAATGTGCGCGATATTGCCGGCGTGAGAGAGCACCGGCAGTCGCAGGATGCTCTTCTCGTGGGCGATGAGAGTCGGCGAGGATAAACACACCCAGTAGGTTGCCGACAGCAGAATCGCAGCCGACAAACTGACCGTCAGCCACGGGTGTCCACGTACGCCTTCGAGGAGGGTTGCTCTTCGCGTCGGCGGAGTTGGCGGAGAAACCGGCGGCTTCGGCTTCGGCTTAGCCTTTCTCCTCTTTCTTTTCTTTTTTCTGGGCATCGCCGTGGAGTTCCTTGCTTTTTCTTTCTGTGACGATGCGAGGTTCTTGCTCTATGCGTATCGCTTCGTACAGGTCGGTCTCCCGTATGCGCGGGTCGTGAGCTACAAACTCTGGAATGTTGAAACTGGCATCCGGCCTTCTCTTCACCGGCAGCCGTATCGCAGGGGAGGCGTGTCCTGCTTCATCAATGTGCGTCAGATACAGGGAGGCGTATATACCTCCGTCTCGCTTGGAGGCCCAAACGATCCAGCGGCTGTTGGAACTCCAACTATGCCAGGAATCGGCGGCATAAGGCACGTTGCACGCCAGAGTGTGGGCCGGCCCCTTCAGGTTGCCAGCCTTCAGATAGATGTCGCTCGACGAGCGTATGAGGTCGCCACCGTCACACTGGCAAAATGAAAACCACTTCCCATCCGGAGAAAAACGAGGAAAGTAACTGCTCCGTGCGTTGTTCCCCGCATCTTCGACCGGCCACGCGACACTCTCTTCGCCGCCATCAACCTGGATAGCGTACAGGTCGTAGAGAGTGTATGCCGGGTGAGCCCCGACGGGACTCCGCGAAAAAACGATGAGAGTCTGGTCCGGAGACCATCGCGGATAAACTTCCAACATGTTGGGGTCCGATGCGCCCGGGAGAAGATATGCTTCGTTTCGAGTCAGATCGTAGATAGCGATGTCAGAAGTGGACATTCCCGCGAGCTGAGTCTCGTACAGGATAGGCTTTAGCGCGGCTATCTTCTGGTTCGCGGAGAAAGCTAATTTCATGTGGTCGGGCGACCAAGCCATGTAGGTGGTCATCTGAATCTCGAAAGGCAGTTGGACTCTGTATCCGCTTCCTTTGTCAATGTCGTACACGCCCAAATACACCGGGAGCTTGTGCCCGCGGGCATCGAGACTTCGCACCTGGATGCTGAGTTTGCCCACGTTGCCCTGCTTGGAAGAAAAACAGTGGCAATTCACGCAGTACTTCCGGCGAGCTGAAAGAAAGAGCTTCTGTTCGTCTTTGCGAATATCACGCGTAAAGAGATTGGGCGTCTTGGCGGAACTGAAAGGGGGCGAGACGAGGCGATAAACAATATAGTCGTCCGCGGGGTCACGCGATATTCTGAAAGGGACAATCTCAGAAGCCTCGAGCGCTCCGGTTTTCTGCCTCGCCTTATTCAGTTTGAGCCCTTTGACCTGGAGGCGCGCATCGCGGCTGACGGCCTCGATACGGAGCCGCTGCCAGAGCTTCCGGGGAAAACGCCACCTTTTGCCCGTCGCAAGGAACGTTAGCCACTCGCCCTCGCCGCCGATCTCGACGAGCACCTGCCAGACATTGTTGCGAGGATCATCCCATTCCACATACGGAGGACAGAGATTCGGGGGGAACAACGCCCCTTCTTCCGGGTAAATGATTTGCAGGGAGCGAGACGGGCGGCGATCCCGATAAACCGACGGCGAGCGAAGGCGGGCAACCGGTGTGGCGCCAGTCGTCCCGTCCACGGACTCCCGCTCCCCGTGCCTTCGTAAAGCCATTTCCACATCCTCCCGCGCATCTCCATCTACCCAGGAGATTTCTCCCTCGCCCGCTGCCATCGCGAAGTCCGAACCTTTTGAGGAGGATTCTGTCCCCCCCTCGCCACTGACGTGCAAATAGTCCGCGAGATTGTAGGCAACGCGAGGATAGTACTCAGGTTCCTCTCGTTTGCAGACCTGATACGGCCCCTCAAACAGAGCGCTGAGCCTCGCATTTCGCACGGCGCGGGCTGCGATCTGACCAACTATCACCAGCAACAAAACAACAATTGCCGCTATGCTGATTTTGACCGAACGCGATAGAGTCTTCATCTTTCATTTCTCACTTTGTATTTCAGCGCGACTGGCAACCGCTTCGACATGCACCCATAACAATGCCACGCTCAAAAACATGCGTCAACTGTATTCCTTGAGCGGGGCGGCCGTATTTGCGTCGCATAATTCGGATGAATCCTCTGGTCGAGAAGCCCCGCCTCGGCGGGGCTGAGGCCCCGCCTTGGCGGGGCTAAAGCCCGGCTAAAATGCTATCCTCTTCTCCTGAATTGTGGGGTAGAGAGGGAGACTCGACATCGGCACCAGGTGAATGCCCCCTGTGGGAAGAGCGAAAGAAGGCGTCATGGCACGCCACGGAGACGCGGCCACGGGTCCTTAAGCGGGGAAGGGAAAAAGGGAAGAGAAGGGTAACGCAAAGGCGCGGAGTCGCTGAGAGGACGATGAGAAAGACTCCGTCCTCGCCTGCCGTGGCATGGGCATCTTGCCCATGATCCCCACGGGTCCCCCGCCAGAGGCGGGGGATGCCAGGTGGGGGACGAAGGCTGTGTCTGAGAGCAGCGAAAGAAAACGGCGTCAGATGCCACTTAAGCATGTCCGGGCCGATATTCGCCACTTTAAGTACATAGGAAACGATGATGCTTATCGAGAGATTGGGAGCATCTTCAGACATACCGGCCTCGGAACTTCGGCAACATGCCCCGTTGACAAAACCTTGCCTGTCCGCCGATGGATTCGGAATATTACGATTGTATTCGAATTCTGATTCGCTGCCAGTAGGAACGTTCCCGTTGGGTCGAGGGCGAAGTTTCGAGGGGTTCTGCCCTGCGTTGGCTCATGGCCCGCATGTGTAAGTTTGCCGGTATCCTCGTCAATTGCGAAAATCACAATGCTGTCATGGCCGCGATTGGAACCATAGATAAACTTGCCGGATGGGGAGATATGCACGTCAGCACATGTGCTCCTACCGTTAAAACCCTCGGGGAGAGTCGAGACCGTTTGGATTGCCTTGAGCCTGCCGTGTTTTTCATCGTATGCAAATACGGTCAATGTGGAGTTGAGCTCATTGATTACATAGGCATATCTGCCGTTTGAGTGGAAAGCGAAATGGCGGGGGCCAGCCCCGGGTTTAACGTGAACATAGGGTTCATCGTTAGGCTTTAACTTTCCGAGGGTCAAATCGAGCTTGTAAATCATGATTTTATCGAGCCCCAGATCAGGCACAAAAACGTAACGATTCGCTGGATCCAGGTTGACAGAATGTGGATGAGGACCCTCCTGTCGTTGAGGGTTGACACTGGACCCTTGATGCCGAAGGACATCGGTAACTTTCCCAAGCCGCCCGTCGTGTTGTATGGGAAGGACGGACACACTACCCCCGGCATAATTGGCCACAATTACACATTTACCTTTCTTGTCAACGCTCAGGTGACATGGGCCGGCCCCACCGGAGGACTGCTGATTCAAATAGGTCAGTTCGCCTGTCTTCCGGTCAATGCGGAAAGCGCTCACCGCTCCGCCTGGCTTATCGGCAAACCTCGAAACTTCGTTGACCGCGTAAAGATAGCGTTGCTGGGGATCAAAAGCTAAAAATGTGGGATTGACGACGCCTTTAACCGAACTGACTAATTTCAATGCCCCGGAAGATAAATCCATGCGATACACATAAATCCCCTCCTTCCGGGCAGAAGCATAGGTTCCAACATAGAGAAAGACTTCCTTAATAACCTGTTTGGCGATGGTCTGCGAGGCAGAAGATGGTGATACTCTCACAGCGCCAAGGCCAATTGCAATTGTAGCTGCGCCAAACCCTAAGTCTCTCATCATTTCACGGCGATTCATTGTGATTCCCTTTCTTTCTATGTTTCGGAACCGGGTTCTTAATGCGTTCTTGTTTCTGGATGCACTTCCGGGCGCCATCCATGTGCGCTGAATCTCATAGGTTCGACATGTAGGGCGTCTGTCAGGAAACGTCCGTAAAATATATGTGAATGCTATGGCGGCCGCGACCCTTTCAATTTACAGCGAACTCCATGATGCGCATGGCATGGCCGGAGGTGTACGTTTTCTCGGCGATGCGCAGTCTGAGCGTGTGTTTGGCCGGTTTCAGGTCAGTAGCGAACATGACGGTGCGTGGATAGTGCAGGTTCTTGCTGAAGCGGTGAAAAAGGTTCACATCGTTGAACGGCATACCGTCCACACTGGCTTCGACGATGCCTGCGTCCGGGCCGGCGAGGATGTACGCGCCGACGGCGGCGCCGGTGAATCCGAGGGTCAACTCAGCGCCTGGTCGGTCCGCGCATAGCATCGGGGTCTTGGTGAATCGGCGGCGGCATTCTCCCTTGAGCTTCTTCCACGGGGGCGTGAGCAGCTTCCAGCCATGTTTGATCACTGCCTGTTTCGGATCAACGAATCGGCCGTTGATGTAGCTGAAGGAATCCAGCGGTTGCTTGGGCATCGGGTGCGGGATTTTGGTCGCGTCCGCTGGCAGCGGCTTGCTCCATGCCGGGCTGAGCAGGTCATCAATCATGCCCGCGCAGATGGCGTTACCGAAAGGCGCCGGGTGTGTGCCCCCGAATTTCTCCCAGGTGAGCGTGCCCGAGGCGATGCGCTCGGCAACTTCTTTAGCGAGGTTGCTCGCGGGGATGCCGTAGTGTTTCGCCGCTTGCTCGTGGCTGGCGATGGTAAGCGGTGTGTTGCCCGCCTGGCAAGTCTTCATCATGGCGGGGTTCACAAAGTAGATGATGACGATGTCCACATACGGGTTATGTCTGCGGGCATGGCGAATGATTCCCTCCATGCCGCGGATGCATTCCCGCCGAGTATGGGCGGCGTCCTGATCGTCATTCACCGCGAACTCAATAAAGAACAGGTCCACCGGCCCCTTGCCGAGGATATCCGTTTCCAGTCGAAACGCGCCGGTGGTAGAACATGTCGAAGAGATTCCAGCGTTTGTAAAGGTGAAGTCCGTGTCCGGGAAGCGTTTGGTCAGAATGGCACTGACCATCGGACGATAGCCATTCATCTCTGTGATAGACCCGCCCATGAAAACCACATGCCCTTTCTTGTGCTTCTCGAATTGAATGCGTGAATTGTTCAGGCTGCCCCGGAAAAGAATGTTACTGCTCAACGAAGTGAGCGACCCTCGCGTATCCCGCGAATCGTCCACCATGAAGGACGCGGGGATTTCCTTTGTCCTGCCAGGTTCGGCGGACGTGTCCTTCGTGGCTCCGGACCCTGTGTGATTGAGCGCAAAGCCCGTCATTCGGGTCGAATCATTCAGCGGGCTCAAGTGGTGACGAATCCCCTTTTTCGAGATGGGCGTTTCGCAAAATACGAGTTCGCTGGAAACCAGAGCTTTCCGTTGATCGGTTACGGTGAGAAACCAGATTGTTGCATCCGCAGGCGGTCTTTCTGCGATGATGCGACTGCCCTCGGTCTTTGCTCGCTTGGTTTGCCATGTGCGTTTATTAACTGGGCCGGTCCCCGTAGTGTAGTTCAAACTCGCCGAGCTCAGCTTCGTCTCGGTCGCGACTTCCGCGTGAACTTGCCCATCAATGACCTTTGGCCGCTTGACTGTTGGCAGTGGTGTACCCGCTTTGACGTACTGGTCAATAAACAGGCCGATTTCCTCAGGCTTCCAGCCATCCCTATGGCTGTGGGACATTCGGATGGTGATACGAAGGTTGCGGGCGCCTTTCACACGAAGATAGGTCTTCGCGTAGCTGTCGAGCGGATAAGCAAAATCGTTTGTGCCGTTCACGAAGAACACGGGCATGGTCGCCGAGCCGATATACATGGACGGATCGAACAACTGTACCCATTTCTCGCGGTGTTCCGGCGACATCCTCCCAAAGCGTGGCAGCCAACAACTGTTTTCATCCAGGAACCCGCAGCCATACACCGGCACAGCGGCCTTGAATCGGTTGTCAAGTCCAGCGACGATGCACGTCAGATATCCACCCCAACTGATACCCGTGACGGCGGTGCGCTGGGCGTCCACTTCTTTGAAGCTGCAAATCAGCGAATGGGCGAGGACAACGTTCGCCGCCGCGTGGTAGGACCACTGATCTGCCACGGGACCATCAATTCGGCCAAATTTGTCCTCATCACTCTGTCCCGGTCCCCCGTCGGAAAGTCGTTTGCCGTCCGGGCCGCAACCAGCGAGGTCCATCGCTATGGCCGCGTATCCGCGGTTGGCCCACAACTCAACCCATTCCTTGAACGCGCGCCCGCCGCCTCCGTGCACGAGCACCACGCCGGGAAGATCTATGTCTTCTGAGGCTCGGCCACGCAGCGTGCCCGGTGTACCGTAGTAAGCGAAAACACGCGTCGGCTTGCCTTTATATGGCTCACCCTCGTAGAGAAGAGACCAAACTCCGCCTGTGCGATGAAGCCATTGAAAAGTCGGCGGTTCACTCAGCGCGGCCAAATTCCAGGGCGTCGTCTTTGGCAGCGAGGGCGCCGGTTTGATGGGATTGTCCTCTTGCTCTGCGCTCAGACCCAAACAATGCGCCAGATATATGGCCGACCCGAACAGCAGCGAACGCTTTATCAGTCCATGAATGCTCATGCAAAAGCCCTTTCTCAAAAAACTCCTCACAAGAATAATGTTCCGTGCCTTGTGCACATATCTCTTCGCCCAACAAAATGCCGCGCAGGCAAACCATTGTCAAACACATCTGCTGTGCTTGAGTAATGCCGCAGTCAGGAGTTGGACAGGGGGACTTCGTTGCAAGGGCAATGCGAAAGCATCAGGACTGGGATTTTTCGGTGCCAGGTGGGGCTGTGCCCCTCAGGGCGAAAAGAACAGCCGTCCCCCATGCGGCACTGGCCTGCCCGCCGTCGTCAGGCGGGTGTCCCGACCGTGTAAGAATCATGGGCAAGATGCCCATGCTACGGCAGGCGAGGACAAAGTCTTTCTCATCCCCCTCTCCGCGCCTCTGCGGATTTGCGTTACCCTTCTCTTCCCTTTCTCCCTTCCCCAACTGTGCATCCGCCCCAGACGGAGGCCGGCACACGCGAATGCGGTGGCATCGTGACACGGGCGTCTCGCCCGTGTAGGGACCATGGGCATGATGCCCATGCCACTTAGTGCATGAACTCGCAGATACGGTCACGTATAGCGTTTCAAAAGAGCTTTTTTTGACGGGATAACAGGATGCACAGGATAAAGGATGGACATGATTCAAAAAATAGGTTCGGGACGGGGCAGACTTCTCGCAAAGGCGCAAAGACGCGAAGGATGTAGGAAAGAATCGAGGGCGGGGCGGCGTTCCGCTAAGTACAGGGGTTCGTAAATAGGGACAGGTATTGTGGATGCAAAATCTCATGTGTTTGATAGCCTTTCCCTGTTTGCAGCACCCGAATATGTGACCGAACTTGCCAACGAGAACACTTAGCAGACGGGCAGGCCGGACCATGAAATAGCGCAAATGCAGTCAACCCCTGGCAGAAAAGCATGGCCCAAAGCCCCGCGGTACGCGGGGTTGATCTTCATCGGAAGAACGCAGCCGGATTTGTAGTCAAGAACGCCATGATACCGGCCTCTCGATTCTGCCGGCGCCCCTGTTAGGCACGGGCTTCAGCCCGTGCTCGGCGTGCGGCCTCCGCCTTTTTAAGCCGGCTTCAGCCTCGCTTCAGCGGGGTCACGGGCTTTAGCCATTCCTCGGCAGCTCCCGGCGGTTTTTGGTGCTTCCGACCGGAAACGTCATGCCTGCCCACGCTTTCCAACCCCGCTGAAGGCGGGGTTCCGTTTGCATGGTGCTGCTTCTGCTTCGCGATATATTGCGCGACAAACGGCAGATTCTTCCGGCCAAAGCTGAGCACGCGGAAGCCGCGTTGCGGAATGGATGAATCCTTTCGTCGAGAAGCCCGGCTAAAGCCGGCTCCGATAGGAATATGTAGCGTGTTCGATGACCACCGGCCGAAGCCGGCGGCTAAAGACCGACGCTTCGGATTGTGCGCGGTCAGGCTGCTGCATCGCTTACACCCGGCGTGTGTGTGCCATTATGGGGATTGATTCCCCATGCGCGTGACCACCGGCTGAAGCCGGCGGCTAAATGGTGCTCGCGAATACGACTACATATTCTTCGTGCAAAATCCGGTCCCTCGCGGGAGCTTCTGCCTCTTTGAAAAATGTAATACGTGACTGAACTTATGAAGCACAGCACTAAGTCGTTGATTCCCAAGGCCCCGATTTTTCACCCCCCCTCGCAACCGTAGAAGATGAGTCAGACTCCCTCCGCTGTGGCCTTGGCTCTTTCCTCCTGGGACATCCCGGCCAGCCTCTTCACCTCCTTGATGTCCAATCCCAGCCCTTCTGCTACGCGCCTTCCGTAGTCGGGGTCAGCCCTGTAAAACAAGGCGGTCTGGCGCAACTGGATGCGCTTCTGCGACCCACCTATGTGGGACACAATATTGCCTATGAGGTGATCGCGGTCTTCATCCGTCATCACCTTGCGGTACAGCTCACCCGCCTGCACGAAGTCGTCGTTGGGATGGGTGTAGGGATGTCGCCCGGCCATCCCCGAGACTTCGAACGGGGGCTCGGCCGCCTCGGGATCCGGCTCGGGACCGCCGAAGCTATTGGGGTAATAGTTCGGTCCACCTTCACCGTTTGCGTCCAATCGCATGTACCCATCGCGCTGGTAGTTGTCCATGGGCGCCGCCTTGGGCGCATTTACGGGCAGAAGCTGGTAGTTGGGCCCCAGGCGATGGATATGCGCGTCGTGGTACGAGATGATGCGAGCCTGTAACATCTTGTCCGGAGAAGCGGCGATCCCGGGAACCAGATTGCCCGGAGAAAACGCTGCCTGCTCCACTTCGGCGAAATAGTTCTTCGGGTTGCGGTCCAAAACCATGCGCCCGACGGGAATCAGCGGAAAGTCGCCGTGGGGCCAGACCTTGGTGATGTCGAAGATGTCGAACCGGTAATCCTTGGCCTGTTCGGGGGTCATGATCTGGACATTGACCTTCCAGGCCGGATGCTCGCCTCGCTCGATGGCTTCGTAGAGGTCGCGGGTGGCATGGTCGGGGTTCTGTCCCGCCAAGCGGTCCGCTTCTTCCCGCGTCAAGTTCTGGATGCCCTGAGCCGTCTTGAAATGGTACTGGATCCAGAAGAACTCACCCTGCTCGTTGTACCACTTAAAAGTGTGGCTACTGTAGCCGTTCATGTGGCGATAGTTCTTCGGCGTACCCCGGTCAGAGAAAAGGATGGTGACCTGATGAATGGATTCCGGCGTCAGGGAGAGGAAATCCCAGAACATGTCCGGATCCTTGGTGTTGGTCACCGGGTTGCGTTTTTGGGTGTGAATGAAATCGGGGAACTTCAGGGGATCCCGGATGAAGAAAACCGGCGTGTTGTTCCCCACCATGTCGTAGTTGCCATCCTCGGTGTAGAACTTCACGGCGAAGCCGCGGGGGTCCCTCGCGGAATCGGCGGACCCTTTCTCCCCGCCAACGGTAGAGAAGCGCACGCAAACCTCTGTCCGCTTACCCACCTCAGAGAGGAAATTGGCCTTGGTATATTTCGTCACATCGTTGGTGACCTCAAAGTAGCCACACGCACCGGCCCCCTTGGCGTGGACCACGCGCTCGGGCATCCGTTCCCGGTTGAAGTGTGCCAGTTTCTCCTGGAGGTGGACGTCCTGGATTAAGACAGGTCCTCGGGGACCCGCCGTCATCGAGTTCTGGTCATCGGCAACAGGGGTGCCAGAACTCATCGTGAGAGTTTTTCTTTTCTTCGCCATTTGGAGCCTCCTTTTGTGTTGGTTCAGCGTGAATTGGGCACCTCCGGTTCATGTTTAAGCTACTGCCTTGGGCGTAGCACGGCTGAGTTTTCTGCGGCATGGGGGGAATCTCCGAAAGGGTGCATAGGGGAACGTGAACAACACGCAATGGTTGTTCCCGCTGGGGCCTTTCGGCGAAACCCCGACCGGTTATCCCTGGCGGGTTGCTCTCCAGTCCCGCGTCTTCGCGGGATTTCACCGGCTGAGCTGAGTATCGCCATCTCCTCCCTGCTTGTCAACCATGGTTTCAGTGGATCTTTTTGTTGGTAGCGCTGCTGCCTGCGTCGGGTGGCTCGCCTCTCCCTGGCGGCGGCAAGTTTGGCGTCCCGCTCGGCGAAAATCTGCTGAGCTCGCCCTTCCAGTTTGTCCTTGGGGGCAATGTATCCATGGCGCTGTGGAGGCGTAGGGTGTTGTACTCCTCGACGAAACGGCCCACCACTCGCCTCGCATTCTCCAGCGAAAGGGATGTCTGGGGCCGAATGCATTCGCTTTTCAGCGATTGATGCCACCGCTCAATCTTGCCATTGCTCTGCGGATAATAGGGGGACGTTCTCACGTGTGTCATCCCGGAGAGGCGAATGAACTCCTTGAAGTCTTTGGCTACGAACTGGGGGCCATTGTCCGAGATGATCCGTGACAGCTCCTCGGGAAACTTCTCCCGGGCACGCTGGATGATCGTTTCCACATCGCCTTCCGTCATGGATTCTCGAATCTCCCAGTGCACTATGTACCGACTGTAGCCGTCCAACAGGGCGCACAGATAGTAAAAGGTGCCGCAGATATTGATGTGAGAGATGTCCGTGTGCCAATGCTCGTGCGGCTTCGACGGCTGTCGAAACTCCTGACCCTTCTTCGATCTCTTGCGGTTCCATCTCCCAAGGAGATCCCTCCGTTTCAAGGTCCTATATCCCGCCTTGCGGGACTGGGACTGACTGCTACAACGTCGGCGTCCATCATCATGTACGTCAACCGGCGATATCCGTCCCGAGGATGCTCCAGGTGAAACCGCACAATCGCTTCCTTCTCCCACTCCTCCAGCCAGAAGTCCCTCGGAATCTCCCGCCTACGGCGGGATGCTCGTTGACCTTCCCATACCGACTCCGCCATTGGTAGTACTTGCTTCGGCTGATCCCCATCCAGCGGACCAGCCGCGTCGCCGCCAGTTCTGTCCTTTCCGACCAATACCGCACGTAATCAATCACCTCGTCCCGGATGTCATGCGACACCCAGAAACCCTTCAAACTTCGCCAAGACTTTTTTTTAGAGCCACGTGCGACGCCATGATCTCCGCGATCACTTCGTCCCTCTGCGCCAGTTTGGCCTTCAACGTCGCGTTTTCTTTCTCCAGCTTTCGGGTCCGCGCGTCATGCCGCCGGCATCTTGCCGGCTGTCTCGGGGGCATCCTGCCCCCGCGCAGACGGCGGCCGGCACACGCGAATGCGGTGGCATCGTGGCACGGGCGTCTCGCCCGTGTAGGGATCATGGGCATGATGCCCATGCCACTTAGTGCATGAACTCGCAAATACGGTCACGTATAGCGTTTCAAAAGAGCTTTTTTTGACGGGATAACAGGATGCACAGGATAAAGGATGGACATGATTCAAAAAATAGGTTCGGGACGGGGCAGACTTCTCGCAAAGGCGCAAAGACGCGAAGGATGTAGGAAAGAATCGAGGGCGAGACGCCCTCGGGACTGCCCCGCCAGAGCGGGGCGGCGTTCCGCTAAGTACAGGGGTTCGTAAATACGGACAGGTATTGTGGATGCAAAATCTCATGTGTTTGATAGCCTTTTCCTGTTTGCAGCACCCGAATATGTGACCGAACTTGCCAACGAGAACACTTAGCAGACGAGCAGGCCGGACCATGAAATAGCGCAAATGCAGTCAACCCCTGGCGGAAAAGCATGGCCCAAAGCCGCGCGGTACGCGGGGTTGATCTTCATCGGAGGAACGCAGCCGGATTTATAGTCAAGAACGCCATGATACCGGCCTCTCGATTCCCTCATGGCGCCCTTGTTACGCACCCGCTGAAGCCGGCGGCTAAAGACCGATGCTTCGGATTGTGCGCGGTCAGGCTGCTGCATCGCTCACACCCGGCGTGTGTGTGCCATTATGGGGATTGATTCCCCATGCGCGTGACCACCGGCTGAAGCCGGCGGCTAAATGGTGCCCGCGAATACGACTACATATTCTTCGTGCAAAATCCGGTCCCTCGCGGGAGTTTCTGCCTTTTTGAAAAATGTAATACGTGACCGAGCTTATCAAGCAGAGCACTAAGGCCTTTTCCGCAGGTGCAGGACCACGGGCTGTGAGCCGAAGGGCGATTCTTTGGACTGGTCGCCGTTGTCAACCGTGCCGGCGGGTACTGTCTCGCCTGTGTAGATGTTCAACCACTCGGCAAGGAGGGGAGATGTTGCACGCGATACGCTGAATGGAACCGTTGCGCCGCGAGGGGCGAAGATGACGTACTCTTTCCCTTTGTCAGCGAGAACCCACGCTCCGTTCACCCGTCCCTGCGGCGTCATCCGCCAGTATCGCACGCGATCGAAGAATTTTTTCAGGATCAAGTACCTCTTCCAGCCGGGCGGCTCGGGCTGCCATTTGACGAGGTCCCACGAAGTGTTTGAATAGTAGTAATTAGCGTAGCCGCCGGCGCAGATTATCTCGTAGGTTCTTCGAAGCACTTCCTGCCAGGTCTGCATGACGCGGTATGTCCGGAGCTTTTCCGCGCCCCGCTCGTAGCCGTACTCGATGTTCAGGACGGGCCAGTCTCTCGCCTTCAGCTGAGCGAGGATGGTCTCGCCCCAGCGGCTGTGCTGCTGGTCCGACCGAAAATCGCAGATGTTGTAGTTGCCGTTATCGTAGTTGCCGTTATCGTCGTGGACGGTGACAGGATGGTCGGAGGCATCCCATCTCTTGATGGCTTTGATAACGGCGACCTTGTATTTGGCGTCCTTTTCGTTATGGGCTTCTTTGGAGAAATCCCACACGACGTTCGAGAAAGCCTGATACCTGGACACGATGTACTTGTAGTAAAGGTCATCCTCCGGGCTGCCGTTCTCGGGCCAGTTGACCATCTTGTTATAAACACGCAGCATGATGTGGGCGATTATCCCCTTCTCCTGAAGGTAACGGATGACCCTGTCGTAATGGCGCCAGAAGCGAAGGTTCATGCTGCTATGGTCCGGCTTTTCATTTGTGCCGTCCCAGGCATACATCTCCGGCGGCCCGTAGTCCCAACGGCTCACGTGCCCTCTCGACCAGGATGTGTCGTGCGCGTACGCATTCATGACAATATGGTTGAATCCATTCGCGGCAATGGCGTCAACGAACTTTCTCAGATTGGGGATGGCGGGTTCGGACATGTCCAAAGCCCATATCCAATCGGCCTCGAAGCCGAGGAGGAAATATCGCGTGCCGTCCTCGTAGGTGAAATGGCGGGCATGCTCGGGGTCAACCTTCAAGCGGCCGTGGATGTTGGAGTTGGAGTTTGGGATACATTCGATAACGCCGCGTTTGCCGCGCATTCCGGCGTCGCCTTCGCATTGCGTCGTATAGCTCCATTTTCCGAGGGAGACGGGCGAGAAACGAATTTTCCATGTATTTCCCCCGTCGTAGAAGCCGGGGACAGTCAGCTTTTCTCCGTTCGGCCCCTCGAAGGTCGCAGAAACATCAACCATGAAGTTGTTGTCGTGGGTCTTCGACCCGGGGAGAGACAGCTCGCGGACATGGTATTGCTGAACTTCCACTGTGGTTTCAGCAGCGGTAGCAAGCAACAGCCCCAGTAGAACGAATGCGGAAAGTCGCAACGATTTCATTTTGCCTCCATTGATGAGAGTTTGTAAGTTTCCGAGTCAATTTAGTCCAGAAAGAAGTCCGGCCGCAGAGCCTATTGATTTGTGCGAAACGGTTCTCTTATGTAGCCCCGCCCACTGCACCTGGGGCAGACGAGAAAACGCTTGGGGCCTTGTATCCGGCCAAAACCCTGACAATCCGGACAAATCACGTGCCCCGGCGGGATGCGAAGAACCTTCACCCCTTTCCCTCCGCAAAACTGGCACACTCGCCTCCTCATACCCGTCCTACCGGGCGTCATGACATAGCCATAGCCTTCGCAGAGGGGGCAGCGGATGTTCACCACCGTGAGCTCAGGCTTTTTCGGCTGCGCCGAGGGAAGAGGCGGCGGCGACGGGGACTTGTTGTCGCCCTCGTCTGTACTCCTGGCGAGAAAGAAAATGACCGCTCCTAACGCAATCAGCCCGACTATCCATATTGGCTTGTTCATGGCACTGTTCTCCGGGTCTGGCGGCGGCGCCCGGGAATGGCGGGCGCCCCTCGTAATTAACGGGGCATACCCGACTCCCTATCGCGCTCTGCAGGAAGTGTAGCATTTCTTGGCCACGGAGGCAACGCGGGTGTGCGGCCGGGTGCGGCCGCGTCTCCGTGGCGTGCCCTCACGCCTCCTTTTGAACCTGTCCCGTCGCACGTTGACGCCGTGGGTCTGTGCCCGCTGTCCCTCTATCATAGAACGGAAAGGGCCACCGTCTCCTTTTCTCCCGCCCTCGGCGGGCGGCGGAGTTAGCCACCGGCTTTAGTCGGTGGTATCGGATACGAGATTCTTCTCGTGACAGCCGGCTTCAGCCGGGCTTCTCGAACAAGGGATTCATCCATAACTTCCCACGGAAATACGCCGGCGCCCGTGCGGCCGAGTACAGCCGTTTTGGGTGGCGTGGAAAGGAGAGTGAAGAATGGTTTGACTTCGGGTCTCTCTATCGGGGCGCATGAGCCTGAGTCAGACGAATGTTACATTCTGACTCTCAAGGAGGGCTTTTCACTGACGCAAGGCACATCACAACTTGCTCATCGCCAGCGGATTAGCGCCATGAGCATGAAAAACGGCCGAGATTAGTCTGTCATGTCACAAATGAATGCAATGAGGCAACAGCGTTGCGTTTTAGAAACATGGACGGATTGTGGGGTAGCCCCTTGCCATATCGAGACTTAGCCCGTTGGCGGCCGCTCAACGTTGCCGAAATCCAACATAACGGGTGTATTACAGGAAGCGGATAAGCAAACCTCGCCATATACCTAATCCTTTGTCGAGACGCAGCTTACAACCTGGCCAGCTGTGTGGTATGCTTCTTGCTACAGTGACAGTGTCGCCGTTCGCGATAGCATTAACAGCAAAAGACACAATTAAGAGAAGGAGTCGGGGTGAAGATCAAAAAAGCGGTTAAAATCAGTGTGTTGCTTCGCGGCGTGGCGATCATGGGTGTCCTGTTGATGGCGGGACTATGGACCCAACAAGCAGTTGCGGTTCCCATCCTTAATCTGCCCACCTCAGCGGACATGGTTGTTAATTTTAATGCGTCTGTTAGCACCTGGGATCTAACCCTTTCCGGTTTTCTTCCGCCCGGAGATTACGACATAAATGAGGGTGTATATCTTGGTTGGTGCGCAGATATGAATGTCAACATAGACTGGAAGACTGGGACACACTACTCGGTCGCGTTGTACTCGACGTATGACCCGGCTATCCCTCTGAATCCGAGCAAGAGCAACTGGAACGTCATCAACTATATCATCAACACCACGAATGGGTTGTCGTGGTGGTCCCGTCAGGCCGCGATATGGTACTTCATGGATCCCCTAATGCAGCTCACCGACCCAATCTTAGACCCAGTCGCTCAGGGTATCGTGAATGATGCTCTCAACCCAACCAATAATGCTTCCGGTTTCGAGCCTGGGCCGGGTCAAGTCATGGCGGTTCTGGCTGACCCCCGTGAAGATGTCCAACCGGCCATCGTTGAGGTGCCGGTGTCGCCGGTGCCAGAAGGTTCCACTTTGCTGCTTTTCGGTTCAGGGCTTTCCGGCCTTCTGTTCTTTGCCAGAAAGAAACGCCTGCTGAAATTCTAACCACGGGCGCAACAAGATATGGGGGAGGCCGTACAAGGAACGCGGTCTCCCTTTTTTGGTGTTTTTCCTTCCGTTACTCGTGCCAGGGGTGTGTCCGCATCCTTGCAGCCGCTTCTCTCGCCGCCCTGCCTTGTTTTTGTGTTCACATTTAGCCAAACCCGTTTGTGTAACGCCTGTTGACACGGGGCGTCGCGTCACGTATAATCCCCGCTGTTCGCCTTTCCCGGAGGACCGGAAGGGCTCTATCTGTGACCGCGATTCTCATGAAATGGTTCAAATCCCTGATGGCCAACTTTCGCGCCGCGTTCGCCCTGCCATGGCATGATAGGTGGGTCGTATTGCAGGCTTGGATATTCCTTCTGCTCGCTGACCTGAGTGTTCGCACGCTGCCCTTCTCACGGGTGCAACGGCTTGCGGCGGCGAGAAGGAGGTATCGAGACCATCTCAGATCCGATGAGAAGTCCGAGATTATTCAACACCTGCGTTGGATCGTGAGTATCGCCGGGCGGAATCACTTGTTTCCAATGCGTTGTCTCCAGCAGTCTCTGGTTCTCCAATGGCTGTTGGGCAGGCGAGGTATTCCCACGGACTTGCGCATCGGCGTACGCAAGGAACTCGATGGGCTCCATGCCCACGCCTGGCTTGAGCAGGCGGGAGCTGCTATCGCGGAGCGGGAACAAATCATTGCCAGCTATGCACCGCTGGTAGCGCGAGAGGCTGACCTGTGAGCGGAATCTGCGGTATCTTCAATAGGGACGGGGCCCCGGTGGACCCTGATATGCTGCGCAAAATGGCAGAGTCTGCCGCTCATCGCGGCCCCGACGGCATCCGCTACTGGACCAATGGCAACGTGGGGTTCGCCCACCTGGCGCTGCATGTCACGCCTGAGTCCGTGCGGGAACGGCAGCCTTTACTCAGCAGCGATGGTCTGGTTTGCTTGGCAGCGGACGCTCGGGTGGACAACCGGCAGGAGCTGATCGAGGTCTTGGGACCCAGGGGGTATCTCCGGGAGAAAGACCCCACTGACGCCGACCTGATCCTGGCAGCGTATTCGTGTTGGGGCGCGGAATGTCCGGTGCACATCCTCGGCGATTTTGCCTTTGCGGTCTGGGATGGGCGAAAGCAGCAAATCTTTTGCGCCCGGGATGCGTGCGGCGTTAAGCCGCTGCACTACAGTCGGGTCAACCAGACACTGTGCTTTGCTTCCGAACTCCAGCAAATCCTCCAAAATCCCGAAATACCTCGTCGCCTGGACGAAGTGGCCATGGCAGACCACTTGACGGTGAATTTCTATGACCAAGGGTCCACGATGTTCCTTGATGTGCGGCGGCTGCCGCCCGCACACCGTCTCACTGCAACGCGAGCGGGGATTCGGCTGAAACGCTACTGGGATATTGATCCGTCAGCCCGTACGGTCTATCGCCGCGACGAGGACTACGCCGCGCACTTTCTTCATCTCTTTCGTCGCGCGGTGGCTGATCATCTGCGAACCCGGGGCAAAGCCGTAGGGATTACCATGAGCGGCGGGCTCGACTCGTGCTCGATAGCAGCCGTCAGCCAGCACATGCTTTCTGCGAACGGGGACTCGCCCGGATTGATTGCCTATTCGTACGCCTTTGACCGTCTGAGAGATTGTGATGAGCGAGGCTACAGCCGGGCCATGGCGGACGAGCTGGGCGTTGAGATCGAGTACATCCCAGCGGAGCGCTTCTGGTTCTTGCGAGAACCGGTGGTACTCCGGCCCAGCCTGGAGTCTCCCGCTTTGTGGTTTGAGTCCACCACCCGCCACGCGATGATGCGGCTCAGGGAACGAGGAGGGCGGGTATTGTTGACCGGGGAGGGTGGGGACAGTCTGTTATGGGGCAGCCCGTTGATTTGGGCAGATCGGCTGTTGCAGGGCCACATAGGCGTCCTGTGGGACTTAGCCCGACGCGCCGGCCGACAGGGCCGACCCTACCACCGTCTGTTGTACGCGCAAATTGCCCGGCCGTTGCTGCCCGACTGTATCAACCAGGCCCTTCGGCGATTGATTGGCCGAAACAAGCCCTCTCGGGTCCCGGAGTGGATTTCGCTGGGTTTCGGCCGCAGAATCGGCCTTGCCGAACGGCTCGCTCATCCGCCCGTCACACGGCACTTTCGCAACATGGCTCGACAGGATATCTACGAGTTCGCTATCACTCTGGGCGCCGGACCTGGAATCTATTGGTACGACAATACAGCCGCACGCTTCGGTTTGGAGGCACGCCACCCTTTCTGGGACCGTCGCCTGCTGGAATTTATCTTATCCATTCCCCCGGAACAACTGTTCCGGGGGGAATGCCGCAAGCTGCTTTTACGGCGGGCCATGGCAGGCATATTGCCTGATGTCATCCGGCTTCGGAAGGATAAAACCATATTTAACAGTTTCGCCGATCTCAGCCTGCGAGACAAGGAGGCCGACCAGGTCAAAGGCTTGCTGAAAGCTCCATTATTGGGTAAAATGGGTATCGTGGATGCAGACAGGCTGCGTTCTGCGTATGAGCGGTACCGTGCGGGCAAGAAGGGGAACTGGGCTCTCACGCTTTTTCCGACGATTGTTCTTGAGCTGTGGCTCAAGAGATATTATGATATGTTTGAAAATAGTTCTTGCAGGAAAAGTCGGCGTGTGCTAACATTCGCCGTAAGTTCAAGCCGTGTACGCCGCGCGTAGTGTCTATCATTGATGACGGGAGGGAGAGATGGAGAGGAAAAAGGAAGAGGGAGGGCAGGTGATACAAACCGCTCGAGAGATCCGCAGCCAGGCGAGCAAGAAGGTCTACCGGGGACCCGAATTGCGCGAGTGGGGCTCAATCGAGGATCTCACGAGGGGGGGGCCCAAGCCGCCGGAGCTAGACGGGGCCGGGTTCACATCGTAGCACGCGCCTTGCCTGGGTTCTCCTTTCGAGCGCCGCGCCGGAAGTCCGAGCGAAGTCTTGAGGCGGGCGCTAGGTTCGGTGTTCGTTTCAACAGCAGCAGGCGCCGTGAGCGTCAGGGAGAATGTAGGCCCTGTCTGTCCCGGAGAAGGCCGTATTCTAGATCTGGCCGTTGCGAAAAACGGGAATTGAGCAGGCCAGCGCTTCTGTTGTCGTAGGCCGTCGCTCGGGCCGGAACACTGTTCGAAGTACCGTGTTGAGACGTGGAAGCCCCGTGGCCGTCGAGGCTTAGCCTCGGAAAAAACCTGTCAAACATCCTCAACGCATCTGTCCTTTGCCAGCTTCGTGGGGAAGATGGCGGCTGAAATGTCGAGTGCGGTGACTGCTTGGGCCCTGCTGCCGTGGCTGTCCATGTTCGCTCGGCTATGCTCCAACACGGGAACTGGGGTGTGTGCAGTTGCCCATCTCTGAATGAACACGACTCGCACGAAGCGACCCCGAGCCAAGACGCGCTTGCCTTCGCGTCCGGTCTCCTCGCCCGGGGTCTCTCCTGGGACGGCGGGATGGTTCAACAGCGGATAACTGAGCCCGATACACGTTCTGGCCGCACGGAGCGGCTGCTTTACACTGTTTTCGGCTTGAATCTCGCCAGCGATTTCGGTTTCGCCAGCAGGCTGTTGCCAGCCAGCGGTGTTCCCGACGTGGTTTTCGCGTGCGTCCCGGTTGCCCCACCCGGCCTCGCCCGCGAGAACCCGACACCTATATACGTTAGCCCTTACCGGACTGCCCGAGGCGAAAGCACCTTTTTCCTGTACCGGCTGGACACGTGTAATCTGCTGCGATTCACCGAGGTTGCTGACTTCTATGTCGGGGCCCAGCGCATCACCTGCCATCTGCTGGACCAGGCTCACGATTACCTGGTGGAGATTCGCCTCCTCGGCTCGGTGCTCTCTTTTTGGTTAGAACAGCAGGGCATCCCGGCGCTGCACGCATCAGCCGTCGTGATAGAAGGCCATGCTGTAGTTTTCCTCTCCCTGAGAGGTAACGGCAAGAGTACCATAGCGGCCGCATTGATGCAGGACGGCTATCCGCTACTTGCCGATGACATCCTTCCCGTCGAGGAGCGTGAGGGCACGTTCGTGGGGCGTCCGGGCTATCCTCAGATGCGCCTTTGGCCGGACGAAGCCCGCCATTTCCTGGGTCAGCACCGGGAACTGGAACGCGTGCACCCCGCATATTCCAAGCGGCGAGTGCCCGTGGGGGCCGACGGCTTCGGCAGCTTCTGCCAGTCGTCGCAACCGCTTGGCTGTCTCTATGTCCTCGAGCGCCGTGAGTCTCCAAACGGGCAGCCGGAAATCGAAATTGCACCCATCTCACCGAGGGATGCGGTGATTGAGCTTACGCGGTATTCGTTTTCGGCTCGAACTGTGGAGGCCGTGGGATTACAACCGCACAGATTGAAGCTGTTCGCCGAGATGGCCGAGCGGGTGCCCGTGCGCAGAATCGTCTATCCCTCCGGCTTTCAACATCTGTCCCGCACGAGGGACGCGATTCTGGAGGATCTGTAAACGCTCCCTTAGCCCGAAGTCGCCCCGGAAAAAGCCCCTGATTTTCGTTCAGATAAAGCTATAAAGAAACGGAAGATTGTACCCATGAATTGATAAAATAATACCTGATATCGGGCGGGGCGCCCGCCGCGACAGCCGCCGAGACGGCCGTGTTACCTTTGGCAAACCCAGCCACTTAAATGCAGCGCCACCCGATTAAAGGGGCTGGGCGGTATTTGGAGGCTGTACTGGGACAGAGCCTGCGATTTGCCCGTGAAACAGAGGATGTTTTCGCTTCTGTTTCGGCAGTGGGGGGGGGCAACGAAAGACAGCTCTTCCTCGAGAGAGCTTCCGGGCCGTTCGCGCAGATTATCCAGTGAGTCACTTGACATGTCAGGCATCCTTCAACCAGCGGCACTCGCCCTGCCGGAACTCACGAAAGGATGCTCTCCTGAAGTCCCGCCATTATCGCCTGAAACTCTTTTTTGACTTTGCGTGCGCCGAGAACTCCTCCGCCCATGCCCGACATTCCCTTGGCAACAACCAGAGCGACATTTTCGCCATCCTGAACGACGGTGATGTTGTACTTCTGACGCCTGGCAATTGGACCGAGGATGGCATGGGCCCCGGCGCTTCCTCGTCCATACACGCCTTGAATCTTCGTACCGTTTTCGAGGCGATACCCGCGAGCGGACATGAACAGCGCGACCTTATCGCCGACTGCTTCCACTGTCGCACCGGAAAACACTCGCGTCTCCGACTCCTTCGTGCTTTTCGACCCAACCATTACAGGTTTGCCCATCGCCAACCCTCCTTCGAATTGGTGAGCTTATCCGTTTCTTGGCGGCCACAAAGAACTCTTCGGGCGACCTTACCCGACCGCGATGCCGTAGGCGGCACGTCCGTCGGCGCCTTACCCAGCCGCGGCCGACCTTGAATATGATAAAGCTTTTCGCCAATAATAGCAAGTAAAGGAATGCGGAGGGCGTGGCTGCATTTCAGTGGCACGCGGGTCCGCTCTCATCTGTCTGGAGCGAACCGTGTATTGAGGATGAGCCCTGAAAGGGCAAGATATGTGCGTGACGACTCGAAAGATTCCTCGAGGCCAGTTCGAATAGCCCGGCGTTTTCTCCTTTTCCCAAAGGGCGGCGTGGAAGCTCGGTGGCGATTCTCGCACGGGCAGGGTCCAAGGACAGTTCCGCCGCTGAAACGTAGCCGCACGCGTGAGAGGAGGTGCGGCTGTATTTGCGTGGCAAGGTATGGATGAATCCCTTTTGTTCGAGAAGCCCGGCTGAAGCCGGCTCCCACGACAGAGACGGCGTATGCGAAGACCACCAGCTGAAGCAGGTGGCTAAGGATGGCGCCGGCTAAAGGCCGGCAGGGCGAAATGGCGACAGCGACCTGATTGAAGGAAGCCTGCCTCACATGCCACGATTTGGTAGCCGCACCCGTGAGAGGAGCCGCCTTGCGAAATCAACCCGGAATATGATAGTTTTGTAAGTTGACAGCCTGTGGGCAAGCAGCGGTTTGAAAATGGCGCCCGTGGTCGAAAGCATGTCCGGCCGGGGGTGCAGACCGAGACCAAAGGGAATAATTCGATTTACGTGCCAAAGGAGGACGACAGCCATGGAGGTGATGGAAGCTATCAGACAGAGGAGAAGCATCCGCAACTACGCGGACCGGCCCGTGGAAGAGGAAAAGCTCAACCTGATTCTGGAGGCAGGAAGGTTGGCGCCCTCTGCCGCCAACCGACAGGAGTGGCGGTACGTGGTCGTGAAAGAGAAGGAGACGCGGCAAAAGTTAATGAAAGCTGCAAAGGGGCAGAGCTTTGTCGGTCAGGCAGCAGCGGTAATCGCAGCATGCGCCGAAACCGATAACCACGTGATGTCTTGTGGGCAGCTCTCGTACCCGATTGACGTGGCTATCTCCGTTGACCACATGACGCTCAAGGCGCTGGAGGAGGGCTTGGGAACGTGTTGGGTCGGGGCGTTTGACGAGGACGAGGTCAAGAAAATCCTCGGGATTCCGGACGACATCCGCGTTGTCCAGTTGCTAACAATCGGCTACCCGACGGATGTGCCGCCGCCGCGGCCCAGACTTCTCATCAGCGACATCGTGCGGTACGAGAAATGGTAGCGTGGGGGGGGCGGAGACGCGGTTCGCGGACCTTTCCGAGGAGAAGGGAGTATGAAAAGGATATTTGGGGACATCACGGAGACGGTAGGCAACACGCCGCTGGTCAGGCTCAACAAAGTTGTTGGAGGAGCTAAAGCGGAGGTTGTGGGGAAACTGGAGTCGTTCAATCCTCTTTCCAGCGTGAAGGACAGGGTCGCGGTGAGCATGATCCGAGACGCGGAGCAAAAAGGATTGCTCGGGGAGGACACTACAATCGTGGAGGCGACGAGCGGCAACACGGGGATTGGGCTGGCTTTCGTGTGCGCGGCGAGGGGTTACAGGCTCATCCTGACGATGCCGGATACCATGAGCGTGGAGAGGCGACAACTTCTCGCCATCCTCGGCGCGGAGGTGGTGCTGACACCGGGGGCGGAAGGGATGCCCGCGGCGGTCGAGAAGGCTGAGGAACTGGTCAAAAGCACTCCGAATTCGTTCATGCCGCAGCAATTCAAGAATCCGGCGAACCCAAAAGCTCACCGGGAAACCACCGCGGAGGAAATATGGAGGGATACTGACGGCGAGGTGGACATCGTGGTCTGCGGAGTGGGAACAGGAGGGACGCTGACGGGGATAGCTCAGGTCATCAAGAAAAGGAAGCCTTCGGTTAAGGTCATAGCTGTTGAGCCAAAGAACTCTCCCGTGTTGTCGGGAGGGGAGGCGGGCGCCCACAAGATTCAGGGAATCGGCGCGGGATTCGTTCCCGACGTGCTCGATGTTTCTCTGATAGATGAGGTCATGCCGGTGAGAGACGAGGATGCCGGTGAGATGGCGAGGAGACTGGCGAAGGAGGAGGGAATCCTTGCGGGAATCTCCTCCGGCGCGGCGGTCTGGGCGGCGCTCGAGCTGGCGCAAAGAAAAGAGAACGAGGGGAAGTTGCTCGTGGTGCTTCTGCCCGACACCGGCGAGAGATACTTGACGACGTGGCTGTTCAAGCGCTAACAGTGCGGGAGCCGGAGAACCTGCCCGGTGGGAAAGCGAAGCGGGAGAACAGAGTCGCGCGTCCCTAAAGCCGAAGCGGTGGAAAAAAAGGAATGGATGAAAATGGCGCCAAAGCAGTGGGTGTTCAGCCCCGGCAGTGCGGGCAAGAAAATTCCGGACGTAACCAAGTTCAGCACGAAAGAACGTATCCGGCGTTACGCCGAAGAGCATTTTGTCGGTCGCTACACCCGTCTGGATATCCGCTTTCACGGGCAGTTCTGTTACATTGATGCTTACAAGGAACCCGAGCCCCTCGGGCCGGGTTGGCCGCCGCCAGATTGGCCGGAGAGCCGGGAGGAGTACCTGGAACGGCTGCTGAATACGCCGACGCATCTGTGCCGGCTGCGCTACCTCGGTGGTGACCGCTGGGGATTCGCCTTCTACAGTTACGCAGGCGAACGATATGAGTTGTCGGTCTTTCCCTCCGGGGAGTTTTTTGGCCCGCCCGAGGAGGCGTTCCGAGTCTCGGCTGAGCTGTATCTTTGAGCAAACCCGTGTGTCGCCCGCGCGGCCGCGGAAGGCGCGTCTTCACCGTGATAGCCGGAAGTTACCTGAAAACTCGACGAGCCGTTTCAGGATGCAAGCGCAACTTAGTGCTTCTCTTCGTAAGTTCGGTCACGTATTTTTTTTGACGGGATGACAGGATGGACGGGATTGTTGGAATCCTGTTAATCCCTGCGAAAGGTTCTTGACCCTTCGCTTTACCTCCGCTTCCCGTTCTCCGAAATTCAAGACAAGGCCTACCCCGCGTCTCGCGGGGTATCTCATGAGCACTGACCAGGGGCCAGACGGACTTCAGTTCCACAACCACGGTATCTCCTTCGACCCCGCCGGGGCGGCGGAGTGCAGACTCTGCGACAACTTGTCAACCAATTGCTTGTTCTTCCTGGTTTTTCAGGGCGCCCCACGCGGGTTCCGATTGACTGGATACCTCACATTCCTTGAACGATCCGGTCTATCCTGTTATCCTGTCGAGACAAATACGCCGATCTGACGCGAGGAGCTGGAAATGCAGGATTTTTCGTACCACATGCCCACTCGCATCGTTCTGGAGCGAGGAGCGATTGAGAAGCTCGGAGAGCTTATGCCGAAAGTGGAAAATGTGACGGTCGTCACCGGGCGAAGTTTCGCACGGCGGACAGGTCTGTGCGACCGCTTAGAGGGCATTCTCCGAAAGGCCGGCGTTCGCGAAGTGAGCTTCGCCAGCGCTTCGCCCAACCCCAGCGTTTCCGAGGTCGAGGCAGCGGGCCGACTCGCGACGGAAAGCGGAGCCGAACTCGTCATCGGCCTGGGCGGAGGGAGCGCCATGGATGCCGCAAAGGCTGCTGCGGTCCTGGCGACAAACGACAAACCGCTCATGGAGCTTTTTCCGATACACCGGTTCGAGCACGCGCCCTTGCCGCTGGTGTGCGTTCCCACAACAGCCGGCACCGGCAGCGAGACGACGCAGTACGCCATCATCAACAACGACGAGGGAACCGATAAGCTCAACCTAAACAGCCCACGAACCTTCGCCATTCTCGCCGTGCTCGACCCCGAATTGAGCGTGACCATGCCGAAAGACATCACCGCCGACACCGGCCTCGACGCGCTGTCTCATGCCATAGAGGGATACCTGACGCGGCGTTCCCAACCCCTCGGCGATTCGCTCGCCTTAGAGAGCATCAGAGCTATCAAGAAGCACCTCCCCTCGGCGGTCCGGGACGGCGAGGACCTTGACGCCCGCGCCGGAATGCTTTATGCGGCGGCAGTGGCGGGGATGGTCATCGCCCAGGCGGGCACCACGCTTTTGCACGCCCTCGGCTACTATCTGACCCTGAAATACGGCGTCTCCCACGGAAGGGCGAACGGCGCGCTTCTGGGACACTATCTCAAGCTCGTCGAAAAGGCTTCCCCCGAGAAGGTTGGCAAAATCTACTCGATCTTCGATGCCCGCGGGGGGGGACATATTGCTTTTCTCAATTTTGCGGAATCCCTCGGGGTTTCCACAAAAATCGGGTCATACGGCGTGAAAGAGGACGACATAGTTTCGTTCCTCGATTACGTGATGGCGAAGAAAAACGTGCCTCGCACGCCCGGAAAAGTCATGGGAGAGGATGTCCAACGCCTTCTGAAAGAGGCGCTTGACTGAGAATCGCCCGAGGCGTCTTTGCAGCCCGCTTTCATGGTGACAGTCTCAGGCGGGTACCGAGTTGCGGAAGGAAAAAGGCGGATAACGCAGAGTCGCAAAGGCACAGAGAGGAAGATGAGAAACACCACGTCCTCCCCTGCGGTGGCATGGGCATCCTGCCCATGACTCCGACGGGAGGTCAGTGTTGCCATCTGTGTAACGCCGCCGTCTGGGCGGCAGTCCCGAGGCTGTCTCGCCCTCGGGGGGGGCCAGGATGCCACCGGCAGAAGGGCTACTCTGCGTCCTATGAGATCCGAACCTCAGCCGCCGGTAACTAAGACATTACGATTGCAGCTCTTTTTGTATTGCGTTTCAATCAAGCGGTGTGATTTAATCATTCCTGTGAGGACTCGTCCGGAGAAGCGACCGAAGGGAATTCATGATGCCAGGGAGGAGCTTAGATGGTTCTGAATAGACTTTGGGGCTTTTTCTCAAACGACATGGGCATTGATCTCGGAACGGCAAACACCGTGGTGTACGTCAAAGGAAAGGGGATCGTTCTGACAGAGCCATCGGTGGTTGCCATACAGAAGGACACGAACAAGATCCTCGCCGTCGGAGAGGAAGCGAAGAGGATGCTCGGCCGCACGCCGGGGTCCATTGTGGCAATTCGGCCGCTCAGAGACGGCGTGATCGCCGACTTCGAGATCACCGAGAACATGATCAAGTACTTCATGCGAAAGATCCACAATCGCAAGGCGCTAATCAGCCCTCTCGTGGTCATAGCGGTGCCCTCGGGCATTACCGAGGTGGAGAAGAGGGCTGTTCAGGATAGCGCGAGCCGAGCCGGCGCGAGGGACGTCTTTCTCATCGAAGAGCCGATGGCCGGCGCCATGGGGGTGGGTCTGCCGGTTCACGAGCCAGCCGGCAACATGATTATTGACATCGGGGGCGGCACGACCGAGGTGGCCATCATCTCACTCGCCGGAATCGTCTTCAGCCGGAGCGTGAGAGTCGCCGCGGACGAGATGGACGAAGCGATCATCCAGTACATGAAGCGAAGTTACAACCTCATGATAGGCGAGAGAACCGCGGAGCAAATCAAGATCGAAGTTGGCGCCGCCGTTCCCCTCGATGAACCGCTCACCATCGAGGTCAAGGGGCGAGACCTCGTCGCCGGGCTTCCCAAGACGCTCACCGTCAACTCGGAGGAAATCCGCGAGGCGCTTGCTGAGCCGGTCTCGACCATTGTTGAGTCCGTCCGCGTCTCGCTGGAGCGATGCCCCCCCGAGCTATCTGCGGACCTCGTTGACAGAGGCATCGTCATGGTGGGAGGAGGTTCGCTCCTCCGAGGGCTCGACAGGCTCTTATCGAAGGAAACGGGGCTTCCGGTAAACGTTGCGGACGACCCGCTCAGCGCGGTCGCTATGGGCACGGGCAAGGTCATCGAGAACGTTCATTACCTCAAGGAAATACGCAGCCGCGGACGAAGATGAGCGGGCATTCCCCTGCTCGATTTCGCTCGGTCGGCCTCTGCTCGGCCTGCCAATCACGCGGCCGTCTTTGAGAAGAGCTTCCTGAAAACTTCTATCGCCTCGAGAACCTCCTCGCGGTTGACGTCGAGGTGCGTGACGGCGCGGACCCTTGTCTTGGTGATGCTGCCGACGAGAACTCCTTCCTCCTCAAGCATGCTCACCACGCTGGCAGCGTCGAGATCGTCCCCCACGACATCGAAAAAGACCATGTTGGTCTGGACGGCGTCGAGGTCAACATCGAAGCAGTCCAGCTCGCTGATGGCTTTTGCAAGCAGGCTGGCGTTCTCGTGGTCCTCGGCGAGCCTCTGGATGTTGTGGTCGAGAGCATAGATGGCAGCCGCCGCCAGGTAGCCTATCTGCCTCATGCCGCCGCCAAACATCTTGCGGAATCGGTGCGCCCGCTTGATGAAATCCCTGCTGCCGGCGATTGCCGACCCGACCGGCGCCCCCAGCCCCTTCGAGAAGCAGATGCTCAGCGAATCCACGTATCGGGTGTACTCCCTCGGCTCCACGCCCAGCGCCACGGACGCATTGAAAAGACGCGCCCCATCCATGTGCAGAATCACTCCCTTCTCCTCCGCCACTTCCGAAAGCTCCTTGACGACTTCTATCGGATAGACCGTCCCGCCAGCTATGTTGTGAGTGTTCTCGATTAGGATAACTCGCGTTCTTGGAAAGTGGTCTTTCTCCGGGTCCCTGACGGCTTCGCTGACATCTTCCGGGTCGAGAATGCCCCCCGCTCCATCCAGAAGGAAGAACTGCACCCCGCATAACGCCGCGGTAGCCGCCGATTCGTAAAGGTAAGTGTGAGAGAGCTTATGGATGATGACTTCGTCTCCCGGCTCCGTCCAGGCCCTCACCGCGACCGCGTTCGCCATGGTTCCGGACGGCACGAACAGCGCCGCTTCCTTCTCGAGAAGCGCCGCTACTTTCTCCTGGAGGAGGTTTGCGGTCGGGTCCTCGCCGCTGACGTCGTCGCCGACTTCTGCTTTCATCATCTCCTCGAGCATCTGGGGGCTCGGTTTTGTTACGGTGTCGCTGCGAAGGTCAATCATTTCTTCCCTCCCCGAAGTTATCTGCTTGAAGTGTCGCCTTGATGAAGAGATCTCGCGGAGGCGGCTCCGCGGAGGCGACAACCTCCGGGACAATACTCGTTGCCCCCGCTCTCGCGCAATAGTCAATATCCGCCCCGAAGCCGATCCGCTGAAGAAACCTACCGTGCTCGGACTCCAGTACAACTTCGGCGATGCGGTCGCGATACTGCTCGAAAAGCGACACCGAAGCTACAGCCGCGTCCGACATTTCGCCTTTCAGGTCCGAAAGAATCATACCGGCACAAAGCGTGTCTTCCATAGAGAAATCTCCTTCTTGCCCTGAGCAGATGATCGTCACATCATCCGGTTCTCTCGCCAGGCGCGACGCCACAGCCGGGGCGTTCAGAAAACACCCGATGAAAATGCCACGATAATGTTCCGCTCCTCGGATGGCCTTTGTGCCGTTGGTGGTGCACATTACAAGTCGCTTCCCGGCGACGGCTCGCCTGCTGAATTCCGCGGGGGAGTTGCCGAGATGGTAGTCTGGGATTCTCACTCCATTTCTCTCGCCGCACGCAAGAACCTTCACCCCGTCAGCCAAGGGGAACGCCTCAGAAGGCTCGCTCACAGGGTAGATACCCGCGCAGCCGTTCGATAGAGCCGTGACGATCGAGGAGCTGGCTCGCAGAACATCCACGACCACACACAGACCCGACGCTCTCCGGCGCCTGATTTCAAAGGGTGTAAACGCGACATCAATTTTCATATTCACCGAAAGCTCGAGCATGGATTCGCAGCATTATCCTACAATACAACTCGCAGTTTTGAAAGCCAAACCTTTTCGCAATGCCTCACTTACGGGTGGCTGAGGGTGGAACCGCAGAGTCCGCAGACAGGGCAGAAGGGGCTACGTACCGCTGGCATCTTGCCCGCTGTATCGAGTCTTGCCCCTGTATCCTCTCGAGAATTCATCGAGAGTCCATGAACTCGATGACCGGATAAACTTCTGCGTTTACGGCCTTCATGCTTTCGAGGAGTGGTGCATATTCGCCGTATCGGATTGTGACGATCCCCTTGTTGGAATCGCGATTGGAAGGATCTGCTCTCAAGTAGTCCGGGTCATTGTCCATGTATTTGAACCAGTGCCAGCCGACGCAAACCTTCGATTCAAGCAAGCCCAGCGTGTAATGCTGATAAAAACGGCCGCGGTCCTTTTGTGTTTGCACGATCCAACCCGCCCCCGTCCAGTTTGTCAATTTTGCATCTGCGTCTGCACCTTTCGTGTAGAATTCGGTGATCATCACTGGTTTTCCAGACCACTTGTTCCAATTCCTCAATGTCTCCTGGTCGGGCCCCCAGACGCCGTAGTAGTTGACAGCTACGACGTCGAGGTATTTTCCTGCGGCCTTGAAAACGCTTGGGCTTCTTTTTTCCGAGCCATGTAATCTGGAACCCAGAATCAAGTGATTGCGATCGTATTTTTTCATTGCCCTTGTGGTGATTTCAAAATAGCGAGCGAACACATAGCCGCGGAAAGCATCTCGGTCTTGGTCGGTGATGTCTCGCTTCATGACACTCGCCCCCTTTCGGCCGAACAGCCACTCTCGGGCCGCTTGGTATTCGGGTGCGAGGTCAGGGTTGTCCGGATCCAAAGAAAGAGACCTGTCCAAGAGATCACGCGGTGTGGGCAGCTCGTTATCGGAAAAATGGCCGAGGAGATACGGATCATCCCTCGTTGATGCGAGAGCCTTGGCATATTCGTCACAGAAGGCTTCAAAATCGGGATGAAAGACCGGCATGCAATCATTCGGGTATCCAAGATGCCCCGGTTTCTGATGAACCATTCGTTTCTTCCGGCCAAAATCCCCCATGAAAGACCATTTGCGTGTATAGACCAGCGGGTGGGAGACATTCCTGAGCAGCGTCTCGTCCGACCATGCCCCGGTTCCATTGAATCCGAATCTCCGCAGCGTCATGGCCGTATGCTCGGCCCAGGATTCGGGGCTAACAAACTTCTTTTTCAATGCCCGCCGATTTACATCCGATTTGCCCGGCCGCACGGCGCATACCCCGACATGGATGAACGTGTATCCGTCGGGATCAACCAGCCACCACCGGTCTGCGATTTTCTTGACAGAGAAGAAACCAGTGCCCCGCGTCCTTTTGTCTAACCAGCCGCCGTATTTGCTGTACCTGATTTGACGCCCGCCTCGCTTATAACCCGCCAGATAAGCGATGGTTCTCGTCCTGTATTCTTTCCAAGGACGATTCGGCTTCACCTTGGCCTTGACTGTAACATAGTTATGCCCGTCGCTTTCCTCGCCGTGTGCTCCACTGGCGCTGACAAGAAAAGCGCAGATGAAAGAGAAGAAGATGATCTTCATTCCGTCCCTTCTCTCCCGAGGCGCCGGAACAACTGTCATCACTTTGTTATTCTCCTTGGAAAGCCGGGCTCACTTAACTCGTTATACATATTAAAGAAAGCAAAAACCAGTGTTTATAGTAGGGCCTCAGTCTCGGGCGGATAGCCGGCCGAGACTGAACGGTTACGTCGGTGACTCCGACTGATATTTCACCCATATCACCATCATTGGCGCGCCATGGACCCACACATCACCAAGCCCCTGAACTGCGTGCCATAGTGGCTTTCAAGGACTGTCTTACATCTTTTTGCCAGTTCTTTCACTGTCATTGTAGTCCCCGATTGCTCAAGTGACGCTGCCCGGCCCAAGGTCATGCCACTCGCCTCCGGCGGCAGGTCAGAGGCCTTGTTCCTTCAGACGGCCGGAAACGTACTTGTGGAGAATGCTCGATATCAACGTCTGATAGGGGATCCCTTCCGTCAGAGCACGCTTCTGCAGTGCATCCAGATCCTTGCTTGAAATCCTGATATTGACCCGGCGGTCCTTCTTGAATGTTGCTTGTGCGTACTCTCTGTATCTGTCCAATTCGGAATCCCTTTTTGCGACAGGCCTCCATTCGCCGGATTCCACTGACTCAAGCAACTCTCTCTCAGATTTCTCGATCTTGGCCATTACCTACCTCCGAGATATTTCTTGGTTAGCTTGCGACTCGGGTGGATGCCATAGTTATCGCCAGGACCAACTCCGCAAAATCGGGACAAGCGTTGTATTACCTGAGAGCGCCCTTTCCAGTAGCTCGTGTCAATAGAAGGTTTCCGGCATCAGTTCCCGGCCATCGGGACCAAATACCCAATACGGCGAAGTATTGTACTTTGCCTTGAATGCCTCAAAGGCGCGTCGAAATTCCGTGTTGAGCCAATCGCCTATCTGTCTGTGAAGATCTTCAATCTGCCGAGTAGTTTGTTCATCGAGGTCGAACTTTGCCAAAGTTGGTGCCCACTGACAGTGAAAGATAGCATTTCTGAAGTCCCGGAAGGGACTACCTTTGACGGCAGGGAAGGTGGCAATGCTTTGTGGAATTAGAGGAAGCACCTTCGAAACATGAACTTTTTTGCTTTTAGCTGTTTCGAACGAGTCCAAGTTTTCGGTCATTCCCTCGTGGACACTTCTCAGCAAAGCGATCCAGAGGCACAATTTCATGTATCCCGGGCCTGGAAATAAAGTCCACGCTTTCGGTTCCACCACTTCACCATCCGTGCGATCAACCTGCTTGTAGCACCAATCTGCCCATTTCCACTTTCGACGTAGCTCCCAAAGTGCCCAGAATCTTCTCCAGACGGTTAGGTCGCGTTCATGGGCCCCCCACTCATCAGAAAAACTCGGGGAAGTCATTATGGCATCTCTCCTTCTCAAACCCGCCCGGCTTATGATCATACGCTTTTCACACAGCGCTCAACTCCAGACTTCCTCCGGCATGATACGCACAGGCAAGGATTCGCTAAAGTTGCTCGGCATGATAACGCGCGTGCTCTGTGGACTCCGGATTTCGCCCTATATAGTTTCCGCATAGCGCGCCGGGGCGGTCCACTGCACCACGAGACGCTTCTGCGTGTCAGTTCCATGGGCGCGTTAGAGGTTATATGACCTTCTCAGGGTCTCGCCTTCTGATGGCGCACTTTCGACGTGACGCGCTCGCGGATGTACCTCTTCTCCTCCTCGATGCTCAACCCCTTGAACGTCTCGCTGAGCCTATGGCGGATTTCTCTCATCATCTGGACGGCATCGAACGGCCTTTCAGCATTCCTCAAAGGAGGACGGTCTTGCCCGGGACGTAAACCGGATAGCTTCCATCGGGGCCGGGTTTGAAGGGCGGTTCCATATCAACGCGGCATTCCTCCGGTTTCGGCGGATAGTAGAAGTCGGACTTGGAAATCTGCTCCCAGGTGACTTCCTTACCAGTATAACAACTGATCTGCCCCATAATCCCGATGAGGGTGCTGCGAGCCATGTGATAGCCGCTATTTATCGGCTTGCCGGAGCGGATTGCCGCGAAAAGCTCCTTATGCTCGATTTTGTATGGGCTGTCGTGCGGGCCGCTGTAGCGCCAATTAGTTTCGCCCGTGATGCGCAGGTTCAGGAGATCGCAACGCCCCTTGGAGCCCAGGAGGATGCTCGAGACCTCATTGTAGCAGCCCACCTGGGTGCGGCAAAAGGCGTACATCCTGACGCCGTTCGCGAATTGATAGATCACGGAATGGTGGTCGAATACGTTGCCGTAGATTTCCTCGAACATGGAGGACCGACCACCCAGGCCGTGGGCTTTGACAGGGGCCTGTTCGCGCATGACCCAAGTGGCACGGTCAAGGTTGTGCACCAGCGACTGAGGCACGTCGTCGCCGGAAAGCCAGGAGAAGTGGTATTGATTACCGCATTGGTACTGAACTTCGTTCATGCCGAGTTTACGTCTGTATAGCCCGTAAGGCGCGCGAAGAAAGTTCTCTTCGATGGACACGACCTCGCCGATGGCTCCGTCGTGGACTCGCTTGACGGTCTCGCGATAGCCGGGATGAAACCGGCTCTGCAGCCCGGAAACCACACAGAGCCTCTTCTTTTTCGCCAGCTCGCATGCGGCGATGACCATCTTGATGCCGGCGGGATCAATGGCGTGGGGCTTCTCCACAAAAACGTGCTTGCCCGCCTCGATCCCTGCTTTCAGGTGCAGAGGGTGGAACTTCGCCGCGTTCGCAATCAGAACCACGTCCACGCTTTCAATCACTCGCTTGTAGCCATCAAAGTCGTCAAAGCAATGATCGTCGTCCACCGCTACCTGCTGAGGTTTCAGCCCCTTGAGATATTTTCGTTTTCCCTGAACCCGGTCCATGAATATATCTGCCATAGCAACCAGCCGCACGCCTGGGTCGGCATCCATAGCGTCAACGGCCGCACCCGTGCAACGACCGCCACAACCAACCATGCCGATTCGGATAGTGTCGCCCCCTGCCGCATGAGCGTAGCGACTGATACCGAGGCTCCCGAGCGCCAGCCCCGTCGCCGCCGTGGCCGAAGTCTTTAGAAACTCCCTGCGCGAAGTTTCATGCTTAAACGCTTTTTCTTTCATAGCTTTTGCCTCCCTTTGTATATTGCCTCCGATTTTGTTTATGTCTTCTCTTTGTCTCGCTTCCCAGTTTAGCGAAAACAACCGAGGTCACTCTCCCTCGAATCAAAAAACTGTAACGCGCGCCGGGGGGCTACGCAACAAGCGATGTCGAAAACGCGAAAGCAGTCGACACCTTATAGAAATGAGCGTGTTGTAGAAACGGGACATTCTCGTCATTCACTCTGAGAGCGCTCACGCTATTCACTTCGCAACAATCAAATCAGCGGTACAGCTAATGTCGGGAGAATCTGAAGGTAATGCCTCAGTTGCGGGCGGGGCAGGCGGACTTTCGGGCAAAAGCCATGCGAAAGCATCAACATCCCGCGGGACGCGGGACGCCAGGTGGGGCTCTGGCGCTCACGGCGAAAAGAACAGCCGCCCCCCATCTGGCATTCCGCTGGAGGCGGGACACGTGGGAATCATGGGCAAGATGCCCATGCTACGGCAGGCGACGACGAAGTTCTTCTCATCCGCCTCTCTGCGACTCTGCGACTTTGCGTTACCCTTCTTTTCCCTTTTTCCCTGCCCCGCCTTGGCGTGGTATTCGCCCAAGACGGAGGGATTACATCTGAAGTCACATCCGTGCTGGCAGCGGCGCGCAACGTCTGGGTTCAACAACACCGCCCTCCGTGGTGAAACAGATGTGCTCGGCTCCCATTGCAGCCAGGCCCTACAACCCTTGTCCAATCACTAAATATGGAGGACCTTGATCCCTGCGAGCTTGCAATAGTGTTTGAACGGACGCTCCAGGTCGCCGTATATGAACAACTGGTGAAAGCCCTTCGTGTCGCCCGAATCGGGGACGCCGTCCAGCTCGAGCTCAACTGCGGTGCGGCAGCAACCCGCGGGCGGTTGTGCGATATTTGCCACGACGCGTCCCGTGCCGAGGATGATGGAATCCGGCCCCTGAAACTTCATAATGGTGACCTTTTGCCCAATACGCCAGAGCACCTGCATGGCTACGCCGGTGCGGGTGTGATAGCTGCGAAGGATGTAAGGCGCACGGGTGGGCTTGTCGAAACCGTCCAGCTTGGTGGCGGACGTACAGTGGGCGCCCATGAAGGTGTTGTTGATGGTGTTGGGAGCGGGGTCCTGCATGAAGCCGGGTCGCTTGAACAAAAGATGTGTAAGCCGACTTGAGATGGCGGCGTTCCAGTCGGCTTCGCAGGCGGCGACGATGCCTTCGTCGCGCAAACGGGAGAAAGCCATGCAGGGCGGTCGGTGGTAAATGCTGGGCTGGCGCAGGCAGTCCAGCGAGAAGCCCTCGCACTTCTCGGCGGCCATCAGCCGACGACACACGAAGTAGTTCTTCGCCGCGTCGAGGATTTCCTGTTTCTTCGGCTCGATGATCTTCTTGGCGTGCCTGGTGTACCAGTCAGCCATGGCTCGCACTTCATCGCTCGCCTCAACTTTCTCAAACTCCTCATTCCAGCGCGCCAGCGGGATGTAGTGGAGCGTCGTGCCGATGACGTCCAGCTTTCGGTCCACCGTCTTGTCGCCTTGGACGATGCAGAGCCGCGTGTTTTTCATCTGCCAGACGGTGTTCAACATACGCAGGCCGAACGCCGGCCAATGGATGTCCTGCGTGGCGCCGACAAAGGTCTTGGGCAGCGCGCGGGCGGGCTTCAGCATATCGGTGAAGGAACTGCCCATCGGGCTATAGACAATCGTCGGTATCTCCCCCCGGTTTTGCGCAAGGTGATTGACCCATCCCCAGCGGAAGAGCTCCATGGCGACGATGAACAGCCCATCCGGCGGCGCCTTCTTGAGTTGTTCGAGGTAGGCATTGACAGCCTCATCGCTGCCCAGCGGCTCGCCCCTGGCGACAAGTTCAACTCCGAGCTCTTCCGCGGCCTCGGTCAGCACCTTCTTGTGCAGGGCCTCGCCGGCCTTGATGTCGAATTGACCGCCGGGCCAGCTTATGATGGGGCGTTCGCCAATGCGTTCCGGAGCGGACGTTTTCGGGCGAACGAACACAACGTGGACGACGGGCTTCTTTGTGGGCTTGGGCGCCTCGCCGAACAGCGACGAGGCGAAGTCGAACAGGCCCATCTTCGTACCCACCGCAAAGGCGCCCGCAGTTGCAAAGAAACTCCGACGACTTAGCGCGAGGGGGCGGTCAGGTGCGACATCAGTTTGGTTAGGTCTCATTGCAATTTCTCCTTCGCTATTACCGTTCAAAATGGACATTCCTCGAGGCACGGAGATGCACAGAAAACGGCCACCTGCAGCCATGATTTTATTCTCTCCTATTCTATCTCGTTTCTGTAAATAGCAAAAGTCTTTACAAGTAATGCCTCAGTTACGGGCGGATACCCCGCCTTGGCGGGGGACAGAAAAGAGGAAGGATAGAACAACGCAAAGGCGCAGAGTCGCAGAGAGGAGCATGAGAAGGACTCCATCGTCGCCTACCGTGGCATGGGCATCTTGCCCATGATTCCGACGGGCGGAACGACAGCCTGCCGACAGCGGGCACGCCCCGTGTCACATGGGGGAGGGCTGTTCTTTTTGACATGAGGGGCGCAGCCCGACCCAGCTCCGAAAAATGCCGGTGTTGATGGTTTCGCGTTGCTCTTGTTCCCCAATGCCCGTGTCCCGCCTGTAACTGAGGCATTACGAGCTACACCGGTTTTCGCTTGAAAAATGGCACGCCCCGCGTTATTGTTTTCTTGTCTTGACCGATCCGGCCACGTCTTTGTATTTCTCGGACAAGCGGGTGTGGAAGGGGCGACAATGGATGCTATCCTGAAGGTGATTGAGGATTCGGGCGATTTAGACTTATCCCACTACAAGCGTTCCTCGATCGAGCGGTCCATCAGTCGCCGTGCCAGCGGCGCCGGCGCGCGAACCCTTTCCGAATATGCCTCTCTCCTCCGGAGCGATCCGGGGGAACTTCGGGAACTGCTCTCGGATATTACCGTGGATTTCAGCTTCTTTTTCCGCGACGAGAAGCTCTTTGAAATGCTCAAGCACTCGATTCTGCCGGAGGTCATCAGGACAAACAAAGCGTGCGGTCAAAGCTGCATCCGGGTCTGGTGCGCGGGCTGCGGCGCAGGAGAAGAGGCGTACTCGATAACCATTCTGCTTTTTGAAGCTTTTAAGGGCAACACCGGCCGGGACAAACTCGCCATCTTCGCGACAGATGTGGACCCCGCCTCCCTGGCGAAATCGCATGCCGGCGTTTACTCCGCCGAAAGCATCAAGAACGTCCCGCGTTCCACCCGAGAGCGCTACTTCTCCTTTGAGGGCCATTATCGAATCAAAGACTTCATCAAGGACCTGATCTGCTTTGGTAAACACGACATTCTGAGCGACCCGCCCATCTCCCGCATTGATCTTTTGCTGTGCAGAAACGTCCTCATGTACCTCGATAAAGAGGGGCAATCTGAAGCCCTCAGAAGATTGCGTTATGCCGTCCGTCCGGGCGGCTTCCTTGTTCTCGGGAAGTCAGAGAGCCTATCCCGCGAAACGCAGGACTCTTTTGCGGTCGTCAACCGTGGCTTCAAGATATTTCGCAGAAAGGATGAGGAGAAATGGCCGTTCTTTTATCAATAGACCTCTCCCTCAGAGCTATTCCTTTGCTCCTGGCATTCGAGCCTGAAACTGCGGTTGGGATTGCCGCGGTAGTCCTCATAGTCTCTCTGGCGGCGATTTTCCTCTGGACGAGAACGCTGAGAATCAGGGTCGTGCAGAAAACGGAGGAGCTGGAGAGAAAAGCCGCCGAGATCAGAGGGCTAAACGAGCAGCTCAGGATCAGTAACGAGGAATTGCAGACCAGCAACGAGGAGTACGAGTCCGCCAACGAAGAACTTCAGCTCCTCAACGACGACCTCAACGAGCGCAATGCCCGCCTCGCCGAAGCCACCGAGCAGATGCGCGCCTTGAAAGACTTCAACGAAAAGGTCATCACCGCCGTTCCGTCGGTTCTACTGGTGGTTGACCGGCATCTGAAAATCCTATCAGCGAACGAAAAATACTACGCAACCTTCCCCGGCATCCTTGAGAAGGCGGAAGGGGCTTTTCTTCCCGATGCTTTCCCCCGCCCGTTCTTATATGAGTACGACATCATCAGGAAAATAGAAGAAGTGGCCGAAACCTCCGCTCCCGTGCGCCTCCCTGAGATCTCTTACATCAACGAGCAACGCGCGGAGCGCTTCCTCGACGTTTATATCTGTCCGGTGGCAACCGCAAACAGCGGTGAAGGGCAAGCCTGCAATGTCCTTCTCGTCATAGACGACGTCACGGAGATGAAGCGGCTTGAAAATGAAATCCGGGGAAGAGAGCGTTATTTCCGCAACGTGGTCAACAACTCCATCGTAGCCATCATGGCCACGGACAGCGAGGCAAACGTCACACTTTTCAATGAGGGGGCAGAGAAACTCCTCGGGACATCATCCCCGCAGATGCAGGGCACGCCAGCAAGCAAAATCTTTCTCCATGAGCAGGACTTCCGGGAAATCCTCGACCGCATCAGGTCAGGGGAAAGAGTGGAGGATTCCGAGACGGAGTTGGTAAACCCCGCCGGGGCGGGGGAGAGGATTCAGGTCAGCTTCTTCGCCACGAGCCTCTGTGACGAAAAGGATGAGCTGACCGGATATTTGATGGTCGCCATTGACATCCGCGAGAGGAAAAGAGCAGAGCAAAAGCTTCGCCGAACGAATAAGGAGCTGTCCACTCTCTACTCGGTGGGGCGCACGCTCAGCGTGTCAAGCCCGATTGAGGAAAGGCTTCGCCAGGCAGCCGAGCAGGTCCTCACGGCATTCGCCTGCGACGTGTGCGCCGTGGCGGTTTGTTCCCCCGACGATTCCTCCGTGGTGGAAAAAGTGTATTCCGCGGGAGCACACGAGCTCCCGAACGAAGAAACCATCAGAAAGGTTTGCGAAATGATGACCGCCCGCGTTCTGCGAAAGCAAGAAGCGGTGTTCGGCGTCAGCCTGGCGGCTGACGACGAGCTCTCCACAATGGTCAGCGACATTGACATTGATGGGGCATTTATTAGCGTGCCTCTTCCAACAGCGACGGGAATGGTCGGCTCGCTCACTATCATCAAACTCGACCAGCCGCCCTTCGTCCCTGAAGACGCGGAGCTCCTTTCGTCCCTCGGCGAGCGGGCAGCCATGGCCATCGAGCACGAAAAGCTTTATGCCGAACAAGAAGAGAACGTCTCGCGTCTCAGAGCCTTGCTGAAGGCCACGCGGGTCGTAGGCTCGATTCTGGACGCGGACGGCATCCTTGAGGCGCTCACCGCGGAGGCAATGCACATCACACCGTGTCGCTGCGCGGCGGTGCTGTCATACTCCTCGGACGAAAATTCCCTCTCCATCGTGGCAAGTAAATCGAGCGGCAAAACAGCCCGCCTCAAAAAGGGGATGTCGTTCTCTGTGAAAGACAGCGCTATCGAGGAGATTCTGGAAACCTTGCAGCCTTCCTCCTGCTCCGCTGCCGACGAAAAGAAATGTCCTCTCAAGGAAGCGCTTGTCGAGGCAGGCGCAAACTGCGGCCTTTGCCTGCCGATTGCCATGGACGGCTCCGTGGAGTTCCTCACTCTGGGGCATGACGGTCCCCGCGCCCTGAGCGATGCAGCGATAGACATCCTTTCAGAACTGCTGGCCCACGCCAGCCTTTCCATCAAGAACGCCCGCCTTTACACCGCTCTTCAGACCGCTTACGGCGACCTTAAAAAAGCTCAGGACGCCATGGTGAAAGCGGAGAAATACCGAGCTATCGGAGAGCTGTCTGCGGGCGTTGCTCATGATTTCAACAACGCCCTTTCGATAATTCTGGGCCGCGCTCAGTTCCTTATGAGCTCGATAGAAGATAAGAAGGTTCTCAATGGCCTGAAATCCATCGAGAGCGCCTCGAGGGATGCCGCCAATATTGTCAGAAGAATGCAGGAGTTCTCAAGAGCTGTGACTCAAAAGCCGTATTCCCGCGTTGACATTAGCAAACTTGTGCACGAAGTCCTCGACATCGTTGAACCTCGGTGGAGAAAGTTGGCGGAGGTGGAGGGAGTTCAGCTCAAGGTAGTCCATAAGCTTGAGAAAGTGAGGCCCATTTCAGGGGATGCCAGCGAGCTGCGGGAAGCCCTCACGAACATCCTGTTTAACGCCATTGATGCCATGCCCGACGGAGGTAAACTCAGCCTAAGAACCGGCGTGCGCGGGCAGAGCGTTTTCATCGAGGTAAAAGACACTGGCATAGGGATGCCGCCGGAGGTTCAGGAGAAGGTCTTTCAACCCTTTTTCAGCACGAAGGCGGAGGGGATGGGCCTCGGCTTGAGCCTCGTCTATGGGACAATCAAAAGGCATGACGGGCAGATAAAAATCAAAAGCCGTCCTAAAAAGGGGACTGCTGTTACGCTGCTGTTTCCGATTGACCTATCGGCCAGCGAAGCCCGCGAGCCCGCCCAACCTTACCTCACTCGAAAGGCGATAATCCTCATTGTTGAGGACAATCCGGAGGTGACTCGAACGCTCCGCCAGATGCTTGAAGGCGCCTCCCATAAAGTAACGGCGGTGACCGACGGACAGGAGGGAATCGGAAAATATCAGGAGTCGAAGTTCGACATTGTCATCACCGATATTGGGATGCCGGGACTATCCGGTTGGGAAGTCTCGAAAGCCATCAAGTCCTACGATCCTGACGCAAGAATCATATTCATCACAGCTTGGGGGACCCAACTCGACCCGGAGCGGATCAAAGAGAGCGGCGCCTCGCTGGTGATTCAGAAGCCTTTCGAGAAAAGCAGAATATTGTCCGCAATTGAGAATCTTCTCGGAAGCGCTCCGCCGGGGGCACGGCACACGCCGCAAGAATCGCAGTAGTCAAACGACCAGGATGTCCTCGCGCTTGACCACCTCTCCCCGGTACTCGACTTCCACCATCGGCCAATCCCGCCGAGGGCGGGATAGAAACTCGATCCCGTCCTCTTTGGCCAGAATTGTATCCTCCGACTTTGTGCCCGCGATAGAAGGATTCCACGCAAAAGCCTGATTGCGCATCACTTTCCTCTTCTCGTCAGGCGTGGCGCGGAATTCCCTCGGGGAGTAGCCGGTGGGTCCCCCCTGATGATGCATCTTCCATTCCTCCCCAAAGCCGACCTCGGAGTATGCTTCAATCCCCGCTGTCAAAACCGAGCCTATCTCCTCCCCCACCCTCGTGGAAAGGTTAAGAGCCGCGTCAACTCTCAATACCGCGTCATGTTTCCGTCGCAGCTCCGCCGGAAGTTTCCCGAAGTGAAGGAGGCGAGTGCAGGAGATAATCAGTCCCTGCCGTCTGCCGCAGCATACGAGCATCACGAAGCTGTTCACCTTCTTGTCGGTGTTGATAGGGTGCCGAAACTTCTCTATCCTGTCATCTGCCGCGAGCAGAAGTACGACGGGCGTGATCCCCCGGCAATAGAGTTCCTCCGCCACCATCCCAGCGATGGCGTTTTCAGTAAGCCCCGGCTGCACCCTTTTACAGACAGTGCTGACCGATTCCTCGGTATCCTTCCCCAGTTTCCGATACCTCTCGACTTCTGGGTCCGTCAGCGAGAATCGCAGTTCCGCAATCTGATCCGGCATCTTCGCCTCGCCGCCGAATCCAGCATCCGAGGCCGCCTTTCCCTGTGCCACGAGCCGTCTCACGGCATCCAAGACGCCCTCTCGCCGCTGCCACGCAACCTCCACAACTTCCAGCCCCAGCCCCGCCACCTCTTCCGTCACAATCCGCGGAGCTTCAATGTTCGTGGTTACGATATGCTCACTTTCTCGCATGATAACCAGAATCGCGGCTCCGCGCTCAGTGGCGGTTGCGACGTGATTGTCGCCCCCTGCGGTGTACCAGGCGAAATTGTTTTGGTTCTCCAGAATGACCGCGTCCAGTCCGTGCGCCTCCAGGAAAGCGCGAACCTTCGCCCGCTTCAACTGTACTTCCTGCAAGCGGTTCATCACCGATTCCCCCTTATCTTGCCAAGTGCTTTTGCGGCGGAAACTCAGAACAGCGTTTCCTGCGTCGGAGTCGTCTTCGCGACGGCGCTCAACTGCGGATACACTGTCCGAAGCGAGTCCGGCGCCGCGACCTTTTCCCCTCGCAAAAGGAACTGAATCTGAAGGGCGTTGACCGCAGCCTGCCCTCGGTAGTGATTGTTGGTTATGACATAAGTGCTGTCAGCCCGGTCGGCGATGGCCTTTATGCGCTTAACCCAGGGATCAAGCTCATCCATCCCGTACAGGTAGTTGTACCTCTGGTCCCTGCCCGCATCCTCCTTGAACCAGTTTTCGACGTTCTGGCCGTGCAGTCGCACGTATCCGACCCGGCTCGTCGCGCGCGCCGTGGGCCTCAACTGCCTCGAAAATCGCGGCTGGTCTATGTTGCAGAAGCCAACACCCTTCCCCTCCAGAAAAGAATACAGCTCGCTATTGTCCCACGAGGCGTTCCTCACCTCGACAACCAACGGGTAGTCATTGAAGCTCTCGATAAGCTCGGCGAGATAACGCCTGTTCGAGGGGAGATACTTGAACGACCACGGAAACTGGACAAGAATGCACCCCAACCGCCCCGAGTCGTAGATAGGCTCAATCCCTGCCTTGAAGATAAGCTCGTCCTGCTGGGTTATTCCTTCCCGCTCGTGGGTGAACTTCCTGTGCAATTTCAGGGTGAACATAAACCTCTTATTGTGCGAGGTTCTTCTGACCCAGCTCTCGCAGTATTGACTCGCCGGAGGACGATAGAAAGTGTTGTTGATCTCCAGCACGTCGAAATACTGGCTCATATAGGCCAGCCTGTCGAAACGTGGGGGCGGCGGCGAGGGATAAACTATCCCCTCCCAGTCCTCGTAGGACCATCCCGCAGTTCCCACACGGATTTGCCGGCCAGCTTTCTCCTCCTGGAAGAGCATGATTCTCGAAGCACCTCACAATTGCTTCCGAAACGCGATTACTCCCCTTTTACCCTAAAAAACAGATGTGCGCTCCCTGCGGTGTCGGCTCCTGTCCACGATGTTGTCAATGCCGGCCATTGGTCCACTGGGCTCAAGACCTCCCACTGCCCTCGCAGCAGGTCCGTCGCAGACTCCACGGTGTACGCCGATGCGAAGTCTGTCCAGCCAAGACTCGCCGCATTGTCCGCCTCGATTCCGAAGCCTGTGACCGTGGGCGGCGACGCATCGCCCGTCACACTCACGGTCACGCCCCTGCTCGTGTACTTCGTTCGATCCACAACCGTCAACGTAAAAACATATGTGCCCGGGAGAGTGAGGCGGGTGACAAGCGTTTCTGGGGAACCCCGGTCGGAAAAGACCGGCGAGGCGCCTTCAGGCGCGCTTTTAACCGACCACCAGTGACTTATCACATCTCCATCCGGGTCGCCTGTCGTAGCTGATAGGAAGGTCCTGCTTGTCGCAGGAAGGATCAGGCTTGCGGGAGAGGCTCCGACGCTTTTGATTAAGGGCGCCGAGGCGTTCACGGGATAGACCGTCACCATCAGCTCTTCGGAAACCGTATGGGTGGGATCGCTGGCCTCGAACCTGAAAATGTAATCGCCCGCCACGCTCATGTTGGACGCCGTGCAGTTCGTCGTGGCGGCGTTCACGAGAGAGGCCTTCTCGCCGGGAGGCTGGCTCAACACGCTCCACCGGTACGCCAGCGGGTCGCCTTCGAGGTCCCAGGCCCCGCCGCGCAATTGGGTGCTGCTTGCAGGGAGGGTCACGATAACAGGTATGCGGTTGTGAACATCGAGCGGGACAGGCGGCTCGTTCTCGGCATGAACGTTGAACAGAACATGGCGGGTGACTGCGTTCTTGGGGTCGCTGGCGGCAACGGTGAAGATGTATTGGCCGGCAACAGTCAGTCCCGCAGCGGATGTGCTGGCAGAGTGGGGCGTCGCCAGGACGACGTCGGCGCCCGACGGTTGCTTTGCCACTGACCAGAAGTATGAAATCGAGTCCAACTCGGGGTCAGTTGCGGATGCCGATAGGGTCGTGCCACTTGCCGGAAGAGTCAGGTAGCTCGGGCTTGCCCGCCAGTCGGTGACGGTGGGAGGCTGGTTCGTGCCCGGATGAGGGTATATGGTCATCACTGTGTTTGACGGAAGGCTCGCCGTCAAGAGCCCGCTCTTGTTCCCAACCGTCCGAAGGCCCAGTTCCCGGTAAGTTCCAGTGTTCACCGACTGGCAGACGCCGTACGTGCCCGACGGGAGGGCTCTTACATTCACGCTGCGCGCCCCGGAACCGTTGATTAGGACGACGGTCGCGTTGCCGCTCTTTACGAACGCCAGCGTCCGGAGGTTCGCGTCATCGGAAGCGGCAGCGATGCGCACCGCACCCGGCCGGACGTAATGGATGACCTGCCGGAAATTCCAGTACTGGCTTGACCGTTTGAAGGATGTCCCATCGTGGTTAGAGACAATCCATTGCCCCTGCCCATAAACTTCCCAGTAGGAAACGCCGCCGAGGGTCAGGTCGTCGTAGAGATGGTCCATCTTCAATCCCATGTACTCCGTCTGAGCGGTGGGAAGCCCTTTCGATGCGGCGAAGTCGCGGATATAGCTTCTGTAGGGATCGTTCGTGCCGTAGAGATGGTAGGAGACGACGCCCACGTATCGCCACAGCTCGTCGTCGTTCTGAACGCTCTGAATGTAGTTCCAACTGGCGCGAGCACTGACGCATTCCGGAAACTCGATTTTTGTGGGCAGACCCAGCGCCTCAAGCTTCGGTCCCATCGCCTTAATCATCCTGGCCACGACGGGGGCGGAGAACGAGTTGTTGTTGCCAGCCTCGTTGCAGATGCAGTAGTAGTTGGCCGTAATGTTATGGGTGTTTTTCAGGCGAAGGACGAACGCGGTGGCATACTCCGCGTATTCCCCGGGACTGTGCAGCAGCCATGCGGGCGCGCTGCCGCTGCTGCCGCCATCGAAGAACGAGGGGCTGACGTACGCGTCGAATGGCTCGCCGTTGGCCTCCACGCGCTGTTTGAAGGGCACCACCCACTCGGAGACCCTTTCATCGAGCTTCGCCGTGTTGAAGGCGGTCCAATCTGTATCGTCGGGGTCTCCGTTATCGTTGAGCCATTCCCAGCGACGATCATTGCTCCGATTGCCGCTGGGCCCCTCCACTCGCAAGCGAGTAAGCCCCAGGTCGTTAACCCCCTCGTCGAGAATCTGGTCCCTCAACGCGTGCGGAACTTTCGTCCACGGCGTAGTGGCTCCCCAACCCAGAATCGTCTGGTAATGCACGTCCGGGTCTATGCTGACCGTGACCACAGCTTTACCACCGGTTCCACACGTCACGATGGCCAGCGCGAGGGCCGCAGCGCTTACCGTTCGCACCAATTCCGTCATGGTCACACCTCCTGAACACGTCTTTTTGCACCTCGGTCCAATACGCATCATGAAGCACGGAGTTGGGCGCGCGTAAAATCTACCCCTGCTCGCCGGCGAAGAACGCCTGCGACATTTTCAGCCACCAGCCAGGATTATCCCGGCCCAAGCGCACCTTATTTTTCTTCCCCGCCTCCTCTTTCGCGCACCTCTTCCTCGCGTTCTTCTTGCTCGCTTCCGTCCTGTCTCACCAGCATCCGAAGCAGCTCCCTGGCCTCAGCCAGTTCTTCTCGCAACTGGTTAATTTCGTGTCGCAGTTCGGCTATCTCACCGAGGATCTGCCGGGGACTTGGCGCTTCTTCTCGAAGACGGGGCCTCCCCTCAGGAACCTCCCTTTCCCGGGGCGGCTGTTGCCTCAACTCGCGCTCGAGGGCTCTTGCTTTGCGGACATGTTCCTCCGCAGCATCATGTCTGCCCTCGGCGCGGAGCCTTTCAGCCATTTGGAGATGTTCTTGTATGGCGAGTTCAGGTTGCGCCATCCTTTCACGGGCCTCTCTTTCTCTGGGCCCTCGTGGTCTCAACTCCTGCTCGGGCGCCCTTGCCTTGCGAAGGGGTTCCTCCGCAACCTCAGGTCTCGCTCGGGCGGCGGGCCTTTCTGCCATTCGGGGCTGCTCACGCATGGGGCGTTCAGGTCGCGCCATCCTTTCACGAACCCCCATTTCCCGCGGGCGCTCCTGCCTCAATTCGCCCTCGAGGGCTCTTGATTTCCGGATATGTTCCTCCGCAGCGTCTCCCTTCCCTTGTGCCCTGAGTTCTTCGGCGACCTGGACGTGCTCGCGGATAGCGTGCTCAGCTTCCTGCCTCCATTCTCTCCTGCGTGCTTCTTCCTTTTTCGCTCTTCCTTTCGCTTCAATACGTCCGGCCTTTTCGCGTAAAGCCTGGGCCGCCTCGTGCTGACCTTCAGCCTCAAACTTCTCGGCCTTCACGAGTAAGCTGTGCATCTGATCTGAAATGAACTCCGGCCGGGGCTCCGGTCCCTCTCTGTCCCTTTCTCTCCTGGCGCGGAACTCCGCTTCGATCCGTTCAGCTTTTCCGCGCAGCTCCTCCGCTTTCTGCATCAGGCGGTAAGCTTCGTCCGAAACAAATCCTTCCTTCTGTCGTTCCCTCTTCTCCCTGACCTGTCGTTCTTCTTGTTGGCGAAGCCTCTTTTCTTCTTTAGTGACAACTTTTTTTTCGGGCTTCTTTTCTTGGGCGACAGCTTTCCCGAGCTGACCGCACATCGGAAGGCCGACCACTCCGACGAGGAGCAGCACGAACACTACCAGGATACGTCTGCGTATCATCCTCATGTCAGGCACCTCCTTATGTTGTTGAACTCTCCTCACAAATCGTGACACTCTACCTCCAAGGCGTCTCGCCGTGGATTTGAGCGACAGCAGGAAGGCATTCTCCTTCCCAGCCGAAGGATTCTCCCACTCTGTCCGGCCCTTGTCAAGGGCTCGTGGGAGCGTGGGTGCGGCTGAGCTTAAGTGGTGCGGAGGTTGGCTTCGGTTTGTTTTTGCTCCGCTGCTGAACCGGGAATGGTGAGTAGAAAGTGTAAGATGGGATAGAGAGAAGGGCCGGCGTCCGGGCCAGAGAGAAGGGAGGAGGCCTCTGGGAAGAGCAAGACCGCATGTCAACCGCGAGTGAAATAAAGTCACAGCGGCGGCGCCAGAAGGGGTTTTTGGCAGGGTTCTGAGCACAAAAAGTGCGAGAAATCTGAGCGCAATACGTTGGGGCAGAGGCAATTGATTAAGCTGCTTTAACCCCAAAAAGGGCTTAAAATTCCAGTAGTTTCCAGTAGTTTCTCGACGAGAAGGCATACTGGAATGGGTCATCATTTGCAGCTCGAGGTTGCGTCAGGTTTTTTCTATCATTTTTGAGGGTATTATAGGCTATTTATTGTCAGTTGTCAAGGGCAGAAGAGATCCGGGCAGAGGCGCAGAGAGTGGTGCGCAGGGGGGCGTGCGCGGTGGCCAGGCCGAGTGCGGGAGAAGATGGGAGAGAGGAGACTTCTCGCAAAGACGCAAAGACGCGAAGAGGATTGAAAATCGAATAGACAAGGCGCTTAGCCTCTTGGCGGCTTGGCGAGGGAAGACGGGAGAGAGGAGACTTCTCGCAAAGACGCAAAGACGCGAAGAGGTGGATGGACAGGGACCTGAAACGCTGCGGGCGCCATTTACCGGGGAATTTGTCAGCGGAAAAACGCCTTGACAGGCTTCAAGCGGGGGGCAGAATATAAAGCATGTGAGGGGAAAGCTCACGAGCAAAAGCGAGTCCAAATGGGAACGAGCCGGAGATCCGAAAACCGGTAGGAGTGTGATTCGACAGAGTTCATCTGAATCAAGGTCAATGTCTCGAGCGTTCTTATACAGAAAGAAACAACCTGTCTTTACGGCTTTATGCAGACTGTATGATCGTTGTTGGGGTGATGACCCTGACACAACAGGAGAGGAGGGATGATACGATGCGAATATGTGTTCGTTTGGCCGTTCTCGTTGTGGCGAGTCTTCTCGCCCTTGAGCAACCTGGTCTCGCGAAGGTCACGGCGACGACGGTCCGTCTGTACATGCAGACGCTGGACCCATCCAACCTGACGTATAAAGTCCCCAAGGGGAAAGTTTTCATCCTGCAGCATGTGGGCTTCTCAACAAGCTGGACACCGAGCAGAAAGATCCATATCGTGCCGCCGAAGGGAACTGACCACGCGAGCACGGTTGAGTTGAGCTTTGGCAAGTCATTCAACACGCTTGACCGGTCGCTCAAACTCCCGGCCGAAACCAAGGTCGCCTCGGTTAACAGCATGACCAACGAGGAATGCATTCTCTTCGGCTTGTTGGCGGATGACACCGAGCTCTACGCGGCGATCGGAAGCGAGTTGAGTAATCCGTCGCTCGCGGGAGGATTCCTATGGGCGGACGTTGTTCTGGACTCGCCACGCCCCGGCGTGGTCACCGCCGAGTCAACCGTCCAATTGGATCCATCGGACTGGCGCGAGGAGGTGGGGGCGTTGACCGCCACTGCCGAGCCGGGGATCCACAGGGTCCGGGTTGATGCCGGCGAGAGCAGAGGCAAGTTCGTGCGAGCGTCTGCCCGTCCGCGACAGGCCGATGACTAAACGGTCGCGGTTCGGGAGCATGCCGAGACGCGATCGCGCCTCAGGCAAAGGATGCAGGTTTCTCGCAAAGGCGCAAAGAAAGGCGAGAAGGGGCGGGATGATTCGACCCCAATTTTTCGGATCGTGCAAGAGATAGGAGAGGCAACGCATGTGCCAGTGGAAGGCGGCGGAACGCGATGTAGGGGTCACTTTTACAACGGCGTCAGATTGCCGGGGGGCACCAACGCAAGGAATATGTAGTCCACCGCGTTCAATCTTTTCCCCGCAGGCCATAGCGAAACGGCGTGCACGCCGCCCGTGGCGAGATTCAGCACGCCTTTGCTCACGGCAAAATCCCCTTCGCCGTCGCCCTTGCCGCCGCTGACATCGAATCGCCTGTAGTGCGGGGTCGCCGCGACCCTGCGCATTCGCAACGTCGCCATTTTGCCGCTCTCTCCCCGGGCAGAACAGCAGATCTCGTACCTCCCTGCCGCGAGGAAAACGAAGGTTTCTTCAAGGAGCGGTTGACCTCGCGGCGGTAAGCCGCTCACGCCCAGGCATATCCCCTCAGTAGCCTTCGCCTCCTTCAGCACACAACCGACGGTTGAGAAAAAGTTCTCCGCCTCTAAGCGAATGTTCTGGCCCTGATTTTTCCTCTCAATCAGCACAAAGTCGAGGGAGACGGTTGCTGTTTTCTCTCCGGCCAAAAAACATCGCGTTTCCACCGGGTGGGGGCGCGTAACACGGAAGGGTATCTCCACAAACCTATAACCGTGAGGCTCAGGCCAGTCTTGGGGATTCAAAGGCTGCCTCGTCGCGAATTCAGTGCCTTCCCCGGTGGCTACGTCGAGATACCCCACTTGCGAAACGTCTCGCGGGCCTTCCACCTTCACTCGGAAGACCGCGACGTACTCCCCCGGAGGCAACATCAGAAAGGGACCGAAGAACAACAATCCCTCTCCGCCTTTGGAACTCCACGCCTTCTTCCTAATTGCCCCGTAGTCATACCGCTCTGCTCCCACCCGGTGTTGGAGAAGGTCGTAGGGAACATAGTAGAAGAGAGACGATTCTTCCATGGCGTCGCCGAGGCACGGTATATAAGCCTTCCTCGCCAGCCTGAAAAGGTGCGCGCCGCCCTCCTTCGCCACCAATTCCAGGTTCGGGTTTAACACGAGATTCTTCAGCGAAGAGGTCGCTGGCAGGGAGGAGACCTTTCGCGGAAACAGCTCTTGATGAAAATTGATGAAACGGACGTTTAGGTTCTTGAGGAGCTCGAACTCCTTCCTCGTCAAAATGCCGAAGTTGAGGGGATACAAGGGGTCAGCGATGTTCTCCCGATAATTCACGGTAACCATCGGCGAGCAGGCCATGGCCGCCAGCGTTGCGGTGGGCATCGTCGCGTATTGATAGGGGGAATAGAATGCGGTATCGCCCGGCCAGATCGGCAACTCCAGCAGGCGGCCGCCTTCTCCCTCTTTGCTCACCATATCGTATAGTGGACCCTGCCTCGGCAGGACGCGGACACCGTCTCTCCAAACCAGCCCCCAGTCGAGAATCAGGAGGACAGCGACCGCCGGTGAAAGCCACCCTCGCACGAACCCGCTGGGGATGCGACGCTCCAAGAACGTCAGGAGTAGAGCGACCGCCACCGCTCCCCCTGTCGCAGCCAAAAGCAGGTATTTCGCCGTTGAACCGATGTTCCTCAAGAAGGGAGCAAACCAAAGAATAACGTTGTGGAGCGGGAAGACACTTCCGAGGAGCGCTCCGCAGGCCAGAACCATTCCCAGTCCCGTCAGCACAAGGGATATCGTCAGCCGGGGGCCAATTTCCGACGCGGGCGATTCTTCTCTCCCGGTTGCGCGCTCTCCGGCACCTCGGGGGGACAGGACGGTTCCCGCCGGGAAGTGCGGCCGGAGCTCAGGCAATTTTCTCCACGCCAAAATAGCCGCCGTTGCCGTGAGCATCAACCCGATGAAAACCCAGCCAACGTAGGCGCCCCCTTCTGGTGAGCGGATAAACAGCTTCTGCCAGGGCACTGAAAAGGGGGTCGCCCGAACCGCCGCCCGTCCCTCCGTGACAATCCTCCATGCGAGGAACGCGACCTTCAGGTAAAGCGGATAAATCATCGCGATAACAAGCCCAACCGCGGCCGGCCACAGTTTCACCACGCGCCCCCAGGGAAGATGAACCGCGCCCGCCGAGAGTTTTTCCTTTTGAATGGCTCTCAGCAGAAACGCAAGATGGCACACTCCAAACAGTAAAAGAGAACCGAGCAGAAGCCTCGAGCCAAACCTGGGCGCATTCACATAATCCGCGGCGAAATATGCGAATAGCAGCCAGAACGAAGCCCACGGCCAGGAAAGCCATCTTCTCCTGAACGGTTCCTCCCCTACCCCAAGCCACCTCAAAACGACATCCATCAGCAACACTACGCCCAGAACCGCCAGCGAGAAGAAAATCAACAACCCTATGAACGTCGGGCTGACGGGGGGAACAGCTCTCATGCGCACCCGCTGGAAGTGGTAGGTTACTGCGAACAATCCGGCGGCGAGCATCGCCTGCCAGCTCACCGCGGAAACGATTCGAAGCCGCCGTGCGCCTGTGCGCTCGGGAAGCTTCATCGCCTTTTCATGCAGGAGCTTCCAGAGCAGCCAGAAAGGAAGCAGCAGGCAGAAGAAAAAGAGATAGGGCGAATTCTGAATGCCCATCATCATCAAAGACACCGCAGCCGTGCAGCCCCATCCGATTCGCCCGGTCTGCCAGTTCTTCTCCAGCCCCCACCATGCCATAGGGAAGAGAAAAAATGCAAAGCCCACAGCCTCTCCTCCGAACAGGGAATTCAGTCGCTGCGGGAAAAGCGTCAGAACTATGCCGGCGCACACCGCTCCTCCTCGGCTCGCGCCAAAGGCCCTCGCAAGACCGTATCCCGCTATCATCGTCCCCACAAACGAAAGAAGCACCAGCACGTTGTGAGCAAAGGCAAGGCTTGCGTAGGAAAAGCCCGCATGTGCCAGTGCGAATGGGAAGTAGATGTGCGGCGCGTCCGAGCGATACGGCATGGCCGAAGAGAGGAACTTCACCAGCGGCCAACTGACCCATGTCGCCAGACCCATTGCAACGGCGACAAGAAGAACGCCTGTGTAAGATTTTCCTCGGCTATCAGCCATCGCAGTCTCTCGCTAAAGCGGGAATTCGGCCGGATTATCCGCCTCCCTGAACTCGGAAGGGCTGGCTCGCCACTGCTCTCGAGACCATATTATCATAACAGAGGCTTGCAGGGCGCGGCTTCTCCTCCGAGGACCGATTGCCGCCCGCTCACCTATCCGGATGTTCCTCGCTTCGCGGGTCATTCCGCCTCAATCCTGTAGAACCGCAGGAGCGATTGCTTCGCCGTCGGGTCCTCGAACTCAATCCAGCTTCCCGTCCCCGCCATCGTTTCGCGGAGCACGCGCCAGCCGTCTTCCAGCGCGTCGCAGTACAACAGCCGGTACATCCTCTCCTTTACCGAAGGCCACGAGACGATGGCTTCTCCACCGCCGCCGCTGATGCACACCAGCCGCAGATACGATTGCCCGTCCACAGCACTCGTGCCTGAAAGATACTCGCTTCGGTTGTAGCTTCCGTCGCCGTCGAAATCGTCCTCGCCTGAAACATCGCTCGCCGAAGCGATGCCGTCGTACAAGTTTGCGTCAACGATCGCCTGTTCCCAGGCGTCGGGAAGCCTGTCGTTGTCGCTGTCAACCTCCGCGTTATCCAGAGAGAACGGTTGTGCGACCAGGCTCCTTCCCTTTTCCGCACCCTCCGGCGTCACTCTCAATAAGACGTTCGCAACCTGCACGCCGCCCTCGTCAGCAACCGAGTCCCACACGAACGTATGCACCTCCCCCGAGGGAGAAGAGGAGAGCTCGGACGTGGCCTCTCCTTCGGGCGCTCGCGTCGCTCTGTGCCATTCCTTTCCGCCATCCGCGGAATATTCCACGAGCACCGAGCACGGCAAGCTCAGCACGCGGCAGAGCTTGTAACTCAGATACACCAGCCCGCGATCACCCGCCAAAACCTCCTCCGCGAGGACGACCGGCACGCCCGGATTTACCTCATCCGCGCCAATGTCGGTCAGCGCCCCGAGCAGCCCCTCCATGATTCTCGCTTCGCCGTCGAGGTCGGTTGCCGGTAATCCCGCCGCTTCGTTCGATCCCCTGTCAATACAAGGCGAGCACGGCAGAAGGTGATAATCAGCGTCCTCCGCCCCGACGAAAAGCGGCTCGGAATATATGTTCCCGTTTTTCCCCGCGAGGTCGCTGTCTTCAACGTCGCAGTGCCGAAAAACGCCTCCCCCCTGCAACACCATCGGCGAATTATTCCCCCAGATAATTGTGTTCGCGCCCTTTGCCACAGAAAGCCCTTCCGTGTACATCGCTCCCCCTTCCGGCGAAGAATTAGCAACGACAGTGCAACTGACCATGTCAACGCTGCTTCGAGAGGCGGCGTGTATTCCTCCTCCGTCATAGGAGGCTTGATTACCGCTGATTTCGCAGCTACCGATGGTCGCCGACGATAGGCTCGCCAGGCACAATCCCCCTCCGTACCATTCCGCCGAGTTTCCGGAAATCTTCGTCGTGCGGATGGTTGCCGAAGACTCCTCGTAGAAAAACAGCCCGCCGCCGCCGATTGCCGAGTTGCCGCAGATCTCGCAATCATCCAGCGCAGGAGCGGAATCAGCGTCAATGCAGATCCCTCCCCCCCATACCGCGGAATTGTTCACGACCCGACACCGTGAAATGGAGGGCGACGACCCTAAAATGTAAACGCCTCCTCCGACCGCCGCGCTTCGTCCGAAACATTCCCCCGTCCCTCCGGTAATCGTGAATCCCTCCAACCTGGCCCAGTCCACATCCTCGAAGGCGACAGGCGTGCCTTTGCCCTGGCAATCTATCACAGTGGTGTCCGCCCCCTCCCCGAGGACCTCGATATAGGACTTCATGCGGATTTTTTCCGGGTAGGCGCCCTCTCTCACCAAAATGATGTCTCTCACACCGGCTTCATCTATCGCCTCCTGAATTGTCGCGTAATCCTCCGGCACGCGGATAGGCTCGACCCGTAAGATCACCTGTACAGAAGCCGTGCATGTCGGCCTGAGCACATCGCGCACGACTATTTCGCACTCGTACGTCCCGAGATCCAGCTCGGCTTTATTGACCGAGACCGACACGGCGTCCTCCTCGCCTGCGTTCGTATCGGTGGAAGGACTCAGAGAAAGCCAGTGCGCATTCTCCTCGGCCGCCCAGGTAATGCTCTCGTAAAAGCGGACCGTGACCGTAAAGGTCTTGCTCGGCGGATTTCCGCCGCCTCTTCTCGTCGTGAAATGGAGAACATCCGGGAGTACGCGGAGCTCGGGCTTGCCTGCCTTAATCGTCAGCGAGACCGAAAGCGTCTGAGGGGAGTTGCCGGCGCCCGGCGCCTCGACCTTCACACTCGCCGTGTGAACCCCCGCCTCCATTCCCTCACTGACAACTGAGACCTGCACAACCTCGGGGCTTCCGGCGTTCGTTCCCGATTCTGGTGTGACTCGAACCCATCCTGCGTCCGCGGAGACCTGCCATTCCATCGCCCGGCCGCCCTCGTTGCGTATGCTGAAGCTCTGGGGCGCCGGCTCGGCTTCTCCTTCCTTCATCACAAAACTGAGGCTCAATGGCGTAACCGCCAGCACCGGCGGCCTCTCCTCAACCTTTGCTCTGACCTGAACGCTCTGCGGAGAGTTGATCGCCCCCGTGGCCGCCACCGTCAGCTTCCCCCAATACGTCCCCGGTGGAAGCTCAGAAATGTCAACCGACACTTCCACTATGTCCGCCTCCCGTTTGCCGCTCCCGGACGCCGGGAGAGCCGACAACCATGCCGCGTCGCTCGCGATCTCCCATGTCATCTTTCTTCCGCCCGTGTTGAGAATCGTGATTTCCTGCGGCGGCGGATTCTCCTCACCTTCCACGGAAGAGAAAGCGAGGTTCAATGGCGCAACCTCGAGCACGGCAGGAGGCTGCTCGGTAACAGTCAGCTTCACCGAAACGGTCTGCGGCGAATTGTACGCCGTGCCCCCCACAGTAATCGTTGCGGTGTACGTGTCCGGCAGCAGCCCCGCAATGCTCACGCTCACCTCGACCGTATCCGTCTCCCCGGCGTTATTTCCCGAGGGCGGGGCCAGCGACAACCACGCCGCGTCATCCGAGACATCCCACGTGAACTCTCCTGTCCCGACATTGCGTATCTCGATGTCCTGGGCCGGCGGGTCATCGCCCTCTTCGGGGCATGAGAAGACCAGTTCTGCCGGAGAAACCGACAGCCTCGGCGGAGGCTCAGAAATCTCAAGCAATACTGGAATAATGGCAGGCGAATTCGCCGCTACGGCGGAAGTTATAGTAATATGCGCTGCGTACGAGCCCGCCGTCAGACCCGAAATATCAATCGAAACCTCGACCGTATCCTCCTCGCCCGCGCTGGCGCCCTCCTGCGGTGAAAGGGTAAGCCAAACCATGTCCCCCGAGACCTGCCAGTCCATCTCTCCCCTTCCCGCATTCTTGACCGCGAGCTGCTGGGGCGCCGGGTTTTCTCCGCCCTCGAAGGAGGAAAAGCTAAGAAGCGTCGGGGAGACCGAGATGGTTGGCGGCATCTCCCTGACGATAAGCGTCACATCAACTTCCTGAGGTGAATTCACGGTTGTCGCAGTGATGGTTATCGTTGCCGTATATGTGCCCGGAGAGAGTCCGCTGACGTCCGCTCGAGCTTCGAGGGCATCCTCCTCGCCGCTGTTGCTTCCCGATGTCGGGGAAACCGAGAGCCAATCCGCGTCATCCGAAATCTCCCAGGAGAACTCGCCTGTCCCCACATTCCGAATCAACATCTGCTCGATCGGGCGATTTTCCCCCTCCATACAGTCAAAAGTGATGGCCATCGGAGAAACGGATAGCAGAGGCGGCGGCGCCGTGATTTCCAATAGCACTGCAACCCGCTGAGGCGAACCGAGCACACCCGGCGCCGAAACCGTAATGTGCGCAGCATACGACCCGATGTCCAGACCGGTCAAATCAACAGAAACCTCAACCGCGTCAACCTCCCCGATGCTGCTGCCCGATTCCGGAGACAGCGTCAGCCAGAGCCTGTCCGCCGAGAGTTCCCAGGGCATATCGTTCCCGCCGACGTTTTGAATCTGTATATTCTGCGAAGGTGGCGTGGCGCCCCCTTCCCAGGCCGAGAAATTCAGGATTTCCGGAGAAACCGACAACAGGGGAACCCGCTCCAAAACGGTCAGCCTGACCGGCACTTCAATCGTCACACCGGGAAGCTCCAAGCAGGACACCGTAATCGTCGCGTCATAGACCGCCGGACTCAACCCCGAGGTTGCCACGGAAACGGCGACCTCGTCTTTTTCGCCGGCGCTTTGGCCGCTGACGGGGATGAGCGTCAACCAGGGCGCGTCATCGGCGACTCGCCAGTCCATCTCGCCGCCCCCCGCATTCCACACATTCATCACTTCTTCCGCCGGGTCGGGATCACCTTCCATTACCTGAAAGGCAAAGGACGCGGGCGAGCACGACAGTTCCGGCGGGGGAACGTTGTCCACGATGAAATTGGCCGTCGCCCCCGCTGTTCCCTGTTCCGGGTCATAGGGCGTAATGCGGATCAGAACGTGGTCCTGCCTCGTCAATCCGATGTCCGCCACCGAGTTCCACACGAAAACGTGATTCTGGCCTGTCCGAGATGACGCGAGGTTCGCCGTGCCGTCCCCGCCGGGGCCCGCGGTCGCCGGACGCCATGTCCAGCCCCCATCGTCGGAAAAATGCACCGCAATCGTGCATTCATCACCCTGCACGTCTTTCAGGGTATAAGAGATGACGACATTCCCGCTCTGAACTCCAGCCGGCGTCTGCACTATCGCCACAGGCGGCGATTCTCCGGTCGGCACAATCTTCACCTGGATAAGAAAATCGTTGTCGTCGTCAATTCCACCGGTTGCTCGGTCCAGATGAAGCAAGTAACCTTCGGCCTCGCCGCTTATGACTGTCACCGCCGTATCGCCGAGCCCATTATCGCCATTTATGTCGCTGAAAGTCTCGTTGGGACGGTTGCCTGAGTAGGCTGATACGCCGAGCGAGATCACATAGAAATCAAGTTTCGAGCCTGCTGCCATGAAGCCGAGGCTCAGCTCCTTCGCAGGAGTGGGGTTGTGGGGCAAGTTCTGAAACAGAATGTAGCGGTTTTGAGCGGGAGTCGTTGCGCTTGCGTAACCAAACCCGATCTCAGAGTCGGCTGCCGAGTCGCCTCCCACGAATGAGACGAAGACCTCGCCGGGAGTCTTCGTGGTTATCAGGGGCCAGGAGCCCGCGGGTTCGACTCTAAACCAGCTATCGCTCGTGTCCGACGGGTCGCCATCGGCGGCGTCCGAGACCCTCACCAAGCACATCGCAGAGGGAATGTTGGAGACAGTCCACGACTCACTTCCATCGTTCGGCGTGCTCGTTTTGAAAACGGACCAGGTTGTCCCCCCGTTGGACGAATACTCTATCTTCACGAGCGCACTGCTCACCGCGGCTGTCCAGGTGATGTTGTAAGCGCTCCCGACGAGCCACCGCTCGGAGCCGTTCGGCGAGGTCACCTCCACCGATTCCACCCCGTTTGCAGGCGTATGCGATGGTGACTCGCTGGCAGGCGCAACGCTCCCCCAGCCGCACCAGGACACAGCGCTTGCAACAACGCCGGCAGACGCCGCACAAACAATCAGCAGCAGCCGCATCCTCCCGTGACCCCAGCCCTGGCGCCCCCTGAGGCCCGAAAAGCCGCTGTGGCCGCGGAGGGCACCGTACAACAGACGCCTGGCAAGCGAAAATGGGTAAAAAGAAAAAACTCTCATTCGTCCCGAAGTCACGCTTAGCTCCCTTCCCACAAAAACTGAGCTCTACAGCCTTCGCACCGCTGGTAAGCCCTCATCGCGCACCCGCGCCTGCCGTTTGGTAGATGAGGCGCGAGCGGATGTGACGAGCCTTTCCGCATGTCTCCCGGCAGGCTTCTCAGGAGGAGATTAGTCCTTATTCTCCGTTTTGTCAAGACGGAACGTTGGCGAGCAGTAACCCCTCAGTCTTGGGCGGATGCCCCGCGAAGGCGGAGAAGGGAAGAAGGGAAAAGGAGAACAACGCAAAGGCGCAGAGTCGCAGAGAGGAGAATGAGAAGGACTCCGTCGTCGCCTGCCGTGGCATGGGCATCTTGCCCATGGACGTTCACGGGCGGGACGCCCGTGCCACGTGGGGGATGGCTTTTTTTGCCGTGAAGGGTACAGGCCGAGTCCGTCGAGGGCGAGGGAGCCCCTCGATATCCCCCGCGGAACGCGGGGCGGGACGGGACGCCGGCGATACGTGTGCCCTCTGCGTGCTCTGCGCACTCTGCGGTTTCACCCTCAGCCGCCGGTAACGGAGGCGTTACGGCGAGCAGGTCTGGGGAACAAGGCGGCCATTGGGGAGGCGGGAAGGCATTTGAGAGGGGGAGAGGCTTTCGCGACGGAACGCTCCTTTCCTCACGGTCATGTGAAGGCGGTGCTGGGGACCATCCGAAAGCTGGGATTGGACAAGTTGATTTCGTCGAAGCGCTGCAGGGAGCGTGACCTGGCGGTTGCGATGGTTGCCGAGCAGTTGATTGACCCCTCGGCGGCGGCCTATGGATTGCTCAATTCCTGAATCTTCTTTTTCGCAGCTTTGCCTCTCTCGGAGTCCAGGACGAGGGATACGATCTTCCGGTAGAGGGCGATTGCAGCGTCGAGTTTGCCCTCCTGCTGTTTCTGGAAAGCTTTTTGCCAGTACAGCTCTGCGAGGCGCTTGTCAATGGCTCTCAAGGATTTCGTTTTTTCTTCGAGAATCCGCTTGATGATGGGCTCTTCTTTGCAGAGCTCGGCGAGCTCTTTCTCCAGAAGCGTTCTGTCCGAGCGGGATGAAGAAAGCTCAATGGCTTTTCTGTAAGCGAAAATGGCGTCGGCGTATTCTCCAGCTTTGGCTGCGGCGCGCCCGAGAAGGCAATGCAAATTGGCGGATTGCTCAAATCCTGCTTCGATACCCTTCCGGCAGATGCTCGCCGCAGGCTGATATTGCTCATAGTTGATAAGCATCTGGGCGGCATCGCGGTAGTCTCCGGAGTCGTTGCCGTATTCATCAAGCAGGTCGCGGATTACGGAAAGAGCCTCGCCCGGCTGGCCTGCTTTTAGGAGACACTCCGCGAGCTTGTTCATGTACACCTCATTGGCGCCGGGGTTGACATTTATAAGGCTTTTATAGACGGGAGCAAGTTCTGCCCAGCGCTCTTGGGCAGTGTAGAGCTTAATCAGTTTCCCGGAGATAAAGGGGTCATCGGGAAAGACGTGAAAGGCCATCTGATAACTTTCGATGGCCTTATCGGTGTCGCCCAATTGCTCGTAGATGGCGCCGAGGGTTCTGCATATTTCAATTCTCTCTTTTTCGGCTTGGTCAATCTTCTCCCGGAGGGCGGACACGGCATCGTACTGGGCGCCAAACGATGGCGCCGCCGCAAAAAGCACCCCGGCGAAGAGAAGCCAGAAACGGCGTCTCCCGGAAGGGAGCAATGGGGCCAATTCAATTCCCGGGGTATCCGGCGGAAATGCCATCCCATCTACCTTTTCTTATTGAGTCGGAGGGTGTGACCGCATTTTCCAGACCTTAGTGCTGTGGTTCTTAAGTTCGGTCACGTATTCTTTTTTTGACAGGATAACAGGATGGACGGGATGTTCTGAATCCTGTTCATCCTGTCCAGAAAGCTCCTTTCACCGAGCAGCATACGTCACCGTATTTGCGAACTCATGTACTTAACAAAGGCTATCTGCGCTTATAGTCCTTACACTCGGTAGCGTTGGGCCTATCGGGGTTTCGACAAACGTCGCCATAGTCGTACTTGCAAGTATCGCACAGGAACTTCTCGGTCCCGAAGAACCTCTTGAGCGCTCTGCGTATTTTTGAGAAGAATTTCATTTTGCCTGTTGAGCTTCTGTTTCCGAAACCTGTGACACCTTTATTCTGCTCTCCTTGCGGTGCTCTCTGGTGAATCCAGAGGTATTTCGTGCTTCTTCGAGAGCCCCGTGACCGCCGAACGGCCAGGCGGTCATGGAGTCAGCTCGACCCGGTAGAATTTTGTTTGGTCGTTGGGCACAGTGTCAGTCCAGGAATTGGTTGTTCCGGAGCCGGTTACGATTGTTTGTTGGACCCACGTGCCGAACGATCCGTCAGTAGGGGACCAGACAGCGAACGTGTCGCCGGGGCGGCTCGTCCAGGTTATCCGAAAACCGCCGCCGGCCGTTTGTGCCACTCCAATAATTCGGAAGCTGAACGAGTTGTACTCGTACGCCCCCATATCCACGGTGACGGATGAAACCCCGTAGAAGACGCGAGGATGCCCGTCCAGGTCCACCGCGTCCCACATCCAGTTGCCGTTCTTGCCGTTGTCAACGCAAGGCGAATCCGACTGGAGGCGGTAATCGTTGTCCGCGTATGTGGTGGGATTGTTATCGGGGCCGTCCGGGTCAACGAACAGGGGGTCCTGGTCTATGTTCCCCTCGCCCCATCCGGTCCAATCCTGGATGCAGCAATAGGTTGGCTCGCTCCCTTCGTGAATTTGGGTGTCCACGCGGCCAGTATTTCCCCAAATGATACAGTTTTCGATCTTCCCATTGCACGTAAGCAGCCCTCCGCCGATGCCTACAGGCCAGGAAGGGAAAACCCGGTTCCCCGTGATGGTGTTGCTCTGTATGATGCCGTCACAGTAAGCGAGCCCCCCGCCATTGTGGGCGAAGTTTTCAGAGATCGTGTTGTTCCGAATCGTGGTATTGCAATAAGCCAGTCCGCCGCCACAAAAGGCCGAGTTGTCGCATATCGTGTTGTTGCGGATGAGGTTATCGCAATAGGCCAATCCGCCGCCGAAGGAGTCCGAACAGTTTTCCGTGATGGTGTTGCTCTGGATGATGCCATTGCAGTGCGCCAACCCCGCCCCAACAGCTTCACCCCCGTTGCTCTTCGCGAGATTCTGTGTGATGATATTGTCCTGAATGGTTCCGTCACAATAGGCCAGTCCGCCACCCTCGAGCGCAGTGTTCTGCGATATGGTGTTGTTTTTTATCATGCCGTTGCAATGGTAAAAGCCGCCGCCGTAATAAGCGGCGGAGTTGTCGGTGATAATGTTGTTGCAGATCAAACCGTCGCACATGTGCAGGCCGCCGGCATAAGTGGCTGTGGCGGAGTTGCCGGTGATGACGTTGTTCTCGATGGTGCCCCGGCTCCCGCGGCCGGAGATGCCCCCGGCGCAAAAGGCCTCTCCGTTGCGAATGGTGAAACCGCGCAAGGCGCACTTCTCGCCTTCGGTTCCGGAGAAGGTCACAACCGCCCCGGCTTTGTTACCGTCAATGACCGTGTCCCTCACGACGGTATGACTGAGCGGATTCGTGCTGCAAACTATGATGTTTTTGCCGTCAAAGTGGATATTTTCCATGTAGCTCCGCTTTGTCAGAAGCGCGACGATGACGGTATGGCCGTCCGACGCTTTGTCTATGCCTTCCTGGATTGTCACCAGAGGAGTTTTCCAGGAAGTACCATCGCCTGAACGGAGAACAGAACCATCAACGTACCATGTCTTGCCCCAACTTTTTTGGGGAACGCAAACCATCAACACAACGCTCGCCACACTGAGAGCCTTCCTCATCTGCACGCCCTTCCCTATTTGAGCGATTTTCTTTTCCTCCCCGCGAGGTTCTGAAAGCTTGTCCCGACGCTTCGCCGTTACCCGGTACTCCAACACGAACGGCTACGTCCCGTGCCTGCGCTGCCAGTGGCCCGTGAGTCGCGTCGCCCACCCGCTCATTGTTCGAGCTCCTGAGCTCGGTCGAAGGACGTCAACTCCGCCGGGGTCATTCTGCGGAACTTCCCCACCGGAAGTGTCGAGAGCTCAAGATTACCCATCCTTATCCTTTTGATGGCAGTCACTTCATATCCGACTCGCTTGAGCATTCGCTTGACCTGTTGGTTTATCCCTTGAGCGATCTCAAGTTGAATGCGGCTCGTGCGCCTCCCACGATGAATGATACCGACGCTCACCGGCCGGACCAGTTTGCCGTCGAGCCTCACTCCGCTACGGAGAGAATCGGCTGCTTCCGGGGTGAAGAAACCTTTGACCGCAACCCTGTACGTTCTCGGAATGCGGAACCTGGGATGAATCACCCTGTGAGCGAAATCCCCATCATTGGTGAGGATCAGTAGCCCTTCTGCGTCGTAGTCCAAGCGCCCGACGCTGTAAATCCTCTGGGATATGCCGGGAAGAAAATCGAGGACGGTTTTTCTTCCCCTATCGTCCCGGCTGGTGCAGAGACAGTTTTTTGGCTTGTTAAAGACGAGATAGAGGGGCTTCTCGGTTTTGACAACAGTGCCGTCAAGGCTCACTATATCTCTCCCGGGGGAGACCCGGGAGCCGAGCTCGCTCACTATCTCACCATTGACATTGACTCGCCCCTGAGCAATTAGCTGCTCGCACTCTCTTCTTGAGCCCACGCCGGCGCGGGCAAGGAACTTCTGCAACCGCTCGCCGGTTGCATCGGTTGCGCCTCTCGGAGGCATGCTTTTCCCCTCGCTGACAAAAGGGAGTATGGTGGGACAGATTCCGCGATAGCGGGAGGCAAGCTTTATCCGTACTGATTTTGACAGGATAACAGGATAGACGAGATGCTGTTAATCCTGTGCATCCTGTCCTCAAATCCTTCGCTCAGGCATTTCAGCCCTTGCCAGTGCACGGAAAACGACGGGAAACAGCCGCCAGTGCGAGTCGCGCTCGGTCATTCTGACTTCGTCTTGGGCAGCCCGAAGACTGAGTCTCCCTCCTTCCACTTCCCTTTCTTTTTGAGCAACTGGATGCGATCGTAACGTGGGAGCACGTTCTTTTTGGCTTTTATCTTCCCTCGGGAACCAAAACTGGGATGCTGTGACATAGTATCAAAATCCTTTCCATCCATTTTCAAACGCAGCACATATCATAGAGCTGTGATGCTCTGTGCCGGACATCCCGCCTGCCCTTGCGAAGCCCTTTCGCGCCTCGGAGGCCCCTGAAGTGGGCGTTGCGCGCGCCGCAAGGCTGCGGGCGGAGATTCCGCTTCATGATTGAGACGGTATTCTTTTCAATAATGTGAATGCTTTTCCTCGAAGCTTATTTTCCTCAGCGCTTCCGATAGGTGGAAGGCCCTTCAGGACCAGAAGGAGATATTCCCTCGCTTTCTCGTACTGCTGCAAGTGAAAATAGGAATCTGCCAAACCGTAATAGCAGCTCAGATAGGCTTGGCGGAGTTTGCTGCCCTGAAGGTAACTGGCAATCGCTTTTTCGTAATCCTTTTGCTGGCTTGAAATGTCGCCAAGTAGCTTGTAAGCGGTGGAAAGCAGCTCCCGCTGGTCATCGGGAGCTTCGGCGACAAACGCCTCCAGGTACTTCTTCGCCTCCTTCCAGTTTTGTTCATTATAGCAGATGGCGCCGAGCTTGTACAGGGCTTGAGGGTTGTGCTCCGGAAAGCAGAGGTACATTGTGTAGCTCGCGATGGCCTTGTCGGTGTCCCCCAGCAGGGCATACGCGTCGCCAAAAAGGTCGAACGTTTCCGGCGGGGGGCTATCCCGCGGGCCTTGTGGGACTTTTTTCAGCTCTCCTATGGCGAAGCGGGGATTCTTGTCCGCCGCGAAAAGGTAGCACCTCGCCAGGGCGATGTGAACGCCGACGTTATTCGGCTCGACTTGCTGCGCTTTTCGGTAGGCTTTCTTGGCTTCATCGAACCTCTTCATTCCAAAAAGGACGTTTGCCAGTCCAAAGTGCCCGAAGAAAGCCAGCGGATAGCGCTCGACGGCTTTGCGGAAACTCTTCTCGGCATCGGTGAGTTTGGAGTTCTTTAGGTCCAGGGCGCCCATGTTCGCGTAAGCCATGGCCAGATCAACGCGAAGCTGAGGAATCTTTTTCTCTTTCCCTCGGAGGAGATTCTCACCGTTTCTGACAGCGGTCTCGAATTCGACGCGCGCGAGCCTGTCTGACTGTTCCTCGTTTTTGCTCGCATAGATCACCCCGAGGTCGTTGTGGGCGATAATGTTTTCGGGGAAGCGGGTGTTGAGCTTCTTGAGCTGGGCAACGGCGGCGTTCTCGTCTCCCGTTTTTCGAAGGGAAAGCGCCGCATGGTAGCCGGCAGAGAAAAGCTCCGGACACGCTCTTTCCGCAGCGAGAAACTTGCGTAGAGCCGCCCGATGCTTCCCCCGCTGATAGAGCTCCACGCCGTCGCGAAAGTAGCCTTCAGCTCTTTTGAGAGTTTTGGCGTTGGTCTCGGGCTTGAGATACCCCGAGGCAGCGAAAGCCGGCCCCGCAAGGAAAAGGAGAGCCAGCCCCGCCATCTTCATCAATCGTTTCACCGGCAACAGAGTCCGAAGAACCTCCGCCGCTGCGGACGGGCGCCGGAAAAGGAAGAAACGGTGGTGTGTATCACGGGCCATGATGGGCAGTCTCCTTTTTGAGGACGGCGTCGCCCTCCTCGACGCCGAGCGCTCGCGCAACAACCGGGCACTTCGCCGTCAGGACAAAATAGATGTTCTCGTCTCGCTCATCGAGGCACTCGTAGTTCCCCTGCCCCTTGCTTATAATGACGTCGGCCGCGTGGAAAACGTTCCTGAACTCCTCGCTGCAATCGCGAAGGACGGTTCCAACCATCTCCGAACCATTGGAGAGGGGAACGGCGACGCGGTCGAGCCGCACCTGTCGGACGTCATCCATGGTGGCGTCGTTGAGGATGGGCTTCTCGTTGACGGCGACCCGAACATCTTTCCTGCCGAGGGTCTCCAGGAACAGCATGTCCGCGACGATTTCTCCGGCATTATCCGCAATGTAAAGAATCCTCTCCGCGGACATGAGGTCCCTGCGAAGAAGCTCGAAGTGGTCAATTTTGAACGAATTTTCGAGAATATCGTCAATGGATTTCCTGACATCGAACCGATTCAGGATGCCCATATCAATCACATTGCCTGCCGCGGCGATCTTTATCGCGGTGTGAAGCTTGTCGGAGGAGGACTCTATCATGTCTTTCAACGTCGGATAAAGCTCCAGCATGGCGTCGTTGCTCCGGCGTTTCTCTTCGGCGAAAGGGTCCGCACACTCCAAGACTTCGTTGACGACTCTGAGGACGTGATAGGTCATCTCGGCGGGGGACTGGTCGAACGTCTCCCGAGGGATCAACCGCATCAGCTCGAATTGGATATTCTTCAGCTCCTCGACATCAGTCGTGCACTTACGCGAGGCGATGAGAGCCTGCTTGAACATGCAGGGGATGCAATCTATGGCGACTTTCAAAACGTATGACCTTTCCGATGGGTCTCAACCCAGTCGTCAATCCAGCGCAGATATTCGGGATTGCCGCCGACTAAAGGCAGAGCTACGACCTCCGGTACATCGTAGCTGTGATTTTCCCTGACCAGCGGGGTTGCGCGGCGTGAGAGTTACCCTTCGGACGCCCTGGCGGCTCGATCTTGCCGGACAGCCCCGATAACATACCCGATGCCCGCTGCGACGGTCAGGATTCCAGCAGGATAATAGAAAAACGCCGCGCCCGGAATCCTCAGGATGATCCAGCCCAGGGTTGCCGCTTGAAGAACCGCAGCGGCCTTCCCGAGAACAACGGCCTTGATCTCGACCTTCTTCCGAAGAATATGGGCGGTGAGGGCGCCGCCAGCAAGGACGAGGTTCGTAGCCACAACGGCGACCGGATACCAAAGTGCGGGTGGGTCAAAGGGAAAACCGTCCTTGGCCGGAAGGCTCACGACGATGATCCCAAGGCCCATAAGGAGCTTGTCGGCGAGGGGATCGAGAAACCCGCCGAGCTTCGTAGCCATTCCCCGGGTCCGGGCAATATAGCCGTCCACAATGTCAGAGACGGAAGCTACAATGAATACGACAACGGCCGTATATCTCAGCCATTCCGCAGAATAAGGCGCGCTCCCTCTATAAGCCAGAAGTAGAGCCAGGAAGACCGGCACCAAGAACAATCGAAAAATCGTGATTCTGATGGCAACGTTCAATGGTTAGCAAGAAATCCTCGAAAAGACAAAAAAAGGGTTTGTTTAATCTGTCTCGCGGTTGCCGACCTATCCAGCCTCGCTCGCGGAGGCGGTTTCCCTGTCCCGGGGAAGTAGGTCAACCCCTTTGCGAAGAGCCTCCTGATTGATTCCGAGCAGATCGTGTTTCCTTTTTGGGAGAACATCTTTAAGACAATTCATCACCGTCGAGAGAGGCACGACCGCCCGGCTCCGCAAGTAGCACCCAAGCGCCACCACGTTGGCGACCTGTATGCTGCCGAGAGAATCCGCCATCTCCGTCGCGGGGACTTCGACGGTCTGTATGTCGGGGCGCCTCGGTGGCTCCACCGTCAGGGAGGAGTTGACAATGAGAATCCCCCCTGAACGAAGCTTCGGCTCGAACTTCACCAGGGACGGATGATTCATCACAATAGCGCTGGTGGGATTGTCAATTACGGGCGAGGCGATCTCCTCCGAGGAGATGATCACGTTGCAGTGCGCGGTGCCCCCCCGCACCTCCGCGCCATAGGATGGGAGGTAAGTCACCTGAAGTCCTTCGGCCATAGCCGCCTGAGCTAACAACTTGCCCAGGAACATAATCCCCTGCCCGCCGAAGCCAGCGCAGATAATTTCCTCGTGGAGCTTCCCCTGGCCCACCAGCACTCCTCTCATAAACTGATTTGAGCCTCACCAACGTCGCCCTCTTCAACCGAGCGACCAATCTCATCATATCTTTCGCCGAACGCAGAGTCAACGGAAAAATGGGAGGAGAAGGTAATGCCTCAGTCTTGGGCGGATGCCCTGCCAAGGCGCGGGAGGGAGAAAGGGAAGAGAAGAGAAGGGTAACCCCGCGAGACGCGGGGCAGGGGCGCAGAGAGGAGGAAGAGAAGGACTCCGTCGTCGCCTGCCGTGGCATTGGCATCTTGCCCATGATTCCTCCACGGGTCCCCCGCCAGAGGCGGGGGATGCCACATGACAAAGGCTTATTCTTGTCGCGCTGAAGAGCACAGTCCACCACGGAGAGCGAGGAAGCAACTGCCTCTCTACGGCCCGGTGCTGCTGTCCGCGTGGTCTGCGTGCTCTGCGGTTATTCTCGCTTCCCGCTTTGGAGGGTTGAGGTACTTCACCTCCAGCAGACACAGTCCGTGGGGGGGAGCCGTCGGTCCGGCACGGCATCTATCGCGAGATTCGAGGATTGCCGGCATCTCCTCCGGCTCTATTTTGCCCGCCCCGACCTTCAGCAACGTCCCAACTATGGAGCGAACCATTTTGTAGAGAAAGCCGTCAGCTTCCACTTCCACGAAGATGTAATGTCCTTGCCGGGTCAGCTCCAGCCTTTTGATCGTTCTCGTCGCGCTCTCCACCTCCCGCCCGGGGTTAACCCCGAAAGAAGAGAAATCGTGCGTCCCCACGAGATACCTGGCGGCGCTCTGCATCCTGTCCAGGTCGAGCTTCGGCGAAAAGACGTGCGCCGACCGTGCCGTGTAGCGGCCTGCAATTCTGCAATTCAGTATGGAGTAGCGATACACTTTGGATGAGGCATCGTACCGGCTATGAAAAGATAGCGGCGCCTCTTCTACGGATAGCACCCGGATGTCTCTCGGCAGAGATTCGTTAAGGCGTGCCTTGAGCGCTCGCGGCGAGATGTCGGTCTGCGCCTTGAAGTGGACGACCTGCCCCCGGGCGTGGACGCCGGCATCAGTCCTGCCGGAGGCGTGCACTCTCGCTTTCACTCCCGCGACTCGCTCTATTGCCTCCTCGACCACCCCCTGAACGGTGCACACGTCCCGTTGCAACTGCCAACCGTGATAGTTGGCGCCGTCGTACCGGAGGACAAGCTTGAAATTCCGTGGGAGTTTCTGTTGAGCCATGGCGCAATTCGCTCTGCAAGCATTTCCCTCACCAGACAACGCCGGCAACGTTATTTCCTGAGTTGAATTGTCAGACGGGGCCGAGAGCTGTCCGGACGAGGTTTCGCTTATCGTCGTACCAATCGGCGTAAGCAGTCCCCGGAAGGAACTCATCGTGGGCGGCGGCGAGGAGTTCCTCGAGGCGAGCTCGCATCTTCTTGAGGGTATTGAGATCCTTTTTGCCCTCGGCGAGGTTTCTCATCTGGTACGGGTCGGCGAGGTTGTCGTAAAGTTCCTCCTTGCGCTCCTCGAGCCACTTGACGTAACTATGAGACTTCGTTCTGACCCCCCGCCATTCAGGCCACAGCGTGCCGGAGTCGAAATAATCCCAGTGCGAGACGAGGTTCATCATCAGGGTGCTCTCCCGCCGGGGGCCGCGACGGCCGAGGGCGGCTGCGCTCAAGTCCATCCCGTCGGCGGTATCCGGCGCCGGGATTCCCGCCAGAGACAGCAGGGTCGGCATGTGGTCTATGGGGGTGTAGAGACAGTCGGTGCGAGTTCCGGCGGGCGTTCGGCCCGGCCACCGGATTATCAGCGGCACGTTCACAGCTTCCTCGTACGGGACCATCTTGTTGAAGCGATTATGGCTTGCGAGCATCTCGCCATGGTCAGCCGTGAAGACCACGATTGTGTTCTCGGCGAGGCCGGATTGGTCCAGAAACCGCATCAACCGCCCGATATTGTCGTCAACGTTGACGGTCATGGCGTAGTAACAGCGGGGGTCATGGTTCGCAGAGCCGCGTTTGTCGCCGACGTTGGGCCGCCAATCGAGCACCGGTCTCACTCTGTCCAGGTATCCGGGAGGACAGGCGCCCGGGTTCCACGGGGGATGCGGGGGATGCGGCGCAACGGTCAGGAAAAAGGGCCGCTCTGAATGGATTCTCTTGCGCATGTATTCGATTGCCATGTCCGTCTCGGAGTCGGTTTCGTAGTGGGGCATAATCAGCCGCTTCGGCGTGTCCCGGTAATAGAACGCTTTTCGGAAGTCAGAATGAAAATTGAACGCCGCCCAGTAGCCGTAACCCTGCCGCTGCGGCCCGGGTGGTACGTACTCCGACTCGGGGTTCTGCTTCAGATAAGTCTCTACGCCGCGGCGGATGCGCTGCGAGTCCTTTTTCGTGACGGCGTGCTTGCCGGCGAGCTTCATGCGGCCGGCGCTGAGATGCCATTTGCCTATGAAGGCGGTGTCGTATCCCGCCCCACGGAAGAGTTCCGCGATGCACCGTTCCTTCGGGTTGATGTCCACCCAGTTCAGAACGAGTCCGGTGTGGGTCGGGTATCGCCCGGTCTGAAGCATCCCGCGATACGGCGTGCACAATGGGCAGGTCGAAATGGCGTTCGTGAACACGATCCCCTGCCGCGCGAGGCGGTCAATGTTGGGGGTCGTGATGTTCGTCTCGCCGTTGTAGCTGAGAGCCTGAGCCCGCAACTGGTCGTCGAATATGAACAAGACGTTCGGACCTTTCGCCGGAACGGGGATTGCCCTATCGGCCGCGGAAGCCGCCGCTCCGATTAAAACACCCGCTGACCCGCGAAGAAAATCGCGGCGTGAAATTCCTTTGCTCATTTTTTCCTCCTTGAGGGTATGCGCCAGTTGGGCATCTTCTGGAATTCCGATAAAGGCACTATCATCTCTTCAGTTCTCGCGCCATGACACCGAGGGCTCCGTTATTGTTTCGCATAGAGGTGGCTTGTCGGTCCGTGGAATTCCAGGTTTTTCTTGCAAGAGTGTACCATGTTCCAACGGTACACAACGGACTCTACACCCTCGGAGGTACTCCGTCAAGCGGTGTGGCCGCGTCTCCGTGGCGTGCCCTGACGCCTCGTTTTGAACCTCTCCCGTCGCACGTTGACGCCGTGGATCTGTCCCCTTCACGGCAAAAAAAGCCATCCCCCAGGTGGCATCCCGCTGGAGGCGGGACCCGTCGGAATCATGGGCAAGATGCCCATGCCACGGCAGGCGACGACGGAGTCCTTCTCATTCTTCTCTCTGCGACTCTGCGCCTTTGCGTTACCCTTCTCTTCCCTTTTTCTCTCCACCGCCAAGGCGGGGTATCCGCCCGAGACTGAGGCCATACCACTGATGGAGGATCTTCCTTTTATCCAGTCGGCATAAGGAGCAAGAATGGCGGATTCATGGCGAATATATCATCAGGTGCAACTTCAACGTAAATCAATTGTATGCGCGTCAATCTTTTCTTTTGCTGGCTCAACAAGCTGCCTCGTCTGGGCTGAGGCGCGAGGGACTTTCCCTTTGCTGGGATAACAAACCCATCCAACTTGTCGGCTATTCCTATTACGGCCTGCTCAGAGATCGCGGTTTTGAGTCGGAAGTCTTTCTTGAGAATCTGGCGGCGCGCAATGTGTCGCCATAGCAGGACGCCGTCCACGTGACTGCGCCAATTTCCCGAACAGCCGCGATACCAAATCCCTCCTGAACCATTCTCGTAATGAGTTGGCCTGTGGCCTGTGTTCCGCCCGCATCAGACCGCGCCATCAAAGCCCTACGCAAGCGCCCCCGGCTCCAGTACCCAAACAGGCCGCCTCAGGTCGGAAGCCTGTCTTTGCTGCTCTTCTCAAACGGAGCCGGGAGCCTTACGGACGAGCTTTCTCTTGTCCTCGTACCAATCGGGCTAAGCGGTGCCCGGAAGGAAGTCATGCTCGGCGTGGGCCAGCAGCTCTTTGAGAAGAGGCCGCATCTTCTTGACTGCGTCAGGATCACTTTCGCCTTCGGGAGGCTTCGTCGTCCGGCAAGGGTTGCCGGGGTGTTGGTGTCTGTCCGTCCGGCTTGGTTATTGCTCCATCGAGCGACGGGCCTCCCACCGGAAAGCGGGCCTTCCTACCGAGGCGTTGCAGGGGCTGCGCACAGCTACGTCTGCTTCCTAATCACCGGTCGAGGAGCGGCGCACCAGTCATTTGAATCCGAGCTCATAGATGTGGACGCCGTAGGGCCCGAAGACGTCGCAAAAAGAGCGTCGCTCAACCTTGATCCTTCTCTTTTCAAAAGGCAAGGTCACAAAAGGTCGCAACTCGTTCTGGAAAGAGAACGTGGCTGCTCGGGTTCCCGGCCAGTTGTTGGCGGCGAGTAGGAACGTCCGATGCCCGTCGCTTTTGACGGCGAGCTCTATTTTATCTTTATCATCTTTCCCGCCGGGCTGCGACGGAGCTTGCACATCGAGGGAGACCGGAAGGGGAAGCGTCCGGCTGAGGAGAATCGGCGAGAGCTCTTTCAGCTCGCTGGCAACACGTTTCAGCGCTGGCCAGTTGAGCGGGTCGTGTTTGTCCTTTCCCGAGTATCGGAAAAAGAGGATTCCCCTGGCGCCGTTTATGGCCGCGAGGTAAGCCATGCACCTCTCCTCGCGGTAGGTTGGATACCTCGCCCAGCCGGTTCGCCGCGCTTCCTGCGATGCTTCGCCCCAGTTGAAGGCCTGAATAACCGCCCACACCGGTTTCCGGTCTCGCACAGCTTCTACGGCGGCTTTTACAGATTGCGAGACGACCCTCATGGGCCTATGTGGGATGGGATAGGGGTCGGTCATGAGAATGTCCGAGACCGAGGCGTAACTCCAAAAGTTCTCCGGCCGATAAACGACAATGGCGGTGGGATGATGAGGGTCCGCTTTCTTTTCCCGTGTATGTGCCCGGAAAACCTCGCGGGGGCTGGCGTTAGTCTGGGCGGGCTCGTCCCACAGGTAGCGGGCGATTATCCAGCGGTTCACTTCTCTCGCCGAAAGCGCAGTGCGTCCCCCGTCGCTTTTCGCGGAGTATCGGAAGCCCCTGGGGACAATTGCCCGCAAGCCGGCGCGTCGAGCCGCTTCGACTTCGCTCGTCAGCACTGCGTTGAAACCGGCTCTTCTGGCCTCGCTGAATTTCTCCACGGGGAGAGAGTAAATGCCTATGGGGAAAAAGGGCTTGCCATCCCTGAAGGAAAACGTTTCTTTATCCACGAGTAGGTTGAGGTTTTCATCGAAAGAGATGTATTCGCTCGATTCCGGGCGAAGCGGAGGCAAGGCTTCCTTCTCCGTTGCTCGCACTTTTGGAACCGTCGTCTCGCCTTTCGCGACATTGGTCTCGCGAGATCGAGAAGTCGCCAGCAACGTCTCATTTTGGAGCGCCTTGACTCGGCAGTACCACTTTCCCCCGCTCATTTCAGGAGGAAGGGAGATTTCATTGGCCAGCGTCTCTCCTATGACAAGGGAGTTTTCAAACCGGTCGCTTCTCGCCGCCTCCACCCTGAACACGACTAAGCGACTCGTTTCCGGAGAGCGCCAGCTCAGCTTTCCCGGCTTCTCGTATGGGTGAGCCTCGACGCAAAACTCCTGCACGACAATGTCGTCAAACCATACCTTGTAAGGTTTTCGCCAGTTGATGAGTTTCAGTACGACGTTGCCGTGACACTCCCCCGAGTTGAGAAGCCAGTCGAACTTCTGCCACGCTCCCGCCTGATAGAGGTTCATCACCCTTCTCTTCTGGAAGAGCTGAAGTTCCGGCAGCCATCCGGTGGGGCGGTCGCGCTTCGCCCATAGGGAGACCGAATACCAACGACGGGGTTTGATTCCGCGAATGACGGTGCACCAGTAGCCGCGACTCCTCCAGCACTCCTCGCGGATAGAAACCGACCAGTTTCCCGAATGCCCTTCCGGCTCCCACTGGAAGACCTCCGCATCGGTAAGCTCGCCCGCCTCCGAGCCCCACCACTGCCAACCGGCCGGGTCACCCTTCTCGTCGCTTTCCTCGAAGCTCGGGTTCCCAACCAGATTCTGCCCGGCTGACAGCGGTCGGCAGATTCCAACCAATGTTGCGACAATCAGAAAAGCCCTTGCCATCAGCAACCTCCGTAGCCAGAAGCGCGGTCGTCCCCCCGTGCCCGCGTTCCACATGTGTTCATCTAAACTATCGCTGCATCTCTTGTTCAGCCTTTCGCGTCCGAGGCGCCTCTTCCGGGCGCCGTCGCAGAGTACACTCTCTGCGAAAGGAGATTCCAGCACTAAATAGGAGGAAGAAATCCCGAAGCATCGGTGGGCGGCCAAGATGCTATCTCTCCTTGGGAGCAGCGAGGAAAAAGCCCCTTTGAAACTCGGAAGGTAATGCTCTGGCTTCATCGGCGGGATGCGCCCAAACCCCACGCGGAAGTGCAGGGATGCGCGGGGCTGAGCACTAACCGGGCCAAAAAGCATGTTCAACTCTGCTTGCTTTTCCCAGATGCAGTCCTCGCGGACTATTTATTTTGCTATCATTTCCCTTATTCTACAAGCTCAAATCCAACTAAGGCGGCCAAATTCTTAATCTTCTGCGTGTGGTCACCATAGAACACTACTCGATGACACCCCCATCTATCACGCCTGAGCCGTTTGAATGGCTTATCGAGGCTAATAGCCAGCTTGGTTCTACAGATGCGGTTGTCGAAATCCTTATATACATAGTTACCATCAATGCTTTTACCGGTATAAACCTCTATCTTCCTATCGTAGGCGTTAACCTTAACCACCGTGACAATCTCATCTATCGGCCATTTCACCCTTATGCCAACCAGGGTGATATGTTCTTTTTTCAATTGCTTATTTGCTCGGACTTGTGCATCCCTTCTCCACGCCCTCCTCGGGTCAGTTGTGTCCCACCCCAATTCATAATAGGCGTGGTTTCTTATAGTATAAGGAACCCTGTCATTGCCATGAGGATTGATCGGTCCGTAACAATGGCCAATAACCATCATGTTCATCGGAATTTCACTCGGAGGAACCGCCGGAGGGAATCCGCCCAACATATCCCCTACAAAACCCGGTCTGCCCGTAATGTAAGTTACAAGCATCTGAGTAACTAAAGGATTGATAAGGGACTCGCAACAGCAAGGTATGTGTTCCTTGGCCAACTCCATTTCCGCTAAGCAGCCCATAGCCTTTATCTTCCCATCCGGAATAAGAGCCCAGCTACTCATTGTTATGACATCTGCATCGTATTTTTTTATTAATTCCTTGTAGGCTATGTACAACTCGGCGGACCTTATTACATCTTCTCTTTTAACGCCAATCACGGCTTCGGCCTCATTTATCCACATGTCGGCAATCTTTTCCGCCTCTTCTCTTCGAGCCTTTGCAATTTGCTCAATCAGCTCGTTGGACCTCACAATTACGATGTCCACACCCAAAGATTCCTTTAGTTTCCTGGGATAGATTTTATCAAAATCGTCCACTGGAGCATTTACGGCGCCCCAGCCCCTCAGGCCTATAGGATCCATTCTATCGTAATCTTGAATGGTTAATAGGTTTGTGTTCTTCATCCTTTTTATAGCGTTAAACAACTTGACTTTCTCGGCCAATATGTCGCTCGCCAAAGGGGTTGGGATATCACCAGGCACAAATTCGGAAGGATCGTCGGAAAAGCCGGTTGTGCTGTAAGAAACTGTAATAAACTTTGTGCCATATTTTTCCCCCATGGCCACGGCATTTTTAAACCCACCTTGCGGCTTGGAAGGATTGCAATCTACAACTATTGTAGGCAAGCCAGTGAGCATGAATCGCTTGTCAGAAAAACCGCCGAAAAATAGAAGCAATCCGTCCAAGCCCTTTTTGGAATTAGCTATCTTTCCAAGAACCAAATTGCTTTTCTCATCATTTACAGTCATTTCGGGGTCCGTTTTCGCAGAATAGGCGGATGAGTCTATTATCTCTCTTCCCACAAACTCCATCCCCTCACAGCTCTTCTGCAGTTCACTCAAAATCTTGTTTGACAGCTTTGCCGAAAGCGAGAAAAACAGTGTGTACACTTTAGCATTTTGATTTTCTAAAAAGGGTGTATGGCCAGCATGTGTCAGGGTTGCCAAACTTGCGATTAGCATCAAACAAACTATGCCAACACATTGCTTTACCATGGCTCCTTCTCCTTCCCTGTAACGGTTGAGACAGTTTTAGGCTGCGGCCCCTCGCCGGGCTGCGCACCCAGAGGCAAAACCACCTGTTCCGACGTAACGAGTTTCCTTGACACCATGAACAGGATGAACCCCGCGGAACGCGGGCAAGGGCGTTCTGACGCCGCTCGGGCAAAAAAACCCGTTTATCCTGTTATCCTGTGGGAACAAATGCGTTACCGAACTTGTGAATGGGAGCACTATGCCTGTAGCGACTTGCAGTGCACAGTTCTTCATCGCGCATCGCAGCCCGGTGCTTTTCAGCAAATCGGCAACAAGATTTGCCCGCTCATCTAAATGTACTATGCGAGGCAGAGCAAACCAGAATCCGGCGCTCAGGTGCTTCTACCCGTGGTGATGTTCTCCCACTGGATTCCGACCTTCTTGAGCGCGTAGCCCACCTCCCGCAGGTAATCGCCATAGCAGATCATCCAGTGGAATCCGTGCATATCCTCGAGGAGCTTTCGCCAATCCCCTTCGATTCCCACGTCAACCTGCGACCGGCAGATGTCATAGAAAGGATGGTCGAGAATCTTTCCTCGAAAGCCTATCCATTTCTTGGACGTGAAACTGGGATTGAGAACTGTGATGACCTGCCCTTTCCTGAACTCGACCTTAGGCGCGGCGCCGTAATCCGACTCGTAGTGCGTGAGGATTTTCGTCGGCTCGAAGTCTTTCCCGTTCATTCTCCGGGGAGCGGTGCAATGGGCGCAGGTGGTGACGCCGTCATGGGGATAGGTCGGGTCTTGCAGGAAAGAGGGCTTTCCCGAGATGTACCGCAGCAGAATCCCGGATGGAATGACCACGAAATCGGATTCGCAGAACGCCATCAGCCCTTCATCATTTATGAGGCTCAATGGCATACAGGCTGTAGTTTTGGACATGCGAATGATCGTTCCCATGCACGCATTGACAGTGATTGCCGCCGCGTCCGCTTTCTCCATGAGGTCCCTGAAGATTTTGGTCAACACAAAAGCCCTGACGAGGAATTCCTTGTCAGTGTGGAGGGAGACACCTTTTTGAGCGAGGTACTCCTCGGTCTCTCGCCTCGCTTGCTGCACGACCTTTTCGTCCCCCATACCCTTCTTTATCATCGGCTCGAGTTCTTTGTATGTGACCGGTATTATGTCGAATTTCCAGATTTCTCTTGCCGTCTGCGGGCCAAGTTTGTGTCCAACTCCCCACCCTCCCGGGCCGCCAATGGCAACGATTTTCGTGCCGAGAGCGTTCTTCAGTCCGTAAAGCGCCCTCATCCGCCAGAGAACCTCCCCGTAGTCGTCTATCACAACGTCCCAGACATCCATCCCGGGTTGCTTGTACTCGTCGGTGGCTTTCCGGAGGAAGTGCGGGTGAGCGATCTCGTACCAGAGATAGACAGGCCCGGACTTGTGTCTGCAAAACATCACATTAGGCTTCTTCGAGGAGGCGATGGTGTTGAGGTGTCCTCCTCCTCCGATGGCGGCGTAAACCAAAATCACGTCGCAATCGCTGTCTCTTACGGCAGCGGCTTGTGCCCCGGTTCTCACCGGGGCTACGGGCAGAATCTCCATCGGGAAGTCCGCCTTCGAGGACAACTTTTTCAGCTCCCCTTCAATCTTGTTAGCTTCTTTGTGCACATCGTTCTGGCTGTGCAGCCCGCCCCAGGGCCGCCAACTCGTGGCTTCCCTCTTCTGATAGAGCTGATAGACGAGAGCCGGTTTGACTCTGAGGGGCGTGCCGATCCGCAGACCCATCCCCGGAATCGGCTTTTTCAAAGCAGCGTCAGCTCGCCGTGACGAAAGTGCCCATGTCCCCATCCCGGCCGCTCCCAGCCCGAGAAGAAAATCTCGGCGAGACACACCCTTGCCCGCGAAGAAATCTTTTTCACCAATGACGGGCTTTCCGTGAGAACAGCAATAATGAGAGAGGTGTTTTTGACGGTGCGCATCATTTTTCTCTCCAGCCATTTTTAACCTCCTTCTGCCACTCGGCAGATAATATGTTGAATGCTCAATTTCCCTCGGCGAGGATTTCTTTCACCCTCTCAGCCAGACGCTCCGCGCTCAATCCCTGGGCGTCGAGGAGAACCGCCCCCTTGTCCGAGCCGGGGATTGAAGTGACCGCGGCGCGATAAACAGTTATACCTTTTCCGGAAATCGCCGCGGCAACCGCTTCGCCGATGCCGCCCTCTGCGTAATGGTCTTCGGCGACGAGTATCCTCGAGCCTGACGCGGAAGCGTTCTCCGCCAGTTCTCCTCCTGCGATGGGCTTGACCGAATAGAGGTCAATCACGCGGGCGTTTATCCCTTCTTCCTTCAGCATCTCGTAGGCTTTGAGCGCCTCGTGCACCGTAACGCCTGCCCCGGCGAGACAGATGCGGTCGCTTTCGCTCTGGCGGAGAACTTTCAACCCTCCAAGCGGAAACTGCTCCTCGTTGGGATAGATGACCGGCGTCTTGGGTCGCGAGGTTCTGATGTAGGCGAGGCCGGTGTGGCGGGCAACCTCCACCACCAGCCTTTCCGCAGAAACCGCGTCGCACGGATACACCACAACCGACCCGGGAATTGCCCTGAATATCGCCAGGTCCTCCAGCGCCATTTGCGACGCTCCGTCTTCACCGATGGAAGCGCCCGCGTGCGATCCGCAGAACTTCACATTGGCTCTCGACACACCCGCCATGCGTATCTGGTCGCACGCCCGCGTCAGAAATGCCCCGAACGTGGAGACGAAAGGAATCTTGCCGCAGGTCGCCAGGCCCATCGCCATCCCAACCATGTTTTGCTCGGCGATGAAACATTCGAAAAACCTTTTCGGAAACGCCTTGGCGAAAACCTGTGAGAATGTGGAGTTTTTCACATCCCCGTCGAGAGACACGATCTTTGCATCCGCGGAACCGAGCTTAGCGAGAGCACTGCCGTAGCTCTGCCTCGTGGCGATCATATCGCCGAGGTTGTACGACGGCGGTTCCACCTCCACTTCACGGGGAGGCTCCGGCGGGCGGGACTCCGCCGGCACTTTTATCTCCAACGCTGGCCGCTCATCCGGCGCGGCAATGTCTTCTATAGCCCGGTCAGCCTCCTCCGGGGAGAAAGCCTTCCCGTGAAAACCGTTCTTGTCCTCTGCGAGAGGCGCCCCTTTTCCTTTTATGGTCCGAGCTATCACAGCCGTGGGCTTTCCGTCGGACGCTTGCGCCGCCGCAAAAGCTTTCAACAGCGCGGCGCAATCGTGCCCGTCAACGGTCACGGTCCGCCAGCCAAAAGCCTCGAGCTTGCGAGCATAGACCTCGGTGTCACGGCCGTACATCGTCGCCTGGCTCTGCCCCAGCCGGTTGACGTCAATCACCGCGGTGAGGTTATCGAGCCTATAATGCGCCGCCAAAGCAGCCGATTCCCATACTGCCCCTTCCGCGGTCTCTCCGTCCCCGAGAAGGACGTAAGCTCTGCGGTCAACCTCGTCGAGATACTTCCAACACAGCGCCATCCCCGCACCGACCGCAAGCCCCTGTCCCAGGGAGCCGGTTGCCACGTACGCCCAGGTAAAGCGAGGCGTCGGATGTCCCTCCAAGTCGCTCTCGAGGGTTCGGAGCGTCATAAGATGCTCGAGGGGAAAAGCTCCCGCTTCCGCGAGGGCAGCGTATAACAAGGGGGCGGCGTGTCCCTTGGAGAGAACGAATCTGTCATTCATTGGTCCGTGGGGGTCCTTTGGGTCGTACCGCATGACCTCAAAGAAAAGGCACGCCGCGATCTCCGCCGCCGAAAGGCAGGTCGTCGGATGCCCTGACCCCGCCGTGGTCGTCATACGAATGCAGTGAACTCTCAGCCTGTTCGCCTCGTCCTGCAATGCTTGAATTTTTTCGGTATCTGTCATCTTCCTTTACCCTCTCTATTACGATTCTGCTTCGCCCGTGGTTGCCGCCGCGAGTGCCCGCTTTCCCCCTCCTGCCAGCGCTCGGGCTCTATCACGGAAGCCCAAGCTTTGTGCGCACAAGGCTTCGCACTTGCTGGGCTATCCGCACAGCGTCGTCCCCGGCTTGGCGATTGGCCTGAATGCCCGGGTAGTGAGCAGCTACACTGAACGCGCTCAGGCTTGCCAACTGGGCCTTGAGGGGAACCAGTTCAGGAACCTTCCTCCGCTTCGGTCGAGCAACACTACAAGGTCGTGCGTCTTTCCGAAAGACATGTTCCGTTCCTCCAGGAAAGCCTTCAGATACTTCTCCGCGCACTGCTGGGCGTGAAAGCAGACTCCATCCCAAACGGGATCGACAGCTTTCGCTTCTCGCAGAGCCATCTTCCAATCGCCCTCGGCCTTTTTCAATCCATTCTTTCGTCCTTCGCTTCATACAGGGTGACCCCCCTTGTCACCACTTCCGTCTCAAACATGCTTTTCTGTGCCAGGTACGCATCCATTTCAGATGGTTTCCTCACAAGGACGTCCAGAGGAAAAGGATGGTCAATCGAAGCGGAGATTCGAGCGGCAGCGTGAAGCGGATGTTCCCCGGTCTCCATCACGACGAGCAAATCTACGTCGCTATCGTCAGTTGCCTTACCCTCAGCATAGGAGCCAAAGAGGATCACTTTCCGCGGGTGGAAACGCTCCACAATCTGCCGGGCGATCTCGCGAATGTCCCTTAAGGTAACTGTCGGTTTGACATCGGTCATACGTAGCGCCTCAGCGTTCGCATCTCCTCACCTTCACCATTTCATTCCGGCAAAAGTCAATCATCTTCACAACGATCCTCTTGATCTCGTTCCCACCGGTCACGACAGCACCTCCACAGGAGTTTTTCTTCCGCGCGCCGTGCGGTCAAAGTCGGTGTCGAAACTCACTATGGCCAAATCATAATTTTCAGCGGCTACGTATTGGTAAGCGTCGTCGAAATCCAACTGGAATTTTTGGCGAACAGCGAGCGGTTGTCTAAGTTCGGACGTGTCCAGCCGGATTCTTTTTACGCCGGAATCGTCAATAGTATCCGACACAAAGTCCTCGAATAGGTCATCTTTTCTCAGCCGGATAAGGATAACCCCAATCGAATAAAGCGAGAATTCTGTCAACCAGAGAAAGCGCGCTTCTGTCGCCTGGAGGAACTGTCGAACCTGAGCCGCCTTCTCTTGTTCCAGTAGTAGTTCCAACCAGACATTAGTGTCTACGAGATACATCAGTCACCCCACCATTCAAGGGCCTTCTTTTGAAGTTCGAGAGAAGTGAACTTATCACGGAATTCACGCAGCCCGCCCGCCCAGCTCAGGCGCAATTTTTTCTGTTTCGGGCGAACCTTTGTCTCCAACAGAAACTGTGCGAAATCGCGTACTTGTTGCTGCAATTCCGGCGGTAACTCTTTTATCAATTGCTCAATTGTTCTCATAGCCTCACCTGTTGCTCGCATGTCTTTGACCCACGATCAATGTAGTTATCAACCCGTTACTCCCAAGAGTCAATTCTCTTCACGGCGGTCCTCTTGAACTCGCTCACAACCGTCACGACAACAGTTCCGCGGGAGTTTTTCTTCCGCGCGCCGTCCGGTCAAAATCGGTGTCGAAACTGATGATAGTTAAGTCATATTTCTCCGCTGCCGGGTATTGGTAGGCGTCGTCAAAATCCAGCTTAAATTGTTGCATCGTGCAGATGAGACTTTTCATGTCCTCGGGTTGAAGGTGAATCAAGGCAACGGCTCCCTCAGTGAAAGCGTCTGGCACGAAACGTAGCAGCCCATCAGTCCTGTTCAGCCTGCTCATGACCAAGCTAATGGAGTGAAAGGCGAAGTCAGTAATGAAAAGATGCTCTGAGGGTACATCGTCAAGGAACTTGCCGACTTCGTTCGACCTTACCTGGTCCAGGATACGCTCAAGCCACACGTTGGTATCTACCAGATACATAAGCTCAGTCACCTCTCCATTCCAGAGCCTTTTTTTGAAGCTCAAGCGAGGTATATTGGTCGCGATATTCTCTCAGTGCGCCGGCCCAATCCTGGCGGAGCCTTCTCCCCTTTTTTCGGGCCCGTTTCTCCGTCAGAAACTCGACGAAATCGAGGACCTCCCGCTGGAGTTCAGCCGGCAGCTCTTTAATCATTTGCTCGATTGTTCCCATAGCTTCACCCGTTTCTCTCTCGTAATTTTTCTTCACCGGAACTACTCGCTCCCCCCGGCTTAATTCCCTCTGAAACTCACGACCTTCACGGCGATGCACTTGAATTTCCTCCACACCGTCACGACAACAGTTCCGCGGGAGTTTTTCTACCGCGTTCCGTGCGGTCAAAGTCGGTGTCGAAGCTCAGCACGGTGAGATTGTATTTCTCAGCCGCGACGTATTGGTAGGCATCATCAAAGTCAAGATTAAACGTCTGAGCCGTTTCCGTAACAGATTCCATCGCCTCTGGCGGGAGGGAGGCGACCCTCGTTCCGGCATGGAACACTATGTCATTCAAAAACTGCCGAAAAATGTGGTGCTCCTTCCGACGAAAGAGAAGAAGACCTATAGAGTGGAGGGAGAAGTCGGAGACAAAGAACTCGTGCTCACCGGTCTTTGCCAGAAAAGCGCGTGCCTCCTCCGCCTTTGCCTGTTCCAAGATCACTTCGAGGATAATGTTCGTGTCAACGAGCAGCCTCACTTTTCTCCAATCCTCCACTCGGAGATCTTATGCTGGAGCTCCACCGACGTGTACTTGTCGCGCAGGTCTCTCAGGGCTCCGGCCCAGCTAAACGTAGGCTTACCTCGGGGTCTCCTCAATCGCCTTTCCCTTAGAAATTCGACGAAGTCCTCGACCTCCTGTTGAAGTTCCGGAGGCAATTCTTTAATCCGGTCTGCAATGTCTCCCATAGTTCACTCCCTGCTACCATCATACCTTGCCAAGTCCGATAGCACTACCTCTATCACTGCGTTCCCCCAGAAGTCAATTATCTTCGATGAGAGGGACCCAAAGAGCGGCCAAACGTAGCCCATCCTCGCCTTGCTCTCATCGGCGCCTGTCTCGGCCGGATGCTATTGAATCCTCTCAACATCCGTGAGCGTCAGGCTTAGCTCGTATTGCTTCGCGGAGATGTCCGGGTCCGATGCGATGGCGTAGAGTATCTTGTCCGAGATGTGGCCAGCGACGATTATGCCCCTGACTTCTTCACCTTCAGCGAGATGTTTCCTCACCCAGTTCTTGTATCGCAGGACTTGTCCTGCAGCCGAATCTGGGCTACGGGAGACCTTTAGCTCGATGACCACAAACTTGTTGTCCCGATCCAGAGCCAGGATGTCAATGCGGCCAACAGAGGTCGTGTACTCGACACCGTTCTCTCCTTCGTCATCCGTGTAGAGCTGCAACCCCGGTTCGATCCGCTTAAGATGCTGCGCGAGGTAGTCTCGAAGATGAGCTTCCGCTGCAAATCCTGCACCGCTTTCCGCTTCGGTTGCAAATCCTGCACCCGTTTCCGGTTCCTCTATCCCCTCTTCTTCCTGGCCCACTAGCCCGACGCCAAGCCGACCATCATCTCGCTTGAATATCCGCCATTGGCCGTGTTTAGCAGGGTCGTACAGCTCGAGCTGGCCGCGATCAGGCCGGAAGAGAAAATCGTACTTCGTGTCGGAGGTACGAGGCTTTTTATTATAAGCGTAATGGATCCTCGATGGATGATTAACTGTGCACACGACGATATGGCACTGGATGGTACTGCGGTTGGTGCCGGGATAGTGCCGTAGGACCCAGTCCCTGAGAGCCACGTTCGTTGTTCTACCACCCAAGTCCTCGACCGCTCCACGAATCATCTTCCATACAGGCGGCCTTTCATTGTGTGTCATGATCATGTCTCCATTTTGACGTCAGCCGACGACAGACGTCCACAGGCCTGTAAGCTGGCTAAGACCCGCGGTCTGCCCAGCCGCTGCGATCCGGCGTCCTGTACCGTGACAAACGGCATCCGCTTCTCCTCGCCCGCCTCGAAGAAAAGGCACCGCGTGATCCCTGCCTGCCCAAACGCTTTTGTATCAAAAAACGCATTGCGGGTGCGGACACCCACCGGAATACTCGGAATCCGCCGAAATCGGCTGCGCGCCCGCCGGAACCTCAAGCTGCGGGGCCGCCAGTTGCAGCACCTGCTGCTTGCAAGTCCCATAACGATAAATGGTAACGCCCTTGCATTTCAAGCGATAAGCTAAGAGAAACACCTCTCGCACGTCATCCACCCTGGCTCTCTCCACAGGATTGCCGGTCTTGGAAACCGAATTGTCGCACCACTTCCGAAACGCCGGAGTTCATTACCCCGAAACACAAACGCCGTGCTGCACTACGTATTCCACGAAACCGCCTGGCGCGGGGTTCTCCAAGGCCGAACATGGGAAAAGATGCGACTCCACGTCTGAGCCTACCTCTTCCATGACGAGGGCCATGGCCCTCGCCCGTTTCTGTATGTCCCAGTTCTCGACACCCTCCATGAAGACGGCCAGGTCAATGTCGCTCCACCTGTGCGCCCCGCCTTCCACCTGGGAGCCAAATACATAGGCCGCCCGAACGGCGCCCAGCCGCCCCAGTGTCCTTACAGCCGTCAATGCTTTCTGTTCTACTTGAGAATCGAGAACAGCCATTGAATGGTCTCCTCCGTCGTTCTCAGAGTGGCGTCAGCAATCTCCCGGGTTATCGCTGAAACGGATGCCTTAATCTCTTCAGGATACCGCGACTGGATGTAATAGGCCGACAACTCTCCCAGAAATCGTTTTCGGTCTGTATCCAATTGGATTCCCGCGGATTTCGCCAGACGCAAAAGGTTGTGGAGGCGCGGCGGGAATTCTCCGGTTCTTCTGACAATCAGGGCCTTCAAGGCTTTCTCGACGGCCTGCTGACAACAGAACAGGACATACAGGTAAACGGCCCGAAGCCAGCATGGCACGCGCTGTATCGAGATCGTACTGGGATTGTTCTGCCCAGGTTTGCGCCGCTTCGCTCATCACGCCTCCCTGCATCAGACTGTGCGGATCATTGCACCTCGATCTCGCCCGCGGGAACTCGTACTGCGCGTAAACAACCCACCCTCTCTTTAGCACCAGCGTTTATTACCATCGCGTCAAAAGACGCACTGCGGGTGCGGGCAGCCGCCGGAGTACTCGGAGTCCGCCGAAATCGGCTGCGCGCCCGCCGGAACTTCAAGCTGTGGAGCCGTCAGTTGCAGCACCTGCTGTTTGCGAGTTCCATAACGATATATCGTAACGCCCTTGCATTTCAAGCGATAAGCTAAGAGAAATACCTCTCGCACGTCATCCATCGTCGCTGTCTTCGGGAGATTGACCGTCTTGGAGACGGAGTTATCACAGTATTTCTGGAAAGCGGCTTGCATCTTCACGTGCCATGCGGGCGAGATGTCGAAAGCCGTCACAAAGACGCGAGCAACGTCCTCGGGCACCGACCGCAGCCCTTTCGCCGACCCTCTCCTTGCGATGTCCATCATAAGACGAGAGCTGTGGAAACCTCGCTGCCGCGCCACTTCCTCGAAATAGGGATTCACCTCCAGAAGCCTTGCTCCTTCCATAACGTTGCGGACGAAGGAGAGCGCGAACACCGGCTCGATGCCGCTGGAACAGTTGGCGATGATGCTGATGGTGCCCGTGGGGGCGACGGTCGTCACCGTCGCGTTCCTCACGCGCAGATTGTCTTTTGCATATCGGCTCTTATTCCAGTTCGGGAAAACCCCTCGCTCCGCGGCGAGATGCGCCGAGGCAGCCTTTGCTTCCTCGAAGACGGTCCGCATCACTTTCCTACCAACTGTCAGCCCCTTCTCCGAGTCGTATCGCACGCCCAGCCGAAACAGCATATCCGCAAACCCCATCACTCCCAGACCGATCTTCCGGTTGCCGAAAGTCATCTTTTTGACCCGGGGGATAATGTAGCGATTCACATCTATTACATCATCGAGAAATCTCACGGCTACCCGGACGGTTTCCTTGAGCTTCCGCCAGTCAATCCGACTCTTTTTGACCATCCGCGCCAAATTGATGGAACCGAGATTGCAGCTTTCGTACGGGAGAAGCGGGAGCTCCCCGCAGGGATTTGTGGATTCGATGCCGCCGAGCTGCGGCGTGGGATTGTGGCGGTTTATCTCATCAATGAAGATTATCCCGGGGTCACCCAACTTCCACGCGGTGGTGAGGAGCAGATTAAAAACCGATTCCGCCGAGAGCCTTCCGGTCTCCTTCCCCGTCCGGGGGTTAATCAGGGGATAATCTCGCCCGGCGGCGAGTGCCCGCATGAACACATCAGTCGCCGCCACGGAGATGTTGAAGTTCCCCAGAAATCCCTCTTTCGTCTTGGAGGTGATGAATTCGAGAATGTCCGGATGGTCAACCCGAAGGATGCCCATGTTAGCTCCACGGCGCCTTCCCCCCTGCTTGATGACTTCTGTTGATATATCGAAAACGTGCATGAAGGAGACCGGCCCCGACGCCACGCCCCTTGTCGAGCCAACAATGTCCCCTTTCGGGCGAAGGCGGCTGAATGAGAAGCCAGTGCCGCCGCCCGTCTGATGGATGAGGGCCATCTCCTTAACCGCGCGGAAAATGCCCCGCATGGAGTCCGCCACCGGTATCACGAAACAGGCGGAGAGCTGCCCCGTCCTCACCCCTGCGTTCATCAACGTCGGCGAGTTCGGCAGGAAATCAAGCGAGGACATTACGTGGAGAAACTGTTCTTCCGCTCTCGAGGCTTCTGAGGGGCTGCCGTAGTTCAATTCCGCCTTCGCCACAGCCGCTGCCACTCGCCGAAACATCCCCTTGGGCGTTTCCCTGATGCGGCCTTTTTCATCCCGGCGGAGATACCTTCGCTCCAGCACACGCACCGCGTTCACCGAAAGCTTCAGCTCGTCCTCCACCCCCAGCAGCTTTTTCGTCTCGCGCACTTGCGCGCGCTCCTGGCGATAGAGAATGAATTTTTTTGCCGCCAGCGCGTACCCCTCACCGATCAGAGTCTCTTCAACAATGTCCTGGATTTGCTCGACTGAGGGGTATTTTCTGGGAAGGCGCTCCCGCGCAACACCAGCCACCTTCAACCCCAGCTTCCTTGCCCGTTCCCTATCCCCGGCGCCGGAAGCCGCAAGAACCCGCGCAATAGCCCTCTCAATTCTCGACTGGTCATAAGACACCAGCGAGCCATCTCGTTTCCGAACCTTCTGAAAAGAGCTTCGAGAGGACATGGCGCACTCCTGCTGTGAATCGCCTAAATCGCAGCGCCGTGGCACGTGCGTCCCGCCCGTCTGCGTGCGACACACAGGCAGGCCCGTGAGCAATCATGGGCAAGATGCCCATGCCACGACCCTGACAAACACGCCCCGCGGTCCCAGTTCCGACATCTGCCGTGGCCACTGACCATCGCCTGCCAGAGCGGCGCTTGGAGCCTGTAATTTCCGGCGGCAACAACCATCGCTGTCAATTAGCATAATCCCCTCTGCGCAAACTGGCAAGACGAAACGTGAACCCGCTGTGGCAAGTTAATCTCACGCGGGCACGAACTCACCGCAGAAAGCGTGGAGAGCGCAGAGAGAAAGATGAGAATAAGTCCCTTCACGCCTGTCATGGCGTGGGGCTCCCTTGCCCATGACCCCCACAGGAGCTCAGTGTTGCCATCTATGTAACGCCGCCCCGCCCTGGCGGGGCAGTCCTGAGGGCGTCTCGCTCTCTGCAGGGGCAGGGGAGCCCCTCGACACGGCCGGCAGGATGCAGGCGATACGTAAGCGTCTCTGTGTGCTCTGCGCAGTCTGCGGTTCCAGCCTCAGCGACACACAAGTGAGCTATTAGCTCCCTTTGCGCCTTTGCGTCTTTGCGTTAAGCTCTCTCTCCTTCCCCTGCCACCGAAATACAGCCACGCCCTTCGACAGTTGCCACGGACTAAGTGAATTTGGTATTTGAAATAGGTGACGCGGAGTTCAAACCGGGGCTTGTCTATTTGTGAGATAAGGCCCGACGCCCATTGGTGAAACTCCAGGGTCGTAACCGGAGAAGGAGAAAGGTCAAAATGAGAATATCCTCTTGCGTCGTTCTGTTGTTATTGTGTCTGGATGCTGCGTTGTGGGGCGAAAACAGCGTGCCGGTCGTGATTGAGTCCGCTCGGAACATACCCATAGCGTATCAGGTTGACGTGGTGATTGTGGGGGGCAGCACCGGCGGTGTGGCGGCGGCCGTCGCTGCTGCGAGGGACGGAGCGAAGGTTTTCCTCGCGTCACCCTACCCCTATCTGGGCGATGACATGACCGCCACTTTGCGATTATGGCTGGAGGAGGGCGAGAAGCCCACTTCTTCCCTTGCCAAAAAGCTGTTTGCCGCCGGAAACCCCGCCAGGCCGCTTCATATCAAGAAAACTCTGGATGAGGCACTCCTGGAGGCGGGCGTCGAGTTCCTCTTTTGCTGTTACGCAACCGACGTGCTGCAAGATAGCGAGGGAAATCCCTGCGGAATCGTAATGGCAAATCGCGCGGGGCGGCAAGCGGTGCTCGCAAAGGTCATCATTGACGCCACGGACCGAGGCTGGCTGGCGCGGTTAGCCGGGGCACGCTTCCGCTCATTCCCCGCCGGGTTGCAAACGGTCAATCGGGTGGTGATCGGTGGTGCTCCCCGCAAAGGCAAAAACATGACCGCCCGAAAAATCACTCCCCCGTTTGAGTCCAAAGGGAAGACCTATGACATCATCGAGTACACCCTGCGGCTTCCCATAGAGGACGGAGGTTACGCATCGTGGGCGAGGGCCGAGCAACTGGCTCGCGATATGACTTTCCATCCCGACCAGCAGTTTGCCCCCGACGTGCTTTTTCAGATACCGCCCGACCCGATAAAGGCTGAAAGGCCCGGTTCAGTCGGATGGCGAGGAGTGGAGAGGTTGGAGATTTCAGCGTTTCGTCCGGCGGGCATTCGCCGTCTCTTGGTGCTGAGCGGCTGCGCGGACATTCCGCGGCGCCATGCCGAGAAGCTCCTGCGGCCGCCTGTGCTCATTGACATGGGAACTCGCATTGGCGAGCTGGCCGCCGCAGAGGCGAAAGCATTGCCGTTTCCAAAAGGTGTGAAACTCCGGGGGCATGAGGCGAGGGCCACGGCGGGCGGCGATGTGAAGGAAGTGCTCGTCGGTGTTCGCCCGATTCAGGAGCTGCCTACCGTTCCCGAGGAGGCGCGCCCATTGCCCGTATTGGGGAATTATGATGTGGTCGTCGTGGGCGGTGGCACGAGCGGCGCCCCCGCAGGCATCGCCGCGGCGCGCCGCGGGGCACGGACGCTCGTTGTGGAATACCTCCACGGCCTGGGGGGCGTCGGGACACTTGGCGCCATATCAAAGTATTACTGGGGCAACAGGGTGGGTTTCACCCAGGAGGTAGCCGGAGGGGAAAGCTGGGCCATCGAGCAAAAGATGGAGTGGTGGCGCACGACGCTGCTCAAATCAGGGGCGGACATCTGGTTTGGCGCCCTGGGATGCGGAGCGCTTGTGGACAAAGGACGCGTGGTCGGCGCAGTAGTCGCCACGCCCCAGGGCCGCGGCGTTCTCCTGGCGAAGGTTGTCATTGACGCGACCGGCAACGCCGACATCGCCGCCGCCGCCGGCGCCAAGTGCATCTACACAGACCAGTCCGACATCGCCATTCAGGGAGCGGGCCTCCCGCCGCGCGAGCTCGGCGCCAGTTACACGAATACCGATTTCACCATCGTTGATGAGACCGATATGGTTGATGTCTGGAATCTGTTCGTTTACGCCAAGAGTAAATACAGCACGACAACTTTTGACATGGGACAACTCGTTGACACCCGTGAACGGCGACGCATCGTGGGGGACTTCACCGTCAGCATTCTCGATCAGGTGAACGACCGCACTTATCCGGATACCATCGCGCACTCGCACACAAACTACGACACCCACGGTTACACTATCCACCCTTACTTCGCTCTCGACCATCCCAAACCTCTGTATCCCTACTTGCCCTATCGCTGCCTCCTGCCCAGGGGCCTCGACGGAATCCTCGTGACGGGACTCGCCGTAAGCGCGCACCGCGACGCCGTACCGTTTATCCGAATGCAGCCGGACATCCAGAACCAGGGCTATGCCGCGGGGATGGCTGCTGCGATGTCCGCGAGAGCCGACTGCGGCACACGCGCCATCAACATTCGCGCACTCCAAAAGCGCCTCGTGGAAATCGGAAACCTCCCGGAGAGCGTCCTCACGGACAAAGACTCGTACCCTATCTCCCCGGAGAAAATCGCCGCCGCCGTGCGAAGCGCCGCGGAGGGCCACAAAGGAATCGCTGTCATTCTCGCGCATCCCGACCAAGCATTGCCACTGTTGCGGAAAGCTTACGCCGCCGCTGCTTCCAACGAAAACAAACTGGCTTACGCCCATATCCTCGGCATCATGGCCGACGCCAACGGCTTACCCGAGCTGCTCGCCGCCGTGGAGGGAACCCCCAACTGGGACAAGGGATGGAACTTCAAAGCCATGGGGCAGTTTGGCAGCAACATGAGCCGACTCGATAGCCTCATCCTCGCCCTGGGCGGAACGGGTGACCGGCGGGCGACGCCTCCCATTCTCGCCAAGCTGAAGCTGCTGGACGCAAAAAAGGACTTCTCTCACCACCGAGCAGTCGCGCTGGCTTTGGCGACGCTCGCCGACCCTGCTGCGGCCGGCCCGCTGGCTGAGCTACTGGCCAAGCCGGGTGTGAGCGGCAACGCTATTCAGTCTGTGGAGGAAGCCAAACGCCGGCAGAGCCAATCGCCAGGGGGACTTAAGGCCTTGGCGCCTCGACGCGAGTCCCTCCGCGAGATCATGCTCGCCCGTGCGCTGTTTCGCTGCGGAGACAAGGGCGGCATCGGCAAAAAGATTCTGATGGAATACGAGAAGGACCTCCGCGGGCACTTCGCCAGACATGCCAAAGCTGTTCTCCGGAGCGGAGGTGAATAGATTCCCTCAGGGCGAATATGTGCGGGAATGCGGAACGCTAAAAGCCTCTCGTGACCGAGCAGAACCTCACGAGCTGCTTTGTCTTCCGCGAAACAACCACGAGGACTGAGGTCACGTAACCCCTCACGTACGGGTGGCTCGGGGTGAAACCGCAGAGTGCGCAGAGCACGCAGAGGGACGTAGCATGGGCATCTTGCCCATAAGTGTTCATCCCGCGTTCCGCGGGACCTCCGCCGAGATGCCTCGAGGGCGCTTCGTCAGATCTGAGCGCGGCGCTATCATTTTGCCTTCAGAGCACACAGTGAGGGGCGCTGCCCAAACAGGAAAACGGAACTCCGCGCGAGGCTCGTCAGCCGCCCGTGGGTCTGTCCCGTGCGTCCATCGGAGATGCGTAAATATTTTCTCCGCGCCCTCTGCGCTCTCTGCCGGTGAGCTCATCTGGGTCTGAGACTGAGGGATTATGCAGCCGCACCCTCCCTCATTGACTCCGCGAGCCGTTGTAGTCTATCCTTTAGGTCGAGAAGCCTGCGGTTTCGCTGGCGCCGGCCCGGCCGAGCTGGCGGCGTCATTGCTCCTATGAAAAATAACACGGCGAAAGGCTGGTGAGAAAGGAAACCATGAACTCACGGGCCCTGGAAACACTCGAGTTTGACGTGATAAAGGAAATGGTGGGGGAGTTCGCCATTTCCGACATGGGGCAGGAGATGATCCGAGAACAGGAAGTCGCGGTCTCCGCAACGAAGATACGCGCCGAGTACGAGTTCGTCGGCGAAATGAGGGACGCCATCGCCTGGCGCGAGCCTCTCCCGATGGAGGAGCTGCCGGACATCAGGCCGGGCGTGACCGCCATCACCCCTCCGGGCACGTACCTCGACCCACCTGATTTACTGCGAGTGGAGCGGCTGCTGAAGACCACAGGGAAAGTCAAGAGTTTCTTTCGTTCCTTCCGAGATGGTTTTCCCCGACTTCATCGCCTGATGGAACCGTGCGAGCCACTCCCCGAATTCGAGAAAGCGGTCGCAGTGGCGCTGACGGAGGAGGGAGAAGTCGCCAGCGACGCCACGCCTGAGCTGGCGGAGGTCCGCAAGGCAATGGCAGCCCTGTCCCGGAAAATCGAGGCAACTTTCGAGAAAATGATCCGTTCCCCTGAAATGAGAGAATTCTTCCAGGAAGCCTACGTGACGGAACGGCGAGGGCGAAGAGTTTTGCCGGTGAAAAGCGACTGCAGGTCTCATGTGCGCGGGATTGTGCATGACGTCTCAATCAGCGGAGGGACAGTGTTCGTTGAGCCGCTGACGGTGGTCGGCTTCTCGAATGAGCTGACCGACCTCAGAGCGAGAGAGAGGGAGGAGGTACGGCGAATATTGCTTTCTCTGAGCGATTGCCTCCGGCGAAATCTTCAGCTCGTCCTGACGGACGTCGAGATAATGGCGAAGGTGGATATGCTGTACGGCAAAGCGCGTTTCGCGGAGAGGTACAACTGCACCATTCCGGGCATCTCTCGGGACCGCTCTCTCAGAATCGAAAATGGGCGACACCCTCTTCTGCTGAAATCGCACGAGGAGACCTGCGTGCCTCTGAATGTCTCGCTGCGGCGTTCTGACAGGGCTGTTGTGATTTCCGGGCCGAACGCGGGCGGCAAGACGACCGCAGCCAAAACGATAGCAGTGCTGTGCCTGATGGCGCAGACGTCCACGCCCGTCCCGGCGAGCGCCAACTCGGTCTTGCCGATTTTTTCCGGCTTTTTTGCCGACGTAGGCGATTACCAAGACATCTCGCTGGGGGTGAGCACTTTCACATCTCACCTGGGAGAGGTCAAGCGGATTCTGGACGATGTCGGCGAGGGAAGCTTAGTGGTTCTGGACGAATTGGGCACCGCTACGGACCCCGCCGAAGGGTCTGTTCTGGCGGAGGCAATTCTGGAGGAGCTTGCCGGGAAGGGCGCAATCACCCTTGTAACGTCGCATCTTCCTTCGCTCAAGACGCTGGACGTGACCCGGGAATGGGCGAGGAGCGCCTCGATGGGCCTCGACCCCCAAACGGAGAGACCGAACTTCATTCTGTCCATGGACCTTCCGGGGGAGAGCAGCGGATTGACCATCGCCCGGCAGCTCGGCATCCCACGCAGGGTCATCGAGAGGGCATATTCGCTGATGTCGCGTCAAGAGAGGGACCTCAGCAAGGCTCTGGAGGCAGTCCGGAAGGAGAAGGGAAGACTGCGGAGCGTTTCAAGGAAACTCGCCGAGGCTCGGCGAGAGATCAAGGAGGAAAAGAATCGCTGTGCGGAATTGGGGCTGTCGTTAGAGGCGGAGGCGAGCAAGCTGCATCTGGAGAAGCTCCACTTCCGGCAGAATGTTCTCGCCGAAAAGGAGAAAATCGTCCGCGACGCCAGAAAGCGTGTGGAGAAGATGATTGCACGCCTGCCCTCCCGAAAACAGCTTGCGCAAGCAAGAAAAAACTTGGAGGAGGAGCACCGCCGCCTCGAAACGGACGCAACGGAAGTGGAGAACGCCATTGAGAAGGTGAGCGTTGGCGGGGGGCGAGGCCTCGCGTTGGAGGAAGTTCGCAAGGGGATGGTGGTTTGGGTTCGCAACCTCCGTCAATCCGGCACGGTCAAAGCGGTGTATGCGGGCAAGAGAAAAGTGGACATTCTGGTGGATGACGTGGTTTTCAACGTTGACGCGGCTCAGCTCGCCGAGTGCCGAGAGGAAGAAAAGCCGCCCGCAAAATCCCCTGGCAGGACATTCCTTCCCAGAAAGGAACTCGCCAGCACGGAATTGAACCTCATCGGAGAAAGAGTGGAGAAGGCGATAGGGCTGCTGGACCGGTTCATCAACGACGCCTCTCTTTCCGGAGTGGACGCGGTGCGAGTTATTCACGGCTATGGCACCGGCGCCTTGCGTAAAGGGATAAGAGAGTTTCTCGCCAATCATCCGCTGGTGACGGGATTCCGCTCGGAGGACGACAGGGAAGGCGACGAGGGCGCCGTGACTGTGGTTAAGCTGAAATAGCCCGTGCACGGGGCTTTCATGGGAAAGGCAAACGTCCGCCCGCAGAGCCGAGGCTCTGCTGTTGAGGGCGAATTGCGGTCGAGAGAAAAACAATGCAAAAGGCGGTTCTGATAACGGGCCCGGCAGGTTCCGGGAAAACAGCTCATTGCCTCCGAGTCTGCTCGGAGGCGATGGTGAAAAGTCGCCCTGGCAGCGTCATCTACCTCGTCCCCGGCCCGGAAGCCGTTCGAGATATAGACAGAGCGCTCCTGCTGAAAGGCGGCTGCCGTGGCATTTCGGGCCGGGTGGTGATGAGTTTCGTGAAGCTTGCGCTTCGCGTTCTCAAGGAAGCAGGCTGCTTCCCCGTTCGCCAGATTCATCTCGTGGAAAGAAAGTACCTCATCCTCCGCATCATCCGCGAAACGCCACTGCGATTCTTTGAAAGCGTAAGGGATTACGAGGGCTTCGCCGAGGTGGTCGCGGAGTTCATCGCTGAGCTCAAACGAGCGATGATCGCCCCCGAGGATTTCCTCCAGGGGGCCGCTGCTGCAACGGGTCGGGGCGGTATTGCAGGAGATAAGGTGCACGAGCTGCACGCGATTTATCTCGCCTACCACAACATTTTGACGAGACGCGGCGCCTATGACGACGACGGACTCCAATGGAAAGCCGCGGAGGTTCTGACGGCGAATCGCTCCCTTCTTTCCGATGTGGAGACCATGCTGGTTGACGGCTTCGCCACGTACACTCCCGTGGAATTCGAGATGCTCACTCGGCTTGTCGAGAGAACGAGGGAGTCGCACATCACCCTGTGCTACGAGGAGCGGCGGCCCGATGTGTTCGCCTTCGTCGAAGGAACCTACCGCGGCTTGAAAAAGATGTGCACGGAGGGGGAGATTGTCCTGACCGGAAACCGCCGCGCCTCCGGCGCCCTGCTGCATCTGGAAAGGGCGCTCTTCGGCGAAGGAGAAAGCGAAATGCTCGCCGAAAGAGCCGTCTCCATCATCGCATGCCCCGACGCCTATCGTGAGGTGGAAACCGTCGCCCGCGAAATCGAGAGAATGCGCCGGGAGGAGGGCTTGGAGTACAGCGACTTCCTGGTTATCTTCAGGGACGTCGGCGAATACTCGCGAGCTATCACGGAAGTCTTCGGCGAGCGGCGGCTGCCTTTTTTCCTTCCCAAGAAAGCGTCTGTCGCCGAAGAGCCTTTCGTCAAGGCGCTGATTTCAGCGCTTCATCTTATGAATGGAAAGTTTCGGCGTGAGGATGCGCTGCCTGTACTGAAAAACTCCTACCTCGACGCAGATATGGACGCCGCCGCCGCTGTCGAGAACTACGCGGACGAGTTTGGGCTGTGGGACGAGGAGCACTTCCGGGAGACCTGGTCGGAGACGAGCGAGGTAACGCAAGATGTCTCGCCCCTGAACGAGCTCAAGACCCGCTTCCTGGAGATGCTCGATAGGCTTCGCTCTGAAGCGAGCGAAGTCTCTTCTGCGGAAGGATTCCGCCAGTTCATTTTGCATACGATAAGGGAACTGGGATTCCTCACCCTCGGGCAGCAGAGCGAAGGGAAGGGCAAGTATCCGTCGAGCGGCGAGAGCAATCCCATCCCCTCATTCTCCTCGGAATATCGTTCCCTGACAGCCGTCGCCCGGCTGCTCGATACCATGTGTGAATACGCTCGTCTGGTGGGCTTGCGCGGAGCGGACTACGGAGTCTTTCTCGAGATGCTCGAGCGAGGTCTGTCCTGGATGCCTGTCCTCTCCCCCTCGCGAGACCTGAACAGCGTCCGCGTCACTCCCATTGTCGGGGGCCCACCGCGCCAAGGCGCGGTTGTTTTCGTCTGCGGCCTGTGCGAGCGGTCATTTCCAAGAGAGGTCGTCAACGAACCTTTCTTCAAGGACCGCGAGCGGCGACTCATCAACCGACGGGGGAAGATCGTTCTCGACGAGCGGCTGCCCCTCTCTTCCGGGGAGAGATTCTTCTTTTATGTCGCGGTGACGAGGGCCACGCGACGGCTCCTATTGACCTATCCGGCGAGGGACACGGCGGGCAAGGAGCTGGTCCGCTCCCATTACATCGAGGAGGTGGCGAGAATCTTTTCCGACTTGAAGCACGAGGCAGAGGAAGAGCCGCCCGTCGTTGGTGTCGTGCCCGAGCTTACAGCCCTCGCCAACGCGGGCGAGCTGCGGTCTTTTGTTGCATATCACTTGTCGCGGGCCGCTCCGACTTCCGACTTCCGATTTCGGATTTCGGATTCCGCAATCCGCAATCTCCAGATGGCGGCTCTGACGTATAACGAGCTGCTGCGGCTCGGCATTCTGGGAGCAGACGACCTCGTCTATCAGGCCGCTGCCGCGAGGCTATCTGAAGAAGCCTATCGCACCCGAAAGGAAAGGGATGTGTATCTGACGAGCGTCTCCGAACTGGAGAGCTTTGCTCAATGCCCCTTCCGCCATTTCTGCCAGTATCGTCTGCGGCTGAAAGAGCTCCCTCGCTACGAGTTCGGTCCCCGCGAGGAGGGGATCCTCTATCACGAGGTCCTCGCCAGGTTGTACAGGGAAATCTATCTGCCGGCCCGGGAGAGCCCGCCCCCACGGGACGATGCCCCTCACCTCCCTTCGGGCGCAATCGAAGCCCTTTCCCCACAGGAGCTTGACGAGAAGCTGACACTGCTCGTGAATGATCTCATCAATCAGAGGTACTCACGACTCTTCCGCGCTCCTCGCATGGAAGTCCGGCGGCGAGCGCTCGATGCGAAGATCAAGGATTTCATTCTCAAGGAGGTCGAGAACGAACGCGCAAACGCCACCCGCCCCACGTACTTCGAGCTCTCCTTCGGCCGGGGAAAAAGCAAGCAGAACGCGGATGGGCACTCGACCGAGACGCCCCTCTCCATCAAGGCTCAAGAGGGCCCGTCCGTTCGGATTTCCGGGCGAATGGACCGAGTTGATATTTTCGAGGAGGGAGGTGAGAGATACGGTGCAGTTCTCGATTACAAGAGGAGAAAGGTCGTATCGAGGACGGAGCTGAGAAATGGAACGGTTTTGCAGGCGGGTCTATACATGCTTGCCCTGAAAGAGCTTTTCGGTGTCGAGCCGGCGGCAGCCTTCTACTACTCCATCTCGTCGGGAAGGAAGCGAGGAGTCTTCGCCGCAGAGGAAAAAGAGCGTGTCGCGGGGCAAAGGGATGTCTCAAAAACCGATGGAACCTCCTACGAGGAAATTCGTGAGCTAATGGAGTTGAACGCCCGACAAGCCGTCGAGTACGTCCGGAGAATTGTTGAAGGAGAAATAGCTATCCGCCCCGCGGACAAGAAGGAATGCCATAGTTGCCCCTTCAGTTCCGTCTGCCGTATCAAGGAGCAGGCGCGATTACTGTAAGGCGCCAACGCCTTTGGGCTTGCCGCGGAGCACTTTCTCGCGGGCGTGTTGGAACTCTCGCTGGCGCTCTCTGAGGAAGATGTGCGATTGCCGATAGCAACCGGGGTCGGCCTTGCCGACGTAAGGAATAACCTCGAAGTCTATGGGCCTGATGCCCAGGGACTCATGCCGGGGCAATATGACTTTCAGGGCGTGCTGGAGATCCTTGTGCGGGACCAAGACGATTAGGTCATTTGAGCTTAAAGTAGGTACCCACTGATGGTGTGCAGAATCACCTGACCCTGTATGCCGGTTTTGCCTGCTCTGGCCTCTGCCAGAGCCGTCGGGATGTGGATCCCGATGGCGAGGATCTCCGCACCGGTATGGCCGGTCGCATCTCTGACGTGCAAGCGAAGTGCTCCTGCAGAAACCTCCGAGGCGGGATAGATCAGCAAGGCCGCCGGTGTTCCCGCTTGGGTCTGTTTTCCAAAAGCGAACGCATAGAGAAAAAGCTGATAGATGTTCCCTGTGCCCACTGGCTTTTCGTCGTAAAGAATGTACTTGGCATCAATGGGGAGCGTCTTGTGGCGCTGGGTTTTTCGCTCAACAAGGAGGTCTGGAACCACTCGTGTATATGGGCAGTTGCGGTTCGCGTCCCACAGGATGGTCGGGCTGCTGTGCTGCGAGCTCACTCGGAACGGAGTGCCGGAGAGCATTTTCCTCAGCCAGAGAAACACAAAGCGCTCGAAGAGGCGATTCATGTCCAGTAGAAAGGCGAAGCATCTGCTTCTGCCAGCGCTGAACAGGTCCCTAACGCCCAGCGCGTCCAGGATTAACCACGCCAGGCTGTGGGCTTCCCGATAATGGTCGTTTAGCCGGTTGTAAACCAGGTCCCGTCGAATCCTGTCAAGGTCGAGGAATGCCGGAGAGCAAACAGCGGCAAAGATTGTCTGCATCCGTCGAATCCGCAGAAGAACGCCCGGATGCCTTACCCTGGGCGCACAGTACGCCAGCGCCGTCCTCAGAATCTGATTCTCGGGAATATCGGTAAGGTACTCGTCATATCGGCACTCCAAGCGGTCGAGACGCCCAAACCGTCGCAACACCTGCTTGGAGGCAAGAAACCGCCCGCGCAGGACAGGCAGGTCGTCCTCTAATTCCTTGTAACCTGCGAGCAATCCGCCTCGCACGAGTCTTTCGCAGGCCTCCGCGAAAAGCAGGGCTATGAGATCGAAGAGGCTGGCGCCCTCAGTCGGCAACCGCCGCTCGGCGGAAAGGCGGTGAAGCGAGTCCAGGCCTGCGGCAAACTCGATAAGGTCAACCAAGCCCAGGTTTTCCCCAGCGAGCTTGGGAACAACATGCACCTCGAAGGCGCTGAAACGCACTACGCCGACCCAGGAACGAGTCGTCACGCGCAATCGGTCTCGGAGTTCATCTATGAGGAGCCGCCCGCTTTCCTCCCTTGCGAGTTGGTCAGCCAAAATGCGGTCTTCATGGGACAGCTCCATCCCCTCAATTTCGCGTTTTTGCCACTCCGCGAGACGAACGATTCGAAGCTGAGACGTAACTGATCTCACTCGCTCTCTCCCGGTTCCCCAAACTCGTCTTCCAAAGCTCCGATCAAGGCATCCGCATCGCCAAGTATCTCCCAATTGAGCGTCTGTGCCTCCCGGTCAACAAGCTTCTCACCGACATAACTTGCCAGAAGCGAGTAGTCGTCGTAGCAATATTCCTGAAGGAGCGGCAAGATTTCCTGCCGGAATCGCCGGGCAAATTCTTCAGGCTCGCTGATAGGCTCACCATCTTCCAGCAGGAAAGAGTGGCCAATTTGCTTCTCTCGGCCTTCCTTCCGTGCGATCCGCCGGTTCAGCTCGTCCAAAAAATCATCGAGCGCCAGATTTCCAACCCGGCCACCGCCCAGAATCTCCAAATCGGGCATCATCTCGAGAAATGCGAAACGCCGCCGTAATGCGGCGTCGAGCAACTTGATGCTCCTGTCTGCTGTGTTCATTGTCCCGAGAAGATAGACGTTGGGCGGAATCGTGAAAGTTTCTTTGCTCTGGGGCAAGGTTATCATGAAACGCCGTTTATCCTTCTCAAGGAGCGTAATCAATTCTCCTAAGACTTTTGCGACATTGGCGCGGTTGATCTCATCTATAACTACCAGGTAGGGCTTCTCGGGATTTCTCTCCGCCTCACGACAGACACGCTTGAAGACCCCGTCCTCGAGGCGAAGAACCAGATTCCCGGACCCGTTGCTGACCGGACGCAAACCCTCGATGAAGTCCTCATAGCTGTAAGAAGCGTGGAAGGTAATCACTGTCAAGAAACCAGCGTTTTCATTACCGATGAGCCGTTTCTCAGCCTCCTCAAAGGCTCGATTGTCGGCAAGCGCGCCTTCAGGGTTCTTCTCGTGCAATTGCTGAAGCAGCCACCACACGGCGAAGCGCCGAGCGATGTACGTCTTGCCGGTGCCCGGGGGACCGTAAAGGATGGCCTGCCCCTTCCTTTTGAGTGCATCGGAGATGTCCGGGAATATCGGATCGGGGGGCGGCTGTCCGTTTCCATCATGGTCTTTGATAATTTCTTGATAAAGCGCGGGAGAGACGGACGCCACGGTGACGACAGCCCATTTTTTCTGTGGCTCGATCTCGCGGGGAACATAGGACGTGTCCCATTTCACGTGAACTACGTGTCGGAATTCGGCGCGTTCAGGCTTCCATTCATACCCCGGTTCAACGACGTCTCCAACCGCCAGAATTGTGGACGTGCCTTTGTTGGCAATCACGACATCGCCCGGCTCCAACTGCATGAGCGTCCAAAGCTCGTTGGCTTTTCTGCTCAAGACCGACTGCTTGTGGTGATATGGTTCACCGTAAACCTCCACGAAGCGGGCCTTATAGCTCTCCCTCGAATCGAACTCCCGCAGGTCTCCGATCTCGTCATATCCTACACAGATGTAGCCACCCGCCAGGCAATCGTCCCAGAACCCAGCGTTCTCGCCGGGAGCAATCTTGACGATACGCGGGGCGTGACGTCCACCGATGCCGCCAAAAAGGAGCATTTCAAATTCCTTCGTTTTCCAATCCTTTAACCTCGGAGTCTCGCGGAGAGCGCTGAGGAGTGCGCGGTTGAGACGGACGACCCCCAATTTCTTGTTGCTCGCCTCAGGACGGCCCAATAATCCTAAGAAATGCCGGATGTGAACTCGCGAGTTAACGGTCAGAACCTCGTCAGGGAAATACATATATAGCGCCTTCATGCGGAGAGAAGAGCCGGAGGTGATTGAGGGGATGTCATCAATCGTGTCCCAGTCCCCTTCCTGCGCCTTACGGAACGCCTGTACAAACCCTTTTCGGACGTCTTCCCAGGCGTCTTGGACGTTTTTGTACGTCCCCGTGTCGAAATACCAGCCCGGTTTGTTCTTCGGCTTATAGATTATGTGCTTGCGCGCGGAACCACCTCCCATGCCCCCACAAGAGCGCGTACGGAATTCCAACCAGTAGCAGAGCGTGTCTTTTGAATCCTCCTGGCCGAGGGCGTAACGTTCGAGCGGCATGCTGGGCCAGCTCTCGAGTGGGAAACGTTCGAGAAACTCCTGCCGCTGTTGTTCCGCTTTCTGAAGGGACTCCTTCGCGGCCTCCCTCGGGTAGGCTTTCAGAGCATCTTCAGCGGAGGCGAATTTCCTGGCCATAGTCAATCTCCCATCACTTCTTGACTCTCATATTTGCATCCCCACACGCATCTCCCCCGGCTTTCCTCACCGCCTATCGCGTAACAGTAACTTTAACACCGGCCTGTCACAAGTGTCCACAAAATTCGGTGATTGTGGGTAATGCCTCACTTACGGGGGGATGAGGTTGGAACCGCACAGTCCGCAGACCACGCGGGGTGCCATTGTACCGCTGGCATCTTGTCCCGCGTTCCGCGGGAGGGCATCCTACCCCCGCTGAGGGCGAGACGCCCTCAGGACTGCCGCCGAGACGGCGGCGTTACACAAATGCCAACACTCAGCTCCCGTTGGAGTCATGGGCAAAATCCCCCTCCCACGCGAGGCCGGGATGGGGTCTTTCTCATCCTGGTCTCTGCGCCTTCGCGCCTTTGCGTTACCTCTTCTTGCCTCCCGCAACGCGGTGTCCGCCGGTAACTGAGGCATTACGATTGTGGGTCAAGGGGTGAGTGCAATCGTTCCCTCTTGTCAACCGGGGGGCCGAGTCATCCCAGGACCCCCGCCGCAAAGAGGTCTCTGAAGGCGACTCTTTTACGCCATTCTCTCAGCCTGGGGTGTGTGGAACCCTCGACTATGTCCGCGGCGCCTTCGTACCTCAACACCAGGTACCGACGGGGTGCCGCCACGAAATCGTGGCAACCGCCAGTGGTGCCGCCATTTTCTCTTGGGGCGGGACCGGCTCGTGGCACGGGCGTCCCGCCCGTGAACCGTCATGAGCAAGATGCCCAGGCCACAAATGAACCCCGGAATTGCCTTTAGTCATCCGTGACGGCCCAAGATGAATCCTTTTGTCGAGAAGCCCGGCTGAAGCCGGCTGTCACGAGAAGAATCTCGTATCGGATACCACCGACTAAAGCCGGTGGCTAACTGGGGCGCCCGCCGAGGGCGGGCGAAAAGGAGACGCTGGCCCTTTCACTTCTATGAGAGAGAGACAGAGGGCACAGATCCACGACGTCAACGTGCGACAAGAAAGGTTCAAAAGCGAGGCGTGAGGGCACTCCACGGAGACGCGGCCACACCCCATAAAAATTATCGCGCGCGGTTGTGTGCTGTGGTATGCTATCGGGGGTTTTTCAGTACTTGGATAAACATCAGCGGAGGACAGGCAAATGAAAGAGTTTTTGGTTTTGACAGTGATGGCTTTCGCAATTATCGGCTGTATGATTATCTCTAACTCAAGTGGTGCTGGCATGGAAAAAGTTTACGTCGTAGAGAAACCGGCAGTGGTTGGAGGAAACGATTTCTATGTTTCGAATCGCCCGCCTCTAACGCCCAGTCCGCTGATGAAGCTGCCCGTTGGGAACATCACCCCGAGAGGATGGCTGCGGAAACAACTCGAGCTTATGGCGGAGGGGATGGTGGGGCATCTGCCGGAGCTGAGCACGTTCTGTCGAGAGGACAATGGATGGTGGAACTTCAAATCTCGCGGTTGGGAGGAACCGGCTTACTGGCTGAAGGGCTTTGGCGACCTCGGCTACGTTCTCAAGGACGAAAGAATCATCAAGGAGGCGAGGCAGTGGCTCGACCGGGCGTTGAGCAGTCAGCAACCGGACGGATATTTCGGCCCGCCGGATAATAAGAAGAATCACGACCTGTGGCCGAACATGGTGATGCTTTTCGCGTTCCAGTCCTTCTACGAAGCGACTGGGGACGAGCGCGTTATCCCCCTGATGACAAGGTACTTCCGATACGAACTTGAGATGCCGCTTGAGCATCTTCTTCCGGGGAGCTGGCAATGGGTTCGCGGCGGAGACAATCTGGAGAGCATCTACTGGCTCTACAACCGGACGGGCGAGAAGTGGCTGCTGGACGTGGCGAAAAGGGTCTTTGGGAAAACCGCCAACTGGACAGAGGGGCTGCCCACGCATCACGGCGTGAACATCACCATGGGAGTTCGGCAGCCGGGGGTTTACTATCAGCAATCGAGGAATAAAAAGCACCTCGACGCAGTGGAGAGGAATTATCGAACCGTGATGGACGAGTACGGGCAGGCGCCGGGCGGCATGTTCGCCGCGGATGAGAATTTCCGCGAGGGGAAAACCGGTGCGGAGCAGGCGGCGGAGACCTGTTCCATCGTCGAGTTCATGTACTCGAACGAATCGCTTCTGAAAATCACCGGCGACCCGAAGTATGCGGACAGGTGCGAGAACATCGCGTTCAATTCTCTTCCGGCGGCGGTGATGCCCGACTGGAAAGGGCTTCATTACCTAACAGCTCCAAACCTCGTGCAGTGCGATAAGGGCGGAGTGCACGTGTTCCAGAACGGGGGCACGATGGTCGCGTACAGCCCGTGGCGCTACCGATGCTGTCAGCATAACGTCGGGCAGGGGTGGCCCTATTTCGCGGAGCATCTCTGGATGGCGACTCAGGGCAACGGTCTGGCGGCAGTTCTTTACGCTCCCTGCAGGGTCACAGCGAAGGTCGGCGACGGCGTCAAAGTCAAGATTGTTGAGAAGGCCAATTATCCTTTCGAGGAGAATATCGAGCTCATTCTGAAAGCCCCGAAAGCGGTGAAGTTTCCGTTGTACCTGAGGATTCCTCGCTGGTGCGGCGGAGCGAAAGTGAGCATAAACGGGAAGGCCCGCAACGTTGACGCGTCGGGAGGTCGCTATCTGGTTGTCGAGCGGATGTGGAAGGACGGTGACCGCGTCAACCTGGAGCTGCCGATGAGAATCACGCTGTCGGTTTGGAAGAAGGTCGCCGACTCCGTCTCGGTCAACAGAGGGCCATTGAGTTACTCCCTGAGAATCGGCGAGCAGTGGAAGCGGTACGGCGGGAGCGACAAGTGGCCCGAATACGAGGTTCTCCCGACTACGCCGTGGAACTACGGACTCATCGTTGACAGGAACAATCCGGCGTCGTCGTTCAAGTTTGTCAGGAAGGGTCGCGTTGCCCCGCAACCGTTTTGCCTGAAGAACTCGCCCATCGAGTTGAAGGCGAAGGGGAAGAGAATTGCGAACTGGACGCTTGTGCGCAACTGCGCCGGGCCTCTCCAGGAAAGCCCCGTCAAGTCCGACCAGCCTACGGAGGAGATAACTCTCATCCCGATGGGGTGCGCTCACTTGCGTATATCCTCTTTTCCGACAATCGGAGAGGGGCCGGATGCGCGCGAATGGAAAAAAATCGCAGAGTGACGGGAAGTCAGCGTCCGGGGGGGGGCAGCCGACGACATTGACATTCAGTTGCAATACAAAGCCAACACGGAGGAAAGCGCGATGAAATCGAAGGGAGAAATGACAAGACGTAAGTTTTTGAAAAGCTCGGCTCTCGGCGCGACAGCCCTGTCGGTGGGGTTGGGAGCGTCGCGGAATGCCCTCGGAGCGAATGAGAAGATTCGCCTGGGCTTCATCGGCATCGCCAATCGAGGTGGACAGTTACTTCGCGTGGCCGTTCGCAACAAGGACATGGAGATTGTATCGCTGTGCGATGTGGACGAGCCGACGATGTTCAAGCAGGAGAGAGCGCTGCGGCTCAACGTCAAGAAGTACACCGACTTTCGCGGGATGCTCGACAGAAAGGACATTGACGGCGTGGTCATCGCCACGCCGGACCACTGGCACGCTATCCAGACCATCATGGCCTGCGACGCGAGCAAAGATGTCTATGTCGAGAAGCCGCTTTCCGTCACGATCGTCGAAGGGCGGAGGATGGTCGAGGCGGTGCGAAGAAACAAGAGGGTCTGCCAGGTGGGCACCCACCGGCGTTCCTCGGAGCTTTACAAGGAACTGGTGGAGATGGTTCGCGGTGGGAAGATAGGCAAAGTTACCGTCGCGAGGGCGTACCGCCTCAGCAACATGTACCCGAACGGCATGGGCGTCGCAGCCGATTCGGAACCGCCGAAGGGGCTGGACTGGGATATGTGGCTCGGGCCTCGCCCGAAGAGACCTTTCAACAAGAACATTCACCCGTACAAGTTCCGGTGGTGGCATCTCTACTCGTCGCAGCTTGGCAACTGGGGCGTGCACTATTTCGACGCTATGCGGTGGATGGTTGGCGAAATTGCTCCTTCATCGCTTTCGGCGCACGGCGGAAAATTCGCCGTGAAGGATTCTCGAACTATCCCGGATACGCTGGAGGTCACCTACGAGTTCTCCTCGGGGATGCTGATGCTTTTCGGGCAGTATGAAGCCAGCGGCAACCCGGCTCTGGCTTACGGAGAGACCGAGCTTCGCGGCACGCAGGGCACGCTCTACACCGGCAGCAGCGCATTCAAAATCATCCCCGAGCGGGGCGGGCAATTCGAGGACAGTAAGCCACGCATGAAACCGGTGGCGGGGAAATCGAGCCAGGGCGACCCGACGGTCGCGCACATGAGGAACTTCCTCGATTGCATGAGGTCCCGTAAGCGGTGTAACGCGGACATCGAGACAGGGCATCGCTCGACGACTTTCAGCCTTCTCGGGAACATTGCGTTAGCTACCCGGTCTCGTATCGAGTGGGATTGGAAGCACGAGCGAATCACGAATAACGAAGGAGCCAACAAGCTCCTCCACTACGAGTACCGCAAGCCGTGGAAGCTGAGGTAAGCCGGTTGAGAGATGTCTGGACTGTTGCTGGTTGAGATATCCAGACAGGAAGGCTACGAGCGTTCGGGCATGGCACACAGGCAGGAGGACCAAATGACAAAGGATGAGCGCCAAGGGGTGTACCGCTGGCATCTTGGTGGCTGGATGGGGGGCATCCTGTCCCCGTCTCCGAGGGCGAGTCACCCTCGGGAGAGCCCCGCCCTGCGGGGCGGCGTTACGGTTCGGCGCGGCGAATACAGCCGGACCCCTTACCACATGATATGCGTGCTGATAGCGTTTGCTTTCCTGGTAACTGTCGCGCCGTCTCTGCGCGCTGAATTTGACGAATACGATTTCAGCACGCCGGACAATGTCGGCGACCTCGTTTTCAACTTCTTCCACCACTCCTGTGGAGGCAATTTGCTGAACGATGGTCTGCGCACGGCGCTGCAAAACATCGGGTACACCGTCCACTCGCGGATCAGTGACCAGTACGTTTACGAGAACAACCATACGGACTACCGCCACTGGTACAAGCGTTTCCAGAGGGAATTGGGTGTGAAGATCGGCGAGAAGTACTACCGCTACGACGGCCCCGGTGTTACTCCGACCCAGGAAATTCCTGCCAACAGCTTCATGCTGACGTGGTACGAATTTCGGGCTGAGAGGATGGACATCATCATGTTCAAACCCTGCTATCCGGGTTCGGCCGTCTCGGACTACGATACGGTTTACGATGCGGGGGACAGCGTCACCGCAGGGACGCCGTACTCCGACAACGGCGTCAACAACTTCGTGTACCTTGACTCCGGTGACTCCGTGGACGATGGTTACACAGAGACGCATTGGAGTCATGGCGACTGGTCGGGGTCCGATTCCTCTCTGGCTCAGTTGAAGGTCGCGTACAGAGGGATGCTGAACATCTTCGTCGAGCATCCCGACCTGCTGTTCATCGCCATGCAGGCTCCCCCAATGTGCTATCTGTCCGATGCACAGGCGCAGAACTGCCGCGAATTTGCGAGGTGGCTTCGAAGGGATTGGGTGCATGAGTACGACCCCACCGGCACGGACACGTTTGAGGACTATCCCCTCACGAACGTGTGCGCCTTTGACTGGCACAATGCCATCGCCTGGACGGGGAATGACCCCGTGCTCGACTCGCAGTACACCTGGTTTCCGGTGGGAGGCTTTCCCGACGAGACCCTTGACACGACCGATCCCGAGGAACTGGGCAGGAACGCAGGCGAGGACGATCACCCCGAAACGTGGCTCAATCAACGCACCGCCGTCATTTTCTGCGGAGGCACGGATACCTTCAGTCAATCCCACACCGGCAAGCCCCAGCGTTCTTATTACTCCTGGATCAACGCCATGGTGAACCGGTGGAGGACTGGGGGGTTGCCCCTGCCGACGCCTGTCATCGAGAGAGTCGGGAACGGCGTGTCGTTGACCTGGGATTCTTTCGGCAATGGGGAGTACGTCGTGCAGTGGACCAACGACCTTGTCGGGGACACGTGGCAGAACCCCGGCGGCAGTTGGCCCATCACCCAAACAACCTGGACCGCCGAGATCATCACAGGCATCAGCAAGCGATATTACAGGGTACAGTCCGAGTAGAGCGAGTGGCAAAACAGGCAGCACCGTGCTCGCCGCAGCGACTTTTTCTTCTCTTGCCCGAATGGGGAAAAGCTGGTCGGCGTTGGCGAAGAAGCTTGGAGGAAAGAACTCTTTTTCGTCACAATTGGCGGCCGGGCTGAAGCATGACTTCCGAGATTTCCTCTGCTGTCTCTGAGAGTGTCCTTTTTCGAGAGAGGCTGGGCGGCCTCTGCCGCTGCCCGAATTACCCCGACGACCAACCCGCGCCGCCGCTGCTTCTGCAACAACAAGCTGGACGATTACGACTCAGTCTGGCTTATGACGGCCGCATACCCGCCCCGAATGCAGTCGGCAGGAGCGCCGGGTTCGCTGCCTTGTTGCGGGAACAGTCGTCAGTTCCCGCTGTCATGCTTCTCGTCGAATACGCGCTCCAGCTTTGCTGCCACGTAGGTTGAACGAGCTTCACCGTTCACCGCAATGTGTTGGCTTGCGCACCACTTCAGCAACTCCTCAACATCCACATCAACTTCTACAGGTTTCATCCCTTGTCGTCGGAGCTCTTGCACAGCCCTTTCGGCGTTTTGTACCCACTCCGCGTGCGTTTCTTCAAGCACGTCCTTGTCAATGGAGATTTCGCGCAGCCGTTGCCACTGCTCTGGTCTATACCAGGCAACGCCGACAGGAGTCTTCTTGCCTTGTCCAGCAGGTCGCAATCTAATCATCGGCTACCTCCTCACCACCTCACGTTTCGGGTTATTGCCGCTAAGCTCGTAAACGCCTCCCCCCCGCTACACGAAGCACTGTGGCTCAAAATTCATGACCCCGTGCTACCCAGTAATGCCAATCTGCTATCGCTCCCCGGGTACCTTCGTCAGCATTCACGCCCTCCAACTGTGCCAGCGGTGCTCCAAGAGTACGGCCGTGCCACTCGATTTCAATGAACATCTCCCGCAGGCACTCCTCTTCGGGAGCCATTCGGGTGACTTTTACCACCTCGCCTGGTTTCAAAGGCGAAATGCGTTTCGTCTTAATGCAGCGCGCTTGGAATGGGAACTGAATCTTGTCATCAAGGTAATAATACCACCCCATAGCCTGTTATTCGGGGCCATAAGCGTCCACGATGGCTTCCGTTGATATACGGTATTCGCGCGCTTCATCTTTTTCTACTTTTTCCATAGAGCCTTCTCGTCTAAGAGACCTTTTCTTATCCGGCGGCCCTCATCATCATAGCACGGAATACAACGGATCGTTTCAGTTCCCCTCTCGTGCGAGAACAACCGATCACCTTGTTCATTCCTCAGTCTTTTAGCCACCGGGCGTTCTTGCAGCGGGCGACTTTTTCGTCGAGGCGGAAGATGCGGCGGTCGTTGCGGGACGTGACCGGCTCGATCAACTCCATTTCAGCGGACGGGTTGAGCCATTCTACTTCCACGAACTCGAGCAGAGCTCGGCCGATCCCCTGGCACACGATCTTAGCATGTCCGACGACGGGATCGCGATTTATCTGTCGTTTGAAGACGCGCGCCATGCTCAACAGGTACGCCTCACCGCCGCTGCTATAGCCTGGCTCTTCGGTGGCATTGGGTACAACGGAGGGGGTAGTTGTCGCTGGAATCGGGGTGGATTTCGATTTTGGAGGAGCAGTACGGACACTCGACGGTCTTGACCTCCTCCGCCGAGGAGAGCATGGCTTCAGTTATTCTTCCTTTGTTCCAGGCGCGGAGGAAAGCCTCGACGCCCCTCGGGTCGAACTGCCGACCGCTTTCCTCCGTGATGATGCGTAGGGCTTGCTCAGCGGCCATGGCCTTGCGGTAAGGGCGGTCAGAGGTCATGGCGTCGAACGCATCGGCGACCGCCAGCAGCCTTCCCTCGCCGGGAATCTCCTCTCCTTTCAAACCATAGGGATAGCCTGTCCCATCGTAATGCTCCTGATGGTAGAGGAGAAAGGGAACAAGGGGCTTGAGAAAATCCACGTCACTGACAATGCGTGCTCCGATCTCGGGATGAAGCTGCATCTGTTCCATTTCCGCGTCGGTGAGTTTCTTCTCTTTTCGGAGGATAGCGTCCTCGATGCCGATTTTGCCGAGGTCGTGGATTAGTGCGCCCATTTCGACGAGCTTCAACTGCTCTTCGGTCCAGCCCATCTCTTCGGCGATTATTCGGGCGAAAAGGGCTACACGGCGACCGTGCCCGATTGTGTAGTAGTCTCGCACCTCGAGAGAGCTAACGACGACCTTGAGTGTGTCGTAGTAGGACTTCTCGAGCTGGCGGGACTTCAGTTCAAGCTCTGCGAGGTAGCGGGCGTTCTCGACGGCAATTGCGGCGGGGCCTGAGATAGCCGCCAGAAGCTGCAATCCCCGCTCGTCGAACCTCTCGACGATGCCGACGGTATCCAGATAGACAATTCCCACAAGTTCCCCGTCGTGGAGCATCGGTGAGCACATCGCAGACCGGATATCGTGCAGCGGAATGCTCTGGCTCGAACGGAAACGGAGGTCGGTGACGGCATTGGTGGTCAGAATCGCCTTTTTACCGTCAGCCACCTTTTGAAGGAGAGTACGGCTGACTTCTATTTTCTTGTCAGGGAGCGAGTCCCTCACCTTCTCCGCCACGGGATGAAAATCCGCCGAGTGCTCGTCGCTGAGGAAGATGACGCCTCGGTGCGCGGGAACCACCTCAAAGACGTAATCGAGAATCTTCCCGAAGAGAGAGGAGAGGTCTCGCTCCAAACCGAAAGCTTCGCCGGCTTTGACCAGAATCCGGTACGTCCTGCGAAAAGCTTCGAGCTGCTCGCTGGCGCCGGCCCCTTCAAACAATCGCGGGATGGTTGGCGAGACGTCAATTTCGGCGGCGACGGAGTGTTCGGAATCGGGGAGGTGAACAATTCTTGTCGAGCACGGCTTGTCGGGCCTCGGAGACTCTTCGAGGAGGAAATCGAAGCCGAACTCCTCCAGGGAGATGCGGTCGCCGTGACGAAGGAGGCGTGAGTTGACAAGTTGCCCGTTGACCCTCGTTCCATTGCGGCTGCCGAGGTCGGTGAGAGCAAACTGTTCTCCTCGCTTCTCAATGACGGCGTGTCGGCGAGAGACGTGTGGACTGGGCAGAAGGATGTCGTTTCCCGGGGCTCTGCCGACGCAAGCGCGACGCCCGACCCGAAACTTCCGGCCGGGTGGGAGCCCTGATGTGGCAACGAGTAAAGCTTCTTGCATGGCATCAACTCGCGAGCTCGGGCAAGCCTCCCTTTCTATCTCAAGTTCAAACTCTTCATTATCTTGGAGAGATAGGATTGTTGTATGCCGAGCTTCTTGGCTGCGTCCGTCTGCTTGTTCGCCGATTCAGCGAGCATTTTCCGAATAAGCTGTCTCTTAAAGTTCTTGATGAGGGCGTGATAGTCGCCTCCCTCGAAAACATCGAGGGGACTTCCCCCCTTCAGGGCAGCGGGGAGGTCGGGCTTTCTCAGAACGCCATCGTCAGATGAGATTATTAGACGGCGTACGGCGTTTTCGAGCTGGCGGACATTGCCCGGCCAATCAAATCCCCTCAGCACCTCCACGAGGCCCGGTTCGAGGGTGATATTATCGCTCAAGGATTCTGACCTGTGCCGCTCAATGAAGAACTCCACCAACTCCGGTATATCCTCCTTCCTTTCCCTGAGTGGAGGAACATAGACCTCGCAGACGTTGAGGCGATTGAGGAGGTCTCTGCGAAAGGTCCCCTTTTCGACGGCTTCAAAAAGGTCGGTGTTTGTGGCGGTTATGATGCGAACGTCCACTTTTATGTTGACGTTTCCGCCGATCCTCTGAAACTCGTACTCCTGGAGCACCCTCAGGAGATTGGACTGGATTTCGAGGTCGAGGTTGGCGATCTCATCGAAGAAAATCGTGCCTCCATTTCCGCCTTCGAGCTTCCCAATCTTGCGGGCGTTAGCTCCGGTGAAGGCGCCTTTCTCGTAACCGAAAAGCTCGGAGTTGATGAGCTCTTTTGTGAAAAGCCCACAATCCACGGCGACGAAAGGCTTATCGTGTCGGTTGCTCCAGAGGTGGACGCTTCTGGCGAGGATTTCCTTGCCAGTTCCGGTCTCGCCTGTGAGAAGGATCGGCGCGTCTGAAAGGGCAAACCTCTTAGCCCGAGCAAGGGCTTTTTGCACGACGTCGCTCGACCCGACGAAGCGGTATCGGTTCTCGACCTGCTGGCTGAGATTGTCGTGGTCCGTCTTGAGGTGAGAATAAGCGACGGCGCCGGCAAGAACGCCCCCGAGGTGACAGGCTATCGTTTGCACCAGGCGTAGGTCGTTGCGGGAAAAGGCGCGCTCCTTTGTGAGATTATCGAGGTGTAGGATTCCGACGACGTCCCCCCTCACCACCAGCGGCACGGAGACCATGGAGAGGATGTTCTGGCTTCTAACGCTCTCGCTTCCCCCGAAGCGAATGTCCTGCAAGGCGTTATTCGTGAGGATGGCTTTTCTTTCGCGGACGACTGTCTCCAGAACTTTTCTGCTGAAAGGCACTTCCGGGGCGGGACGGCGTCTATCCTTTTGGTAGGAGCACCGAAGCTTCATCGGTTGCCCTCGCGCGCCCCTGAGAAGCAGAAAGCATCTCTCCGCGGGCAAGGCCTCGAAAAGTTTCGCGGACACCTTTCCCATTATGCCATCAATGGAATAAACCCCGGCTGTGAGGTCGCCGATTTCGAGAAGAAGTTCGAGCTTCCGGAGCAACGTGGAAGCCGTATCCTGCTTTGTAACCGGAGTGCTGGCCTCGGCGGCGAACGAGACCTCTCCGCCGCCCATCCTTTCAACGCTCTGCCACCCCCGTGGGAGTGTTATCTCTTCCTCTCCTGCCAAAATGGGGCTACTGTGCCGAGGAAGCTTCGCGACGAATCTCAGGGCGTAGTTGCCGATATTGATAATGTCGTTGTGCTTGAGGGGGCTACGCTGGACTTCCTTGCCGCTGACATAGGTATGGTTGAGGCTGCCCTTATCGCAGATTATGCACTTATTCTTTTCCATCCTGAGCTCGGCGTGCTCTCGCGAGACGCTGCCGTCCCTCAAGACGACATCGCAGACGCCGGACTTCCTGCCGATGATGGTCTGAGGCTTCTCTACTCGATAAGTTATCAGTTGGCCTTGTCTGTCGTTATATACAAGCCAGGGCATGTTGTACCTCCGTAAGCCGGTGCTCCGGGCTGCGGGTCATAATGCAGCCGCGCTCTGATGAGCAAGATTCATACCGGCTTCATCGCAGCAAGTCAAGAAATTATTCCAAATGGATATAGCGAGCCTCGCTTCGCCCGCCCGCGCACTTCGGCAGAAGAGCTGGCACAACGAGGCTTGAATCGCGCATGTTGCGTCTATGATGGAAGTTGTGGCAGAGAGAGAGCGTATCCCTCCCCGCAAAAAAGTTGGCACATAAATTGTGAAGTAACCGGCCGCTTGAACGGCGCCCTGTGCGAACCGTAGAAAAGGCGACAGCGTCCATTGAGGCGCCGGATAGAGGTGGCAGGATGCACATTAGTGTGCTATCTTCAAACTGTTAAGCAGAACGACCACCAACGCAAGAGGTTGAGGACCGGGCTATGAAATCACGTGAACCCGACACAGACGACAGCTCCTCGGAGGAGTGGCAGACAGAATACTCCCCTTCTCCGACCGATGTTTTGAACGGCGACTGCGCCGACACAGACTCCGTCGAGGAAACCAAAGGGCGGGAGATTCCGCGGGAGCTCGACTATCTGATTTTGGGTAAGTACCGCTTAGTGAAGCTGTTGGGGAAAGGGGGGATGGGGAGCATCTATCTCGCTGAACATACTGAGCTTCGCAAGCTCGTAGCTATCAAGATCATCAGCGAAAAGCTATCTCACAGGCCCCAGTTCCTCGAGCTTTTCAAGAGGGAAGCGCGTTCCGCTGCGAGGCTTCAACACCCGAACATCGCCCGGGTCTTCGACTACGGCGAGGAGAGAGGGAAATGTTTTTATGTGATGGATTACGTGGAGGGGGCTTCTCTTGGCGAAATCATTGAATCGTCCAGTCCTCTGCCGGTGAAACGCTCGCTGACGATTTTCAAACAGATTCTGGAGGCTCTGGACCACGCACACAAGTGCGGCATCATCCACCGCGACGTCAAGCCCAGCAATGTCCTCATAGACCATGGAGGCTCGGCAAAGCTCCTGGATTTCGGGCTGGCGAGGTCTATCTACGGGGAGGACAGCCTGACAGCGGTAGGACAAAGCCCGGGCGGGACGCCGAGCTACGTGTCCCCCGAGCAGAGGAAGGGAGAGCCGACGGACGCTCGCACCGACATCTATTCGGCGGGCGTAACGTTGTTCGAGATGCTCACCAACACGCTGCCCCGAGACGTCACCTCTCCGCGTGAGCGGCTTCAGTCAGTCCTGGGCAAGAGCCTCAATCCGTTGCAGAGGGTGCGGGCTTCCCAGATTGCCGACATGGTGATGAGATGCCTCGAGGATGCCGATAAGAGGTATCGTACGGCGGAAGAAGTTCTTACGGAAGTGGGAAAGATCGAGCGGCGGTTGCAGCGACAACGGCGGTTCCTGACGAGCGCCGCGGGAGCGTTCGCGGCGGCAGGGCTGGCAGTCCTTGCGGTGCTGGTTCTCAGCCCGCCGAGGTCGCAGGCATCCGACGCGGTGAAGTACCTGGGGCAAAGCGAATTCTCGAGGGCTGCGAAGCTCTTCGCAAAGTTATCCAGGAAAGACCCCTCCGACGTGAAAAACATGTACGGGCTGGGGCTTTCGTACGTTGGGATGAGAAGGCTGGCGGAGGCGAAGTCCGAATTCGACAAGATAGCCGAGTCCTTCGGAGACACCACCACAGCCGATGAAGAGGGACTGGCTCGCGTCGCTTACGCAAGAAACGAACAGGGCAAAGCTCTGGGACTATTCAAGAAAGCCGTTGAGAGCGGCGGAGATCACACACTCCTACACGTGACCATCGGCGATATTTACCTGGTGCGAAACCAGCTCGATGAAGCCATCGAGGCGTACGAAAAAGCGCTGGCGCGTAAGCCGATATTCCCATTCCAGCTCGCTACGGCGTATTCGGCTCTGGGTTACGTTCTCATGAAGAAGGGGGAGTATGAGGAAGCTCAGAAGGCCATAGCGAAAGCCACGGAGAGGAATCCGAAGGATACTGTTTCGCTATTTCTGCAATCGGAGATCGCCAAAAGAGCCGATGCCGACGAACAGAAGAGAATCAACGCCCTTGTTGACGACCTGATAGAAAAGGCGAAGCAAGCACCGCCGCCGAGAGCGTCGGAAGAGACCTGGGATTCGAGACCGACGGCGCTTTCCATCCTGGACCTGAAGAAAGCCGGGGTAGCGTTCTCCAGGGCGGGGGAGTACGAGATGCTTATGTTCAATTTCGCGCGGGCAATGCACGAGAGGCGACGCGTGTCCATCGTCGAAAGAGACGTTATGGAGAAGCTGCTGGCAGAGCTCAAGCTGGGCACATCGAGCCTGGCTGCCCCCGAGGCGGCCATGGTGTTGGGGAAGATTGTCCCCGCGGGGCTTATCGCCGCTGGAACGCTGAGAACCGAAGAAGGACTCCTTGGCGTGAACATTCGCCTCGCCGAAACCGAGACCACGGAACTAAGCGTGTGGTTTTCGGAAACGCAGCGGCCGGGAGAACGTATCACTGAGTTCGCCGGGCGGCTGGCAAAAGGGATGACGCAAAAGATCAGGCAAACTTATCCTCTGAAAGCAACGATCGTAGGTCTCAAGGGAAACGAGGCGGCTTTGAGCATCGGCTCGAGCCAGGGACTGGCCGCGGGAACGGAAATGAAAATCGTTAAAAGGCGAGCCGAGCGAGTTGGGGGAAAAACGGTCTATCGGGAGAGCGACGCGGGCAAGCTGACCGTCAAGCGGGTCAGTGCCGACTCCGCTGTCGCGGAAATCAGCGAGGGAGAAGAAAGCGTCGCTGACGAGGATAAGGTTATTGAGATAGTTGAAAGGGACACGTAATGAAACGGGGGACGCCGGTGAAAGCCAAACTTCTCGCGGGCATCGCGGCGATTCTCGTCGCGGCTGTGGGAGGGTGCGTTTATACCTGGCGGCCCAACTGGTGGAGGTTTTACGAGAGGGGTCTGTCCCGGGCTTCAGAGGAGCAAACGGAGGAAGCCGCCGAGGACTTTGAGACGGCGTTAGGGAAAAGGAAAGGAGCGATAGTCCCTCGCCCCAATGATGCCCGTCGTGTCAGAACCTACGGGATGCACTTCATAGACGATTATTTTCCGCATCGGGAGCTTGGTGTGGCATATTACCGCACGAAACGTTTCGCGGAGGCGGAGCAGGAACTGCTGCTCTCTCTCAATCAAACGCCTTCTGCGAAGGCTAAGGCGTATCTGAACTTCGTGAGAAGAGAGCTCCTTCGTCAGAAGCCCGCGCAGGACGAGCCGCCCACTCTGACGCTGAAAGCCCCGAGCAAGCCCTACCTCAACTCGCGCAGAATGAACTTGACGGGTGTCGCGGAATCGAAGAACTACGTGTCTTCGATTTTGGTCAACGGCGAGCGGCTTTTCGTAGAGCTGGCGGAACAGAAAGCATCGTTCTCCAAAGAGGTCCGGCTCAAGCCGGGAGCCAACAAGGTTATGGTCAAAGCCGTTGACTTGGTCGGCAAGACCTCGCAGAAAGAATTGCTTCTTAACGTTGATATGCAATATCCGGCGGTCGCTATTGAGAATGCCGTGAGGAAAAGCCGAGACACCGTCACCATCAGCGGCGTCGCCATAGACAACGTCGGAGTCGCGGAGCTGACAGTCGCGGGTCGCCGTCAGGCAATAAAACTACCCTCGACCGAGGCGCCATTCAGCCTCGAGGCGGCGCTGGGACATACGATCAAGGTTGAAGTTACAGACATCGCCGGCAATACGACAGCCGCCGAAGTCGCCGTCTCCGCAGATATGCTCCAGCCAGCCGGGACGGGACTTTCGATTTCGGATTGCGGATTGCAGATTGCGGATTTGGGATGCCGCGATGACTGGGCAGAAGGGTCTCGAAGAACTCCCCCGCCAATTCCCTCTTTGCGTCTTTGCGCCTTTGCGAGAAGCCTCCCCTTTTTCCATTTTGTCTCGCCAAGACGCCAAGGGCGCCAAGGTGTCCGACTTGGGACTTCGGATTGCGGATTGCGGATTGCGGATTTAGGATGCCGTGATGACTGGGCGGAAAAGTCTCGAACAGCTCCTCCGGCAATTCTGTCTTTGCGTCTTTGCGCCTTTGCGAGAAGCCTCCCCTTTTTCCATTTTGTCTCGCCAAGACGCCAAGGGCGCCAAGGTGTCCGACTTGGGACTTCGGATTGCGGATTGCGGATTGCGGATTTAGGATGCCGTGATGACTGGGCGGAAAAGTCTCGAACAGCTCCTCCGGCAATTCTGTCTTTGCGTCTTTGCGCCTTTGCGAGAGGCCTCCCCTTTTTCCATTTTGTCTCGCCAAGACGCCAAGGGCGCCAAGGTGTCCGACTTGGGACTTCGGATTGCGGATTGCGGATTGCGGATTTAGGATGCCGTGATGACTGGGCGGAAAAGTCTCGAACAGCTCCTCCGGCAATTCTGTCTTTGCGTCTTTGCGCCTTTGCGAGAGGCCTCCCCTTTTTCCATTTTGTCTCGCCAAGACGCCAAGGGCGCCAAGGTGTCCGACTTGGGACTTCCGATTTGGGATTTGGGATTTCGGATTTCGGAATGGGCCCAGCGGCGTCGCAATCCGCAATCCGCAAGCCGGAATCCGCAATCGCACGTTCCGGTCCGGTCCTTTTGGCAATGCGCAACTCGAGGTCAGTGGTTGATTCCGGCGGAATCGGCCTGAGTGTGGCGGAGGCGAGAGCTGGCGGCGACCGGAAGCCCCCGGTCATCTCCATCCGAAACGTCGCCGATGGCCGCATCATCTATGACGATAAGTTCATCTTCGATGTGCAAGCAAGCGACAATGGCAGGCTTGTTTCGCTCTCCGTCAACGGGGAGGATGTGCTGGGTGGGCGAACGGTTCTTCGCTACGACAGATCCTTCCGGGCGGACCTCGCGGTTGGCGTGAACCGTTTCACCGTGGTTGCCGTTGACAAGGCGGGCAACAGGGCGGAGAAGAGCTTCCGCATAATAAGGGAAGTGCAGGAGCCGCTCCAGGAGGCGGCGAGGCTGACGTTGGCATTGCTCCCTCTCGAGGAGAAGGGCATTCCGGGCCCCGCCACGGACCAAATCTACGACCTCCTCGTCGGCTCTTTCGTGCAGGGGAAACGATTCAACTTTGTCGAGAGGAGCGAAGCGGTTTTCAGCAGATTATTGACGGAGCTGAAAATCGGAAGCTCGGAGCTGGCGGACCCCGCGATAGCCGTCCGCATCGGCCACATCAAAACCGCTGAAGGGATGCTCTACGGCAAGACCATCGAGTATGAGCGCTCCATCGCCATAGACCTGTGGCTGGTGGACACCGAAACGTCCGAGATTGCCGCTTTCGCGGATGTCTATAGTGAGGAGGGGAAGAGCCGACAGCATCTGCGGTGGCTCGCGGAAGGATTGGCTCTCAAGTTCAGACAGCGTTTCCCTCTGGTGAGAGGAAGAGTGACAGGCGTAACGAAAAGCGGCGTTTTCATAGACAACGGCTTGGAGCAGGGAATACGGACTGGGATGAAGTACCTGATTCTCAAGGAAGAAGGGGAAACCGGCTCCGGAGCATTGACAACGGTCAAGGTGAACGGGCGACCTCTCGAGGCAAGGACGCAGACGGTCCAGGCACAAACGTGCTTCGCCGCCTTCTCCGTTAAAAGCGGTCTTCCGCGCATCGAGGTCAACGACCCGGTCATTACAAAATGAGGAGGAGCGCAAAACCCACGCCTGCGGCTGTCCGGCGTGAGGGGCTGCGAAAGGATAAGAAGGCTGCACCATGATGGCAAGACTACTGCCGAAAAAGGAAATAGTTCTGGCGGGGGGAATCGCCGCCGTTGCGGCGGTGACCACGCCGCTGGCGTGGCTGCCGGGCAGCGCTGAAGCCCAGCAATCGGACGCCGAAAGACTCAAGGAGGTTGTGGTGACGCCGGTGTCCATCTCTTCCGCCCCTCGTCCAGTAGGCTCGGGGGCGAGGGCGTTGGGAATGAGCGCTTTTACCGGGATTGCGGACGATGCCACCGCCGCATCGTGGAACCCCGCCGGGTTGATTCAACTCGAAAGACCTGAGATTTCGGGCGTGATGTCGTACCTCTCCCGAAGCGAGGACTTTTCCTCTACGGACCCCGGGCTCAGCGTCGCCCCAGGCGATATGGGCTCCACCGACATCAACTACCTGAGCGGAGTTCTTCCCTTCAGGGTGTTCAACACGAACTTCGTTGTGTCACTGAACTACCAGCAGGTTTACAGTTTCGACCGCAAGCTCGATTTCGCCTATGTCGGTCATTCCAGAGACGTGACCTCCGAAAACCTCCCGGGCGGGCTTTCCCTGGAGACAGTGTCCAGTTCCGAGACGACTTCGGAAATTGATTTTGCTCAGGACGGAAGCATATATGCGATTACACCCGCTCTCGCCGTTCAAATCACGCCGAGGCTGTCATTCGGGGCGGCGGTGAATCTTTACAGAAACCGCCTCACGGAGAGCAACACTTTCAGCGAGAGAACGGACGTCCGCTGGCAGCAGAGAACCGACATCGGGCTCAAGCTTCTCGGATCGCCGGCGGCACGCCAGCCGGAGTCGGCGTGGATTTTCTCCGAAGGCAAACAATCGGAGTCGAAGGAGTTTTCCGACGTGAAGGGCGCGAATCTGACCGTCGGCGGGCTATGGAATGTCACGGGCAAGCTCGCACTCGGATTCACCGCCGACCTCCCTTATACCCTGGATATGAAGGAGACGGTAACGCTCGAAGCGAAACCGACCAAGAGCGTTGACCAAGACAATAAGGTGACATTCTCCCGCAGTCCTTACGAGGGGATTGAGCCGGTTGAGAGCGATGTGGAATACGATTTCCCGCTGACCCTGGGGCTTGGAGCGGCGTACAGATTCTCCGATGCTTTCAGCGTCGCCGGTGACCTGAGCTGGACGAACTGGTCGGGATTCGTTTTCCGAAAGGAGGATGGCACGCAAGTCAATCCCATCAATCACGACACAAGGGCAGACGATGGAAAGCTCGACCCCGTCACGGATACATGGGCGGTGAGGCTCGGCGCCGAGTATCTCTTCATTCTCAAGAAAACGGTCATACCGCTGCGTGCGGGGATTTTCCTCGAGCAGCAGCCGGGGGTGGGTCAGCCGGACGATATTTATGGAGCAAGTCTGGGCACAGGAATTTCGATTGGGAACGTGATTTTCGATGTGGCGTACCAGGCGAGGTTCGGCAACGACGTCCTGGAAAGCGTTTTCGCCAACGTGGAATCAACGGACGCCGATACGGTCGAACATCTGGCATTCGCCTCGGTCATCGTGCATTTCTAAGTCGAGAAACATGGGGAGATCCCATTCGGCGAGATGCCGCTTCAGACGGTCAAGGAGACATCGTGATAAAGCTGAAGGTAATTCAAGGTGAGGGAAAAGGAGCTGTTCTGAAGTGCGACGGGAAGGTTGTGGAAATCGGCCGCGCGCCATCGAACAGCATAGTTCTGAAGGACCCGATGGTGTCCTGGCGGCACGGCGTCATTGAGTTCACACGCGGACGCTACATTTATAGGGACCTCGCCAGCAAGAACGGCACGACCCTTTACCAAAACAAGAAGAGAGTCGTCATAAAAGGCTCGGTTCGGGGAAAGAGCATTGGGAAGAACGATGAGCTGCTTCTCGGAGCCAGCGTGTTCAAGGTACTGGACATCTCCTTTTCACCCAGGGCGAAAAAGGCGAAAGAGAAGAGGACTTCGCCGTAAGACAGACGCTCCCCTGCCAGGCAGAACTCGACCCGCTGGCGGTTTCAACACCCCGCACCGGGCAAGCCTATCCTTTTTCCCCGCCACCGCCGACCAAACCATTTCGGACACCGGCAGATGCTTTATTAAAAGAGCAGACGTCGGACGAAAATGAAAACAGCACCTAAAACAACCCTTTTAACCCAGCTTCCGGACCTGATTAGGAATGGCGCACCCGGAGGGATTTGAACCCACGACACCAGGATCCGGAGTCCTGTGCTCTATCCAGACTGAGCTACGGGCGCGCCGAGTATAATACCTTAGTAATGCGTGTGTTACAATATAGGAGGCTTTTCTCGAATCTCGCGAGCCCCGACGTTTCTGACATATTGTGACAATTCTGCTTGAAGTGTCTTTCACCCTCGGTTGTGCTTCGTGGAAGAATATCATAGTCGCGGAGCCCTCGCAAGGTGTTTTGGTCACGAGCAGCAATTCCGAAACTTTGCTGTCTGGGGGCGGGAAAACCGGGAAAGGCGGCGT
>CAZXGF010000002.1:0-170474 GCA_964640185.1 uncultured Verrucomicrobiota bacterium | reverse complement strand
CCCCATCTATAGGGCTCCCTTGCCTGTCCCGTTACGATCCTTCGGAATCGCTGCTCTGCGGGTTGGAATTCCTCAGGCGCCGGCGGGCACGGGCTTTGCGTTAAGCTATCTTTTTGCTTTTCTTGGCCCCGAGCAGGCTCACCAGAACGCCGAGACTTCCTGTTGCCGCAAAGGTCCTGAGACTCAAAGGCAAATCTCACGCGATTCAATCAGGCACAGTGGCGACGCCGCCATCGAAGTGGGGATTCAACCTCACTCGTTCTGTAGGGTCACCACGGGGTCGAGGGTAGCGGCTCTTCTCGCTGGCAGAATCGCGGCCACTGTGCCCAGAACCACGGCGCAGCCCAGCGAGATCAACGCACTGTCCAAGGGGATTCCGACGCCGCAAATGGCATACGGTTCAAAAAGCGAGGCGATGTACGCCAAGCCCAGCCCGAGTGGCATGCCGAGCAAGGCGCCGGTCACGCACAATACTATTCCTTCGGTCAGAAACTGCCAGACGATGTCCTTTTTGCTGGCGCCTTCAACCCTTCGGATGGCGATCTCTCTATGCCTCTCCATGACGGACATCAGCATGATGTTGGCAATCACAATTCCCCCCATGGCAAGGCACAAAAGGAACAGAGCTAAGGTCAGGTCCTCCTTGACCTTCAATTGGTCGCTCAAGAGCATCGGGAGGAATATGTTGTAGAGGAGGATAGGCTCTTTGCTGCGCGCCACGAGCGCGTTCTGGATGAGGCGAGCAGACTCCATGACTTGCAGAGGGTCCGTTTTGACGACCAGCCAGTCAATGGAATCGCCTTCTCGCGGCAGCAGGCTTATTGGTAGATGGACGCAATTTTCGGTTCGTTTCCAGGACGTGTCCTCCAGCGGTATTCCGAGCATGAACCTGACCTTCTTGACCATTTCCCTCAACCATTTCACCCGAAACCTCCCGAGCTTCGCCTCGGGCAAGCCCCCTGTGCGAAAACCGTGCTCGTCAGTTGTAAGCTGCTGAGGGTCTCGTTTCTCCATCACGCCGACGACTTCCAGGGTCATTAGCTTCTCTCCGCGTCGAACAACGACTTCCTCGCCGAGCGGCGATTTGTTGGGGAAAAGCTTTTCCGCAGCGAGGGCCTCCAACACGCAAACGCGGCGTTTTTCGCTCACGTCCTGTGCCGTGAGGTATCTGCCTCGGGAAGGGTAGAACGACCGCGTCGCCTGAGAGCTCTGGTCGGTGCCCACGAGGGTGGTTTTCATAATTCGGGACCCGGCGAGCGCTTCGCTGCTTCGGTTGCGAAACGGTGTTACCGAGCGCTTTGTCCCCGTCAGGGCCGCGTCAATTGCTGCCACGTCGGAGACAGTCAGCTTCCCGCTGCCCGGTTTGTCGTAGGCCCGCACTGTGATCTGGTCCGTCTTGAATGCGGATGCGTTGCGGACGGCGTTGTGGATGCTCCCCTTCTCAACCGCGGACGGGAAGACCATGATCGCCGCCGCCCAAATCACCCCCTGAAGCACCAAGAAGGTCCGCAGCGGGCGCCGAAGCATCGTCCTGATAGCTATTCTCGTGTTGCTCAGAATGGTCATTCGTAAGTGAGGCTCTGGGGCTTGCCCCTCCGATTACTGAGCCGGGGGTTGTTTCTCGCCAGGCACTTCGAGGTTGCAGGCTTCGGCTTACTCGCAGCGGGAGAAAGACGTTGCCCCTGCCGTTCTTTCATCGCTCCGCCCTCGCTGATCGCTATTTTTGGCTTCGTTTCCGTTGCTGAAGGAGGTAATCGTGGGCGCACAACATGGCGTTTGCCCCCTGCCCCGCCGCTATGATTAGCTGCCTTTGCGGGGTGGTTGTTACGTCCCCCGCGGCGAATATGCCAGGGACGCTCGTCCTTCCACGGGAGTCGGTGACTATCTCCCCGTACTGGTTCATCCGTAGTAGCCCCTTCACGAAGTCGGAATTGGGGATCGTGCCGATCTCGACGAATACACCCTCCAAATTCACTGTCCGGGTCTCGCTGGAGTCAAGGTCCTTGACCGTTAGACTTTCCACCCCGGCTTCCGACCCGTTGATCGCTTGAACCTTGTGGTGGAGCATTATTTCCAACTTCTCTGATGTTTTGACTCTCTCGACCAGTACTGGGTCCGCTTGCAGCGTCTCAAGAAGCTCAATCAAGTACACTTTCTCCGCTATTTGGAGGAGATCGCTAACCGCAGTGAGACCCGAGTTGCCCCCGCCGATTACCGCGACCCTTCTGCCGCGGTACAGCGGCCCATCGCACGTCGCGCAGTAGCTGACCCCCTTTCCCACAAAGTCCCGCTCGCCCGGGACATTCATCGCCCGCCACTTCGCCCCTGTCGCAATAATAACCGCCTCCGTGAGCCAGGATTTCCCCGCCTCCGTGGCCACGCGGAAGTTTCCATTTTCCCTCTCGATCTTTTGCACCGCTTCTCCGGCAGAAATCTCGATATCATACCCGCGCAAGTGCTCCTCGAACTTGCCGGCAAGTTCCATCCCCCGAATCGAGGGGTAACCCAAATAGTTCTCGACCTCCGAGCTCAGCAGCAACTGCCCGCCCAGCTCTGGCGTGACAAGGAGCGCCCTGAGAACCTTTCTCGCCGCGTAGATGCCCGCCACAATCCCTGCCGGACCTCCCCCAGCGATTATCAACTGGTATTTCTCATCATTTCCCGTCGCCTCTCCCATACCTGACTCCTTTCTACTGGACTCGTTACTGATTCCCAGAAAGACATTTTTCCGCGCCGCGCCGTCCTGCATCGCGCCGTGCGCGTCACATAAGCCTGTCCAGTATCGCCGTGAGATTCTGTTTTGGGACTGCGCCGATACTTGACTCGACCAGCTCGCCATTTTTGAAAAACATGACCGTGGGAATGCTCAGGATTCGGTACTGCCTTGCCAGATTCGGCGTCTGATCCACATCAGCGTGAGCGACCATTGCCCTCCCTTCGTAGTCGTTGGCGATTTCCTCTACAATCGGTGAGAGAATCTTGCACGGAGAACACCACTCCGCATGGAAATCAATCATCACCGGAACCTCCGATTTCAATACTTCAGCCTCGAAATTCTCTTCATTCACTTCCACCAAACTTGACATTGAACATTTCCTTTTCTGTTGTCGCTTCTGCCGGGCGGCTCCTGCCTCAAGGATTTTTTCCAGCATATTACCGTTCTGGCGGCTGAAGGTCAAGTCTGCGATGCACCCGGGTGTGGCCGCGTCTCCGTGGCATGCTCCGACGCCTGGTTTTGAACGTCTGTTGCCTCACGTTGACGCGGCGGGTATGTCCAGTCTTTCGCTCTATCGCACAACGGAGAAGGCCACGCTTTCCTTTCCGCCTGCCTTCAGCGGGCGCCGAACTTAGCCACCGGCTTTAGTCGGTGGTATCGGATACGCGATTCCTCTCGTGGGAGCCGGCTTCAGCCGGGCTTCTCGACCAGAGGATTCATCCGAATTATGCCACGCAAATACGGCCGCACCCATGCACCCGGTCCTCGCGGATCTTGGTTGTGGGCAGCTTATGCTGGTGGCAGTACCGTTGGCGTTAAGGCGTCGGCCTGAGGCCCTCATTCGAAGTTTGCCCGGAGTGGGCCCGGACACAAAGACTGCGCCACGAGAGCGCAGAAGAATTATCCCGTGAACGATTTTCTGCATGATCCCCGCACTTGTGCACCCCTGCCGCAGCAGGCTCGCATTAGCGATTCTCAAGGATGCGGTAGAAGCGGCGGGGTGCGAGGGATGGCGGAATGCCCGTCTTCGAGCCGTCGTCTGTCCACGATGTCGTCTTGTCCCCCGAGGAGGAAAGAGCGCCCTCCGCCAGAATCCAGGTCGAAAGATCCTCGGAGTACAAAATCACATAGATGCTGCCCTGAACCGAGCTCCAGCTCATAGTCGCCTCGCCTGTCCCCGGGCCGGGGTGCACCTCATTGATGTAATACTCATATGCCCCCATGTCCACGGTGAGGCTTTTTCCGCCATAGATGATTCTGCGCATCCCGGAAATGTCACTCGCAGCCAAATCGAATGCGTTATAGCCCGCATCTATGCAGGGTGAGTCAGGCATGAGGCGATAATCGTTGTCTTCGTACGTCTCAGGGTCGTCATCGGCCCCGTCCGGGTCAACGAATCGCGGATCCTGGGCGATGTTTCCCTCGCCGCCTGCGGTCCAGTTCTGGATGCAGGAATAGGTGGGCTCGTTCCAATCGTCTATTTGTCGTCCATCGGGGCCTGCGTTTGCCCAGATTATGCAGTTGCTTATGGTCCCCGTGCACGTGTCGAGGGCCCAGCGGGAGTACCCGCCCCGGTTGGCAACTATAGTATTGTTGCGGATGACAGCGGCGCAGAATCCCATCCCGGGCATATTCCCGGCGATCAGGTTGTTCTGGATGATGCCGTCGCAATAGATAAGGCCGCCACCGCCAGACTTATCGCTGCCATTAGCCAGGATGACGTTGCCCTGAACCATCCCGTCACACTCCCACAGGCCCCCTGCATAATTCCCGGCGATTGTGTTGTTCTCAATTCTACCATCGCAATCATACAGGCCGCCGCCGTAGAAGCCGTGGTTGTCGGTGATAATGTTGTTCTGTATGAGGCCGCCGCAGTCGGCCAGACCACCACCGTGCAAGGGGGCAGAGTTTCCGGTAATCACGTTATTCCGGATCGTGTGGTCGCAGCCGTAGAGCCCACCGCCGTCGGCGGCGTGATTGTGGGCTATCGTGTTGTCCTGGATGAGCGCCGGGCAGCGAGCAAGGCCTCCCCCAGAATTCTTCGTTATGAGGTTCCCTTCAATGACGCCCGAGCAAAGCGCAAAGCCCCCGCCGACCCCAGAGGTGGCTGAGTTATCCTTGATGACGTTGTTGCGGATCACCCCGTCGCACCTGAACAGCCCCCCTCCGCTGGCGGCGCTGTTTTCCGTGATCACGTTGCCCTCTATGACACCGTCGCACCTGAACAGCCCTCCTCCCTCGCGGTCCGCTGAGTTTCCCGTGATGATGTTGCTCTCCACGGTTGCATGCGTGGAACCGCGCCACGACCATTCCGCAACCGAGATTCCGCCGCCATAATCGCTCTTACCATTGCGAATCGTGAAGCCAGATAGAATGCAGGTTTCAGTCTCAGTTGCATCGAACGTTACAACGGAGCCGGCTTGGTTGCCGTCCACTATGGTAGCGCCGACGATATCTGGGTCCGGAGGATCGGTGCTCCGCAGGGTAATGTTCTTCCCTGCGAAATTGATGTTCTCGAGGTAGGCGCCTGGGGCGACCGTGACGCTGTCGCCATCGGATGCCGCCTCTATTCCTTCCTGTATGCTTTTGAAGGCCGCGCCCCACGTTTGCCCGCCACCCGAGCTGGCGACAGAGCCGTCAACATACCAATCAGTGGCCGTCCCGAGCGCGGGTTTCGACAACAGCAACAGGAACACTATCCCCGTAAGAACTGTCCTGGCAAACATGATATTGCCTCCTCCATCGCCGATGATGCAGCTTATGAAGCTAAAAGCAGAGCATACTGCTGAACAGGAACAATAACGAGCGGGCCATTGCGGATTTCCGCCCCATGACAGCAGCGCCGTTCATACCCCGTAGAATTCTACCAGCAGTCACTCCGGATTCTCAAGGATGCGGTAGAAGCGGCGGGGTGCGAGCGATGGCGGAGCGCCCGTCTTCGAGCCGTCGTCAGTCCACGATGTCGTCTTGTCACCCCACGAGGCAAGGCCGCCATCGGCCAGAACCCAGGTCGAAAGATCCTCGGAGTACAGAATCACATACATGCTGCCCCGAACCGAGCTCCAGCTCAGAGTCGCCTCGCCTGTCCCCGGGCCGGGGTGCACCTCATTGATGTAATACTCATAAGCCCCCATGTCCACCGTCGGGCTCTTCCCGCCATAGATGATTCTGCGCATCCCGGAAATGTCCCTCGCAGTCAAATCGAACGCGTTATAGCCCGCATCTATGCAGGGAGAGTCAGGCATGAGCCGATAATCGTTGTCTTCGTAGGTCGTGGGATCATTGTCGGGACCGTCCGGGTCAACGAATCGCGGATCCTGCGCAATGTTCCCTTGGCCCCCTCCGGTCCAGTTCTGGATGCAGGAATAGGTGGGCTCGTTGCAATCGTCTAATTGGCGTCCGTCGGCTCCGTCATTTGCCCAGATTATGCAGTTGCTTATGGTCCCCGTGCACATGACGAGACCCCCGGGGGAACTCGGGCTCCAGCCCCAGTTGGCCACTATAGTATTGTTCCGGATGGCAGCGTCGCAGGATCGCATCCCGGGCTTATTGTCGGCAATCAGGTTGTTCTGGATGATTCCGTCACAATAGGCCAGGCCACCTCCGTCCAACTTGCCCGGGAAGCTGCCGAAAATGAAATTCCCCTGAACGATCCCGTCGCACTCGAGGAGTCCTGCCAGGCCATTGGGGCCGATCCTGTTATTCTCAATTCTACCATCGCAATCACACAGGCCGCCGCCGTAGGACCCGTCATTGGTGATAATGTTGCTCTGTATGAGGCCGTCGCAGTGAGCCAGCCCCGCACCGCCCTGCCAGGCCGCATTGTTTCCGGTGATCACGTTATTCCGGATCGTGTGGGCGCAGCGGCACAGCCCTCCGCCCTCGCTCGCCTCATTGTGGGCTATCGTGTTGTCCTGGATCAGCGCCTGGCAGCGAGCGAGGCCGCCTCCATACGTCCGGCCGTAGGCGCTCGATAACGCCTTGTTGTAGCTGATGTTGTTCCCTTCGATGACGCCCGAGCAAAGCGCAAGGCCCGCGCCCTCAGAAGTGGCTGAGTTATTCTTGATGACGTTCTTGCGGATCAGGCCGTCGCACCTGGACAGCCCCCCTCCGCTGGCGGCGCTGTTTTCCGTGATCACGTTGCCCTGTATGACGCCGTCGCACCTGAATAGCCCTCCTCCCTCGCGGTCCGCTGAGTTTCCCGTGATGATGTTGCTCTCCACGGTTGCATGCGTGGAACCGCGCCACGACCATTCCGCAACCGAGATTCCGCCGCCATAATCGCTCTTACCATTGCGAATCGTGAAGCCAGATAGAATGCAGGTTTCAGTCTCAGTTGCATCGAACGTTACAACGGAGCCGGCTTGGTTGCCGTCCACTATGGTAGCGCCGACGATATCTGGGTCCGGAGGATCGGTGCTCCGCAGGGTAATGTTCTTCCCTGCGAAATTGATGTTCTCGAGGTAGGCGCCTGGCGCGACCGTGACGGTGTCGCCGTCGGACGCCGCGTCTATTCCTTCCTGGATGGTTTTGAGTGCGGTTTCCCAGCTCGTGCCATCGCCCGGTTCTTCCACCGAGGCATCAACATACCACGTTGTACCGGCTACAGAGCTGGTGACAGGAAACAGAAGAGCAAGCACGATGGGGACACTCCGCACGGCGTTCATTTTCCATTCCTCTCTGAGATCGAACCCAATGCCCCTTCAAGACGAAATATACCACAGGCATCACGGGTTTTCAAGGATGCGGTAGAAGCGGGTGCGGCCGCGTTTCCGTGGCGTGCGCCCGAAGGGTGCTGTGTCTTGGGATCGGCCTATTTCGCCCCTTCAGGGCTTCCTCGACTGCGTGGGTTTGGTGCCCCAGGGCGTTGCCCTGGGCTGTTTTATTATGCCCTTTCAGGGCGACAAGAAGAGCCCTTTGATGTGGCACGGGCGTCCCGCCCGTGGAGAATCATGGGCAGGATGCCCATGCCACCACTTGCGTCTCTGCGTCCCGGATCTCCTCTGCATTGCGAAGCTCAACCCCTGATTTCACTGTGCCACTGAAATACGGCCACACCCGTAGAAGCGGCGGGTGGCGAGCGATGCCGGCAGGCTGGGCCTCTCGACGGCAGACCTGAGTCAAATTCCACGACTCAAACGCAACTGTACCCTCCAGGCGCCCAATTGTGTACTTGACTTTTGAGGCTATCCGCTATTGAATCGTTTTGAGATTCAGGATAACCGGAAATGGGAGGAGAAACGATGGCTATTAAGATGGGAATCAATACCGACAACTGGCGGTTGGAGAACCGACCGCTGGAGTTCTGTGTGAAGCGCACGGCGGAGCTGGGCGTGAAGTGGATCGAGTTCAACACGCTTCTCGGATTCGATTTCATCGAGGGGCTGGGGTTCTCGCCTGCGGTGAGTTTGGACACCGACCCGTTCGCGCTTCGGGACCTCCTCGCGGAGCACGACCTGACATGCTCCTGTCTGGACGCGCACTATCCCATGTGGAGTTACCACTGCGTTGATTACATGACCAAGGCTATCCTCTTCGCCGACCAAATCGGCTGCGACGCCATCGCCACGACCGACAGCGAGAAGTTTCCGATTCGTTACGACAACGACGAGTGGATGCGTGTAATCAAGTACCATCTCGACCTCGTGCTGGAGGTCGCGGAGAGGCACAACATCGTGGTTTGCATCGAGCCGCACGGGAAGTTGACCAACGACCCGGTGACGCTGAAGCAAATCTTAGAGCAGAACGACCATCCCCTTCTGAAAGTCAATTTCGATACCGGCAATAGTTTCATCTGCGGGCATGACCCCGTGGAGTTCCTGAGAACCGTCGTGGACAAGGTTCACCATCTCCACATCAAAGACGTCAGCGAGAGCCTCGCAGCAGCGGTCCGCGGCGGGTCAACCGGCATCGCCTCGAGCGAGGTGTTCATCGGCGAAGGGGTCAACGCGGAGAACATCCGCGGCTGCGTAGCCTTACTGAAGGAGAAAGAGTTCGACGGCGTTTGCAGCCTCGAATGCCGGGGTGACGCCCTCACCGCCAAAAGCGTCGAGTGGTTCGGCAAGCTGATTGCGGAGTGAACGGTCTGCTGGGCCGCGCCGGAGGCCGAGGCATGGCGCGCCTCCAATCGGCGCGGGCCCGCCGTATCCGCTCCACCACGACCGCCGGCAGACGCAGGTAGAAAGGAGCTTGTTGTGACGCGCGTTTGGGATGTGCTTGTCATCACGTCGTCCGGGTACATGGACAGCCCGGCGGACATCCGTGCCAGCGAGAAGCCATTCAGGGATTGCCTTCCCCTTGACGACGCTGTCGCTTTCCACAGGCTGGAGCACCCCTTGTCCGAGGCCATCATGGATGCCTGCGAGCCGCGTGAGTTGGACACGCAGCGCCGGGTTCGGCAGTATGCGCAGCTCGTGTCTCTCGTTCGGCAGAGCCCCCCGGAACCGCATCAAGACGACTGGGATCCGGACCGTAGGATATACAAGGCTCTCGGTGTTTCGCGCCTTGTTCAGCCAACCCCCGTGGGACTTGAGTACACTGCGCGTGTCCGGGCCCGGCCAGACGGGACAGCCAAGCAGATCGTGCCCGGCCCCGTCCAGGGCCGAGAGGCATACGCCTTTTGCAGCCCGGGGCGGCGCTATCTCACCGAGCAGGATGCTCAGACCATCAAAAAACTTCTCCCCCAATATAACCCGCACTCATTTCCACAGCGTGTGAAGCGCGCGCTCTGGCGATTTGACTACGCCTTTTACGAGTATTACATTGATTTCAGGTGGTTGTTTGTTAGCGCCGCCATGGAAGCCTTGATCCACACTGACCCATATAGGTCAACCGCGCAGTTTTGCGCGCGGCTCGCGGCCTTGGCGTCGAAGGTCAACCTTACCCAGTGGACGGAGCAAAAGCTCCGGAGCCTGTACCGCGATTACCGGTGCGCGGTGGCTCACGGTCAGGACATCAGAAAGGCTGACCCGAAAACCATCGAGGATTACGCCAAGTTCGAGGACCTTGTGCGGGCGATCCTCCTTCGCTGTGTCGAGGACGAAGCCTTTCGTGAAATATTCAGTAGCGATGAGAGTATCCGGACGCACTTGCCTGTGTGAGGGAAAGGCGCTCTGCGCCGGTGCGAAGGGGTCTAATGCCGGCCCCTGAGCTTCCCGAGGCTCCGGGCAGGCCGGCGCCAAAAATCACTGGCGAGAGGTTGATTTGGTAAAATCAATGATTTTTCATTGATGAACGGAGCCGCAAAATTTGCATAAAGGCGATGCAACCTGACATGGAGGGAACCGGATGTCTGCAAATAAGCCCCCGAACATTCTCCTGATACTTCCTGACCAGATGCGGCGCCATGCGATGGGCTGCTCCGGGAACGAGCAGGTCAAAACGCCCAACCTCGACAGGCTCGCCTCCGAGGGCGTTTATTTCAGCAACTGCATCGCCAACTGCCCCGTGTGCACGCCTGACCGCGCGGTGCTTCTGACCGGCAAATACCCTCTCTCCAACGGGACTATCGTCAACGATCTGCCGCTGTCAACCAAGCAGACGACCATCGCCGAGGTTCTCCGCGATGCGGGCTACCGGACGGGCTACATCGGGAAATGGCATCTCGACGGGATTCCTCGCTCGAAGTTCACTCCGCCCGGGCCGAGGCGGCAGGGATTCGATAATTACTGGGCGGCTTACGAGTGCCATCACCAGTATTTCAGCACCAAGTATTACCTCGACAGCCCGCAGCTCGTGCGTGCGAAAGGTTACGAGCCGGACATTCAGACCAATCTCGCCGTAGATTTCATGCGGAGGAATCGCGACAAGCCTTTCTTCCTGATGCTGTCGTCGGGGCCGCCTCACACCCCTTACCACATCGTGCCGCAGAAGTACCTGAATATGTACGATCCGGCGAGCCTTCAGCCTCGCCCGAACTGCCGCAACACCAAGCGAAACGAGATCGCGGGATATTACGCCCACATCACCGCCCTCGACAACAACCTCGGCCAACTGATGCAGTGGCTCGATGGGCTTGAGCTTGCCGAGAACACGATTGTCGTTTTCAGCTCAGACCACGGCGATATGCTCTGGTCACACGGGCGGGTCAAAAAGCAGCAACCGTGGGAAGAGTGCATCAACATCCCACTCATCATCCGCTATCCGGCAGTTTTGAAACGGCAGCGGACCGACACCCTCATCAGCCTGGCAGACCTTGCGCCGACGCTCCTTTCTCTCGCGGGTGTGCCGAAGGCGGAGGGAATGGAGGGACTCGACCTGAGTGCTGTGATTCGCGGGAAGGATGGACCCCGACACGACTCCGTCCCCATCATGGATATTGTTCCGGCGGATCAGGCTCTTCGATGGGGCGGGAAGGAGTGGCGAGGCATTCGTACGCTTCGGCACACGTACGTCCGCTTGCGCGACGAGGGCTGGCTTCTCTACGACAACATCGCGGACCCCTTTCAGCAAAACAATCTCATCAACGATCCGCGACACAAGAACCTGCGAGAGGAGCTGGAGACGAAACTTCGGGCGTGGCTGAAGAAGCTTGGCGACAAGTTTTTGCTCGGCGAGCAGCATTTAGCGGAACTTGGGCTTCTCGACGCATGGAAGGCTCGCGAGCGCCATTTCCACGGCGGCGGCAAGTGGTAGATTGAGCTTTGCCCGTCGGGCGCCGGGCGTGATTTCGCAGCCCGCTGTACGGCGAGCTGCGTTTTGCGAGGTGCAGAATGAACCGCCATTCCATAACTGCGTTGCTTTGCGTCGCTATTGCGGCTTGCACGGGAGTGACCGGCTGCTTCAGTCACCGCCAAACGCAGCAGGATTCCCTCGCTCGCCGAAAGGCGCTTATAGCCAGGAAAAGGCGCAAGGCGTCACGCTCCAGGGCGGCTTCGTCGGTTCCCGGAAATCGTGGGTACGTCATCGGCGGCGCCGAAGAACGGATGATTTCCGAATGGATACCTCGGGTCCCGCCTCCCGAGGGGGCGCACGGCGCCAAGCGCAGCGGGAAGAAAAAGAAAAAGAAGAAAAAGCCGAGCAACCCCGCCATCATCACCCCCAAGCACACCACCGTCAGAACCGGTAGATAGCGTGTAAGAAAACCGGAAGAAACTTCCCTCCGGTCGAACCTTTGGCGGGCGCCTCGTTGAGAGGCTGCGTCAAGATGGAATGGCCCTCTCCTGGCTCCGGAATCGGTGGAAAAACCTCGGATGGTTTATCGAGCCTGCCGCCTCTCGCGGGGACCGACTTTGCCAGCCCCACAGGGGACGTTCTCTGAGGAGGAGGCTTAATGAGAGCAATCGCGAACGACTGCCTGAAGCTCCGCAAGGATTTGTGAGCAATCCCTGCTGAACCGCTGTTCGGTGACCTCAACTGGGGGGCAGAACGTGGCCATCGCTTGCGCCCAGGCTGCACGTCGGATTCGTTCCCACCGCTCCGTAAGTGTATATACCGCCAGCGGGGCATTTGGGGGGCTTCTTGATGAACTCGTTGATCTCATTCACGACCACGGGCTCACCAGTCTGCCTGTTGTCCATCAACGCCCATGTTTCCTTGGCGATGTTGATCTGCCTGAGGTTGCTCATGCACATCGTCTTTCGGGATTTTTCGGCGGCTTTCATCCCTGACGGGACGGCGATGGAAAGCACCACACCCATGATGGCGACGGTAATCATGATTTCGATCAGGGTGAATCCTCTTTGCGCTCTCATAATCTCACTCCTTTTCCCGAGATCCCCATATCTGACTGAGATACATTGCAATTCCGGTGCCAGGACAGCTTCACAAAACCCGGCCACGTAACTATCTGCAAACGTGGGGATTATGGAGAAGGGTCGCTCTTTTTTGAACGGGCCGGAGGCCACGAAAATGTCATTAGTGATAAACAGCGCACAAAGTTGTGCACATTCTGGAGACGCCGGAGCATCTCCGTGCTCCCTTCGCCGGTGCAGCCGTCCAAGGCCTTATTGTCCGAAGGCGTCAAGGCAGCTCGGCAACGGCATGGGGTTATCGGAGAATGTGGTGTCAAGCCGTTTGCTACTTCACAGTGAAGATGAGTCTTGATGTCAGCGCTAATTAGGGCTGCCGCGACACGACATGCTTGCGGTCGAGCCTGATAACGAAATAGACTTCGCGCCTTCTTACGCCGAAAATGCGCGCCTTTTGCGTGATCCTCATGGATGTCACTGTGTCGTCCCCGGTGAGCCAGTTGACAGAAAATGGTGGCACCTTATAGGGGGTGTAAGCAAGCCCTGTTTTGTCGCCGCCTCCGGTTTTGCGAATCTGTTCCCAAGTCATCTGACTTACTTTTCTGAATGTCGCAAACAGCCATCTTATATCTTTCTTCCAACTACTCGGACATTCGGCAGTGGCATCAAAGTGGGCGAAGGAAAACACAGCATAGTTTCGATCTGTGGTTTCCCTTTCGAAGGAAGGCTTGATATGTCTGCCAGCCTTCTCGGGGAGGCGCTTAGGCTTTTTGGGAGGTATCACTGTTGCTCAGAAAGGCTCGCAAAGTATTCGCGCATTGAGGAATGAGAAATGACCTGCCCTTCCATTTGCTCCGCTTGGCCGTCAAAACGCGCGTCCTTCCATGGCTTTTCGGCATGGGTCATTTCTTCTAATCTTTTCGCACCATAAGGCCCGTAAACTTCCCAGACTTCGTCAAGGAATTCTTGTGTTTCGGAACCAATCTCGTCAACAGCAGTCAGAACTTCGTCCGCCAGAATCGGGTCCCAACTTTTGTCCCGGAACCTCCTATAAAGCGCCGGGCACGTGGGGCCGTGCGGCCAAGCTTGTATTTCTTCCTCGAATAAAGGTGTACCGAGAAGAGCAAGATGCCATCCTTGAGCGTAATAGACAAGCTTCTGAAGCCTGAGGTGTGTCATGGCATCACCCGCTTCAGGATCCGCCTTACGGATGAAATAATCGGCGATTTGGTTGACCGAATACATCATAGCGCCCTCCTGAGCAAGTTGCGTATTCGGTGAAGGAGAATACGGCGTGCGTTTCTTGTTCGTCTCTGAACATATCGCATGCCGATTCAGTTTTGTCAAGCAAAACCTTTATCGTCATCGTATCGCCTCAGTTACGGGCGGGACAGGGGGAATTCCGTTGCAAGAGCGGTGCGAAAGCATTGACATCCCGCGGGACGCCGTGTCGGCCAGTACCCTTCAGGGCGAAAAGAACAGCCGTCTCCCACGTGGCATCCCGCTGGAGGCGGGACCCGTGGGCATCATGGGCAAGATGGCCATGCCACGGCAGGCGAGGATCCGCTCCCTCTCATCTTCATCTCTGCGCCTCTGCGTTATTTTCCTTTTCCTTCCTCCCCCGCCCCAACTTGGTACCCGCCCGAGACTGAGGGGTTACATCGTCATCCTCGTCTTCGACCCTCCTCTCCGGGCCTGACTCAAAGAGATAATTCCTAATGGCAACGGAACGCCATCTCCTGCTCCTCGAATCATTTCGTCTGGGCGTCACGAAGCCCCCTGCCCTGTTGCCGCGATGGCGCAGGAAAGCCCTCATAGTCTTCTAAAGTGTGTCCCGGTCGCCCGAAGCGAACTCGGAAGTTTCACAGGGAGCGACCGCCGAGTCTTACTGCGGACCCTCTTCGTCCTGCCCCGGGAACCCAGACAGCCCTTGTGCCCGGCCGAGCGCGACCTTCGTCATCTCCTGGCGGATTTCCCGGACGAGTTGTTCGACGGTCGTAACCTTCTCGAGCAGCACCGCTATGTTTTTCTCGTTGCGGCTGATTTCTTCTGCGCGGCGGCTGACCTTCTGCTCGATTGAGCTGACGCGGCTGATCGTGAGCGTGGAGACCACCGAGAAATAGGCTACCACGATGCCGACGATGGTCAACGTCGTCTTTATAAGTAAACTTCTATTGTTTCCTGCGGCCATAGGTCGCCTCATTTCGATGCGGGCAGCTCATGCACGCCGCTGCCTTCTTGTATTCGACGCCCTGGTAGAGCTGACATTTTGCTTCTTTTTCCAAAAGAAGAATGGCCTTTTTCCTTCCTTTCTGGGCGCTGCCCCGGCTGTCGCGGCGCGGCCTCGCCCTCTCCGGGGATGTACCATCTGTTTTGCGCCGGCCCTCCGCGCTCCTGAATGTTCTTTTACAAAAAGAACCAAAACGCTGATCTTTTTTCCTATCACCGGACAGAACCTTTTCGCGTCCCCGCCTGAACTGTGGGCATGAGCCATTTTTCTTTACCAGCCCACACTGTACTTGGTCTCGCAGCTCCCATATTCGCTGGCGACGCCTGTCTCCTTCGCCGACACCTTCGCGTATTTTATCCCTGCTATCGGCACGTCAATTTTGAAGTAATCGTAGCTCCCCGGAGACGCGATCGCTTCGAAGGTGTAGCTTTTTACCGCGAGAGAGACCTCGTTGTCGGTTTCGCGGTAGAAGTTCGTCCCATCCACACTCAGCTCCACCTTCAGGACGACGGAGTTTCCGCTCTCTCCGCTGCCCAGGGTGTACTTCACGAGCAGGGAGAGAACGCCGTAGTCTTCCACGTCAACAGTTGTGCCGGGGACGTACGACGCCGTGAGCTGCGAGCTCTCTCTAATCGTCCCGCTCCTTGTCTCCGCTCCTGCTATGCGAGTTCTTACCGCTTCTTTCATTGTCTTCCTCCTTCAATACATTTTTTTGCCGGGATAATCACGCCATCGGCGTGATTGGAATCCTCTTTATCGTGTTATCCTGTCAAAGCATTCTTTTCGCCCCGCCTGCCGGCGCGCAGGCCCAACCGCCAACCTACAGGTCGGCATCCGAGACGTTGTACGGAGTGCCGATGAGGTTTGTGATGTCGGTGTCAATGGCGCCGCTGTCCACATTGAAACAGCACTGATAAATCTTCGCCGAGATGGCGCCGCTTGCGTGAATGCACTCGCTCACCGAGCCGCTTTTTCTGACGATGCTCGACCGAATGACCGTCTCTGTGATGCCCACGGAAATGCTGATGCCGTAGTTGCTCCCCCCTGCGGAGATGTCGCACCTTTGAATCGCCACCCCGTTCGCGCCGTTCGAGATGTAGATTCCCATTCCGTTGCTCGAAATCCTGCACCCGTCTATGATGCAATTGTCGGCGCCGCTTCCGACGTTGATTGCGTCGAAGGCGACATTGTTCTGGATCTCGCAATCCACGATCTTAGCTGCGTTGCCATTGCAATAGACCGCGACCGACGTGCTCCCTATTCCGTTGTGCGAGATCGAGCATCTTTTCAGTTCCGAGGCAGCCGTGATTTTCACGACCCCGCCGTCCGAGCCTGACCCGGTCATCACGATGTCAAATCCTTCCACGACCGCATCCGCCGTTACGGACAGAACGTATTGGAGGTTCGGCGGGCTGCCCGTGATGGTGACCTTCCCGACAGCTTTGAGGTGAACGTTCTTGTTGACCACCAACTCCGATGACCCCTGGTCGTACGTCCCCGGATACACCACAATCACGTCCCCTGCTTCCGCGGCAGAGATCGCCGCGCTGAGCGTCGAGAACCGCTTCCCCGATTTTGCGACCTCTCTGGTGTTGTGTGGCCGCGTCGCAATCGCCGCTGGATTCTCTCCGTCGTTCGCCACAACGAACTCGTCCTCCGAAACGTCGTAGCCGAGGTACGGCGCGTTCGCCTCGCCGGTGTTGGCGACGATTTTCTTGTCCGTTGTGTTGGAATCGTCCCCGATGCTGATAGTGTTCTTATGACGTCCGTCGGGATAATGCTCCTGTCCGACCGCGGCATCCAGAATGTCGCTGTTGCCGTTGACGTCATCGTCCCAATCAACGTCGCCTTTTGCTGGTTTCGCCAGATTAAGATTGGCCGTGTACGTAGATGCCATTTTCCTTTCCTCCTTTTTGCTTCTTTTTCTAAAAGAAGAGTCCCCTTTGGCCTTCGTTTGCGCGCGCTGGCCTTGCTGTGGGCCGCGCGCTGTCGTGGTTTCCGGGGATCTGCGATCTGTTATGCGCGCGCCCTCCCCCCCTCAATGTTCTTTTGCGAAAAGAACCAAAACTTCGCGCCATTGCGAGATGTTCCCTGTCTGACCCCTTCTGCCGCCGACTCAGTACCCGAAGGGAAGACATCCGTAGATGGACACCCCGAACCCCGGATAGTCGAAGCTCGGCGTGTATCGGATGCTCATGTAAATCTCCACTCCATAGACCGGCGGCTGGCGCAGCTTCTCCTTGTACCCCCAACTGTATTTCTTGATGTCGAACTTACTCGACGTGAACTTGAAGGCGATGCACTTGCCGTTCAGGTTGTAGTAGGGCCTCAGAGCGTTCTTCATGTCTTGCTCGAGGTCCATGATTTTTCTTTGCGACCCGTCGTTAATGCTCTTGTCCGGGTCGGACTCCATCATGTAGCCCGTGAGAACCATCACGAACGTCGCCTCCAGCGGATACGATTCGCTCTTCTCGATAACGTCGCTCGGCTCCAGCGTGATGACCCTTCGCTTACTCCCGTCGAGACTATCTCTCTCCCTCTCGTATATTCGGTTCACATAGCTGCTCAGCACCGAATTGGCGGCAAGAATCGCCTTGTCCTCGTTGTAGATTCCTTTGGGTGTGCTCATCGGCTCTTTACCCCTTTTGCTTCTTTTTCTAAAAGAAGACTCGCCTTTTCCTTCGTTTGTCGCGTGCCGGGGGGATCTCCGGCGCCCCCGCCCCGCGTGGCGCGCACTCCCCATCTTCTTCGCGCCCGCCGTGGCCGCCGCTCAGTGTTCTTTTAACAAAAGAACGAAAATCCTCAAGCCCTGAAGATTTCCACCCCGCCTGTTTCCACCTCCTCCTCGAAATCCTCGGCATTGCTGTCTGTCGAAATATCGAAGGAGAGCGACGACAGCTTTTGCTCGAAGAGCTGCCGGTACTTCGCGGACCTGGTGTCGAAGATGTCTCCTTCCTTCGTCGAGAGCCAGTTGAAGATGAGGAAGAGCGTGTGGAGTACCGAGACAGTTTTCAGGTCTGCCTCGTCAACCACGTCGTTCATGGTTTCCTCGCCGTTTTTGATCTTCAGACGAAGGTACTCCGGCAGGCGGTCGAGGATGATTTCGTCAATAATCCTTTTCGATTCCGCGTGTTGCGCGTCGAAGCTGGTCGTCGGCGGAGTTGTATCCGGCAGGTGATCCAAAATGCCCGGCTCGTATGCCAGCAGGTCATCGTCGGTGCTGTAGTTCGCCATTTCCCTTCTCCTTTCGTTTGCGCATTGCGGCGGAGTGATGGCCGGCTATCTGCTCGCCGAAAGTAGTGCCCCCGCGGTTAACTCCCTCACGATCTTCGTTTTCTCGTAGTTGCCCGCCTCGATAATCTCCTCGATGCGAGCGAGCCTCCTCGCCAGCGAGAAATGCTGTTCGACCCACTCCCTGTAGTCCCGGCTGTGGTAGCTGCCGTTTTTCAGGGTTTCCCTCAGCTCGGCGGTGTTGCGGTAAGGCGTCACGCTCGGGCCGTAGAGCTCCTCCGCGCCGATCCACGCGTGCACCAGCGGCTTGATCCCTTTCGCCATCGCCTCCAGAACCGCCACCTGCGTCCCCTCCCAGAGCGAAGTCGAAAGCACGTAGTTCTTATCCTCGAGGAAGGCGTTCACGTCCTCGACCCAGCCGTAGAAACGGATGTTCCGCAGCCCGTTCACCCGAACGTAATGCTCCCAGTACATCCGCAGCCTCTCGTCCTGAAATGTCCCCGCGACATGAAATCGGCAATCTCTCAACTGCGACGCGATCTCCAAGAGCAAGGGCACATTCTTCTTGTGGTTGAGAAATCCCACCCACGCAATATCTCGACCGTGCCCCCTTTCGCGATAAGTGAAGCGGCCCGGGTCAATCCCATCCGGCAGGATGCAGATTCTCGTGTTCCGGATACTGGGGAATTTCTCCAGCGCAAGGCGGCGGACATGTTTGGCTACGAAGACCAGGTTGTCCACATTCCTCCAGTTGACCTTCCTCGGGTGCTCCGTGAAGTACTCATAGCTCCTGAACGTGCAGATGACCCGACAATCCCACGGTGCCTGGCTTGCGAGGACGGCGTTCTCATCGCACCAGTCGAACCACGCCACATCCGCCCACCTCATGTACTGCGGAACAAATGCGCTCAGCACCTCCACGTTGAACTCCTTACGGAAGTGCTCGGCGAGCTCTCGCGTGAAATGCCCCGCCTTGTCCACGATGAGAAAGTTCCGCCTGTCGCTTCGGCCGGAGCGGACCGGGTGCGAGGCGATCACCATATCCGCCCAGCGGGGCATGAACGATTCAACCTCCTCGCGGTGTTTCTCAGGAACGTTCTCGAACGCTAACAGCTTTTCCGCCGCGAGTATTGCCTCGTAATGGCGCCCCGCCTTGTGATAGACCTCGCACAGCTTGTGATACGGCAGCCACGTGTAGAAATCCTCGCTGAAAAAGACGCCCGAAAGGGGCTGCTTCCGGTCGCACGCCAGTTTGAAATAGTGCTCAGCCTCGTCCCAATCCTCTCGCTCCAGCGCCATGTCCCCGAGAGCGACGTAGCATTCCGGAAGGTCCCACCTCTCCTGAACACCGAGGAAAAACGCTTCCCTCGCCTCATTCTCATCTCCGCACTGGTAAAGCGCTCGTCCCAGATGCCAGATGACCTTGTATCGCTCCTCCGTTTTGCTTCTTTTTCTAAAAGAAGACTCCCGTTTTTGCTTCCTCGCTGCGCGCTGCCCTTCTTCTGTGGGCAAGAGGCTAAGAGCGCCAAGGTTCCCGGATTTCTTTGCGTCTTTGCGTCCTTGCGAGCGTTCTCCCCTCTGGGGTTCCTCCGCACCCTCCGCCAATGTTCTTTTACAAAAAGAACCAAAATGTTCGCTGAACGCAAGGTATCGCCGGTAGTACTCTATCGCCCGCCGATAATCCTTCTGCTCGTGCGAGTGGATGCCGAGGTAGTAAAGAGCTTTCGCGTCGCGCGGATTCTTCGCGAGCGCCTCCCTCATTTTTCGCGGGACAATCTCGTTCCTCTGCTTCTCCCGCGACCTCCGGTTGCGGGCGGGCCGCAGATGCTCAATCACAATGTCCGCAAAGCCGATTGTCTTCTGCGGGTCGCACTCAATCACGTTATGAACTTCCCCCTTGTAGCGGACGCGACCATTGTTTCGGAAAAGCCTCAACTGCAGCCCGGACACGTTGTTGTCCTCCGCCTCCATCTTCAGCTTGAATCCCACCGCTTCCGTGTCGTCCGGAAGAGTGTCGAGCATCTTCCGAAAGAGAGGAAGGGAGCTTTCCCTCAAGGCCTCGTGCCCGTCCAGTATCAGAATCCAATCTCCGGTGCAGTGAGTCAGCATCTCGTTGCGAGCGGCGGAAAAATCGTCCTTCCACCGGAAGCGAAAGACCTTCTCGGCGAACCTTTCGGCGATCTCCTCGCTGTCGTCGGTCGTCCTATCGTCAATGCCGATGACGATTTCATTCACAATCGGCTGCACGCTCTCGATAGCCCGTTGGAGCGTCTCGGCCTCATCGAGCACAATCATGCACAGAGATACCGTCGGCCTTTTCTTCGTTCCGTTTCTTCCGATGCTTGCCATTTTTCCTCGACTCTTTCTCCACTTTCACCGCAGAGGTCGCGCATAGCAGGGATCGAGGGTCGGGGATCGGGTAACCCAACACCCCAGACCCCAGACCCCTCACTCCGGTCCGCCCCACAGGAGCAGGGGGCAAGTCCAGGTCTCCTTTTGGCATTTATGCCTCCCAACCGGGGACTGTTAGACCTGTTCTTCTGAAACCCTCCGCTCCTGTGGCGGCATCCTGTCGGTCGCAGCCCGCTCAGCTATTCGTCTTGACCTTGACCCACTGCGCGAGCGCTTTTGTGCTGTACAAAGCCAATCCCGCAATGAGCCTCAGCCGACGGAACACGCTGTCGCGGTCCTGATGCACCACTTCCGGACTGATCTCGACCAGCTTCCCCGGCCTCGCCGGAATGAACCCGGTCAGACCGACTGCCTGACCGAAGCATCCCGCAGTGACCCGCGTGACCCCCTCGAATCCCCCGGTGGTCTCCGTGTCAATGTAGTCGTTCACGAAAATCGGGATGCTGCTGAAGCTGTTGACGGCCATGGAGCCTTTCTTGCCGGTCACGGGATCGGTGAAACCTATCTCAATGTTCTCCACCTCCCCCGCGCTTGACCTGACCAGCGCCCGGTAATCGCGCAGAGCCGCGGAGTTCATCACGATGAAGTCCACCTGCCCATCCTTTGCCGTAACCTTCCCTAAGAGCTGCTCCAGACCGGAAAAGTTTATCGTCGAGGCAGATGTCGTCGCCAGGTCGAGAATCTGGCCCGAATCCACAAGGCTGTTGATGCCCGTGATCTGTCCGTTGCTGCCGGTCCCGGCGATCAGGCCGGCTTTCCACAGCCTTCCGATGGCACGAGCCTTCTCCTGAATCTGCGCCCCCATCTGGTCAGTTTTCTCGCTCATGGTCAGCTCTTCCAGAGCGTCCACTTCCCCGTCGGCGACGACCCGTCCGAAACTTGCCGCAATCTGCGTCACCGAAGCCGGCGTCTTGTTGACCGTATCGCCAACCGAATACCACGCGGCGGTTCCGGCGGTATTCAGGCTTCTGTTGTACGTCAGCGACTTGCCCTCGACCGTCACGAACGGCAGCACACGGGAAAACGCGTCAACCGTCAGAATCTCCGCGATGATCCCCTGCACCAACTTGCTCTGCGAGAGCAAACCCGCCTTTGCCAAACTCAAACTTGCCATGAGTTCCTTTCCCTCCTTATACCTGCCACAGAGCGAGCCGAAAGCGCGAACGAGCCTTACGGAATCGCTTTTCTTCGCGCTCTCCGCGTCGTCTGCGGTGAATGCTTTTTGTTCTACTCTTCATGGAATTGTGCGAGGGTGCGTGTTGAGGGCTTTGTGCTTTCCTCAAGCAGCCCCTCGACGATGAGGTCTCCGCTGGTTGTCACCCCGCCGGCAGGACCACGGCTGCCCCCGCCTGAGCCGGCGCTGCCGCTGCCGCCTTTTGCGGGACTCGCCTTCACCAGATGCGGGTTCTCGGCCAGGAACAAGCCGACCTGCTCCTCCAGCGTCATGAACTCCCCGCTCCGGTTGAGCTGGCGCTCGCCCCTTTCGTCAAGGACTATCGGCTCGAGGTCTTCCCCCAACCGCACTCGATCCTTCAGGAGTTTTCGGACCTGACCCGCGTTCACGGCGTTGTTCGCCGCCGCAGCCGAGACCAGCGCCTTGTCAACCTTCAGCTCGCCGATCGTCCGCACGAGCTTTTCGTTCTCCTCCTGCGCCGCCCGGACAGCCTTCCCGTGAGCCTCTTCCTGTTCCTTGCGGCGTTCCAGCTCTCGCTTGTGCTGCTCGAGGACCTTCCGGTCGAACTGCACCTGCCGCATCAGCTCCTTCCTGAAGTTCGGAATGAAGACCTTATTGAGCCACTCCTGCTGCTCCTTCGAGAGTTTAGGCTTCCTCGGAACCGAAGCACCAAGCTGCCCCTCGCTGCCCGGTACGGGCCTATCCGAAACGCGGACTTGGCCCTCGCGACCGCTCACGTCCTCATTCCCCATTTCTTTAACCTCCGTGTCCGGAGTTTGCTCTGCCTCACCCGGCGAAGCAGAACCCGTAACCATCTCGTCAGACTTCATCTTTTCCTTCCCTTTCCTTCGCTGCATCCTCTCGCATTTCGGATTGGCCATTCCGCAATCCGCAATCTGCAATCCGCAATCGGATTTGCGGTCTCCGCGTTGAAACCTCTCTTTTCGACAAAAAAGGGCAGGATTTCGGACGCTGCTTTCTTGGCAACATCCGCCATCCTGCCCTGTTCTCTTTTCAGTAGCAGTCCGCCGGATTCGATACCGGACACTCCGGCGGTTCTTACATTCTGGCGGGAATATACTATATTCCTACCTAATTGTCAACATCTTTCTTCGAGAAAATTCCCTCTTTCACCTCAGTTCGCATTTCACCGTGCTTCGCCCTGGGAAACAGGGGGGAAGTGTTGGCGTTTCGACCTGGGCGCAAGAGTGGTCAGTTGCCAGAGCTTCAGCTTAGTGTTCTGGTTCATAAGTTCGGTCACGTATTTACGTGCTGCAAAGAGGAAAAGGTTATGAAACACATCGGCTTTTGCATCCACAATACGTGGCCGTACTTACGAACACGGTTTAGCCACCGGCTTCAGCCGGTGGTCGTCGGATGCGCCATATATTCCCGTCGGAGCCGGCTTAAAGAGCCCGGGCCGCACGCCGAGCACGGGCTCAAGCCCGTGCCTAACGGGAGCGCCGGCAGCGAATCGCGAGGCCGGCATCCTTACGTTTTTGACCATAAATGCGGCTGCGCTCTCCCGACGAGGATCAACCCCGCGTACCGCGGGGCTCTGGGCCATGCTTTTCCGCGAAAGGCTGATGACATTGTGGTGTCTTATGATCTGTCCCGCCGTTGGCGGGATATCGAGGGCGGGACGCCCTCGGGACTGCCGCCGGGACGGCGGCGTTACCTTAGGCAACCTGGCCCAGCGGAACACAGCCATTCCCGCCCGTAACTGAGGCATTACGGCCGTCGGCAGAATCGTCTTGACGTGAGTTGCTGAGTTTGATACATTCTGCGGCATTTCAACGGAACGTAGGAACCGAAAAGGCTGGTGCTGCGTAATAGTCAACGTATTCTTGTAGCCGGAGTCTCGGCACTTCTTTGCGACATGGTCACCGGGGGAGAATAAAAGTCATGATAGAGGTCAAGAATCTAACCATGCACTACGGGTCCACGGTAGCTGTGGACAACGCTTCTTTCAACGTCGAGAAGGGGGAAGTCCTCGGCCTTGTTGGGCCGAATGGCGCCGGAAAGACGACCATCATGCGGATTCTCACGACATATATTGTCCCGGTGTCCGGGACGGCTGCTGTGGGCAGACACGACGTTATCAAGGAGCCAATAGCCGTCCGCAGGCTGATCGGCTATCTGCCGGAGACCGTCCCGCTATATGGGGACATGCAGGTGTGCGATTATCTCAAGTTCGTCGCCCGGTCTCGGCGAATCTTCGGCAAGAAGCTCTCGGAGAGGATGGAGTGGGTTGTGGACGCCACGGGGATAAAGGAGGTTTACAAGAAGGGCATACTGGAGCTGTCAAAGGGCTTTCGGCAGAGGGTAGGTCTGGCGCAGGCGCTGATACACGACCCGGAGGTGCTGATCCTGGACGAGCCGACGGTCGGGCTTGACCCCCTCCAGATCGTTGACATTCGGCGGCTCATCCGCAGCCTCGCCCGCGACAAGACCATCATCTTCAGCACACACATCCTCCAGGAAGTTCAGGCGGTCAGCGACCGCATCGTCATCATTAACGAGGGGCGAATCATCGCCGACGGCACCTTGGAGGAACTGGAGAATCGAGCGCAGAAATCCTGTCGCCTTGTCCTGACGGTCGCCGCATCGAAGGGCGCCGTATCCGACGCCCTCGGCAGAATCCCAAACCTCTCCGATTTCAGACTTCTCGATGAAGCCGTCGGTGGGATGGTAACTTTCGAGTTGATAACCCCTCTCAGCAAGAATATTTGGCCCCAGGTGGACAAACTCGTCAAGGAAGAGGGCTGGCCCCTCAAGGAGCTGCGAGAAGATAGGATAACCATGGAGCAGACGTTTATCGCTCTGACAAAAGCTTCTATGGCCGGGTCTCGGCAGGTCGCGTCGTTGGAGGAGGCGGAGAAACGATGAAGAACTTCTGGGTGATTTTTTCGAGGGAGATGAAGGCTTACTTCAGTTCTGCCATCGCATATATCTTCATTATCGTTTTCGTTGTGCTGACCTGCGGGCTGTACATGGCTTCGTTTTTCCTCGCGGAACGCGCCGACCTGCGAGGTTTCTTCAGCCTGCTTCCGATAGTGATGATGGTTTTCGTGCCCGCGGTCACCATGCGGCTATGGGCCGAAGACAAGAAGATGGGAACGATAGAGCTCCTGCTGACTTTCCCCATGAAGACCTGGCAGATTCTCCTCGGAAAGTTCTTCGCCAGCTTCGTGTTCGTGATGATAGCGCTTGCCGGCACGGCTACTTTGCCGATTACCGTGTCCATTCTCGGCCGGCCTGACGCCGGGCCGCTCATCGGGGGGTACCTCGGCACGTTACTTCTGGGGGCTTTTTTCCTTTCCATGGGTCTGTTTATCTCGGGCCTGTGCAAGGACCAGATCGTTGCGTTCATCCTCGGCGTCGTCGCCTGCTTTTTCTTCTTTTTCATCGGAACGGACTTTTTCACGACGGTCATTGGAGGATGGCTCAGCGGAGTCGCCACTTTCCTGCACGACTACGTCGGGCTGACGCGACACTTCGATGGCATTCAACGTGGAGTGATTGACGTTCGCGCCCTGATTTACTTCATCAGCATGACCGTTTTGTTTCTTGCCCTGAACGCCATCTATCTCGAGGGACGCCTCCGCCCGAAGGCGAGGAGCATTTTCGCCGGCGCCGTCGTTTTGCTGGCGGTAGCGGCTGTGATGATCAACGTGGTGGCGGCAGGCTTCCGGACCGGGAGGTTCGATTTGACCGATGGCAAAATCTACACCGTCTCCAACGCCGCAAAGCAGATTCTGAAAGGACTCAAGGACGCAGTCCACGTCAAGTACTACGTCACCCCCAAGGACAAGATGCCCGCTGCTATGAAGACCATGCAGCAGGACGTGGCCGACAAGCTGGAGGAGTTCCGCATCGCTTCCGGGAACATGCTTCAGTACAAGGTGTACCCGTTCGACCCTTCGGTTCATCCGGAACTTGCCGATAAGCTCGACAAAAAGGGCGTCAAGCCGTTTCAGACGACGACGGTTGCCAGAGATGAGGTATCCGCCAAGCTGATTTATTCGGCCCTGATGCTCAGCTACGCCGACAAGAAGGACGAGATCATCGCACCAGTAAACCCGGATACCTTCAACAACCTCGAATATGAGTTGATCTCCAGGGTCTTCCGCCTGACACTTCCCGAGAAGCCCTCCGTGGCTCTGTACGCTCCGGTAGAACAGCTCAGCCCCCAATTGATGCAGATGTACATGAGGTCCGGCCGCACCCCGCCTCCCCCCAGGGACAACTTCAGTCTCCTGGAGCGGGCATTGAGAGGCGAGGACTTCGACCTCACTCGCGTTGAATTGACCGGGGACAGCACTATCCCGGAAAAGGCCAATTGCGTCCTGGTAGTCAACCCCAAGGAGCTCAATGACAGACAACGATACGAGATCAACCGCGTCCTTGTCGAAGGGAAGAACGTCTTGCTCGCCGTCCAAAAATACACCTTCGACTATCGTCCCGTCGGGAGGCAGGGTATCTCCGTGACGCCCCAGGAGGTCAAACCGCAGATAAACGACCTGATAGAGCATTACGGGCTGACCGTGGACGACCAGTTTCTCATGGATAAGTCGAACGCGATGCTGTCGGTGCCGACCGAGCAGACCCTCGGCGGCTTCATCAGAATGCAGGTCAGCACCCCCGTGAAGGTCCCCACGCAGATCGTGGCTATTGACCAGTACATGAACCACGATGTCTCCATCAGCAACCGATTGGATTCCGTCCTCTACCTCTGGGGAACTAGCCTCAACATCAGTCAAGACAAGATGAGGGAGCTCGGGCTGAAACATACCGTGCTGATGACCTCCAGCGACGAGAGCTGGAGAGTCCCATTCCGCTCGACGCCGCTGGCCAAGGAGGACATCTCCCCCCCCGCCGGCAAATATGAGGGGAGGCAACCGCTCATGGCGATGCTTTCCGGGCAATTCCCCGATGCGTTTAAGGGAAAGAAGCGCCCGGAGTGGCCCCCGCCCAAGCCTCGCTACCCCGGCCAAACCCCACCTCCTTCCCCCGAAGAGGAAGACAAGCCGGAGAGACCCTTACAGCCGAAGCCCGCGAAGCTTATCGTCCTCGGCTGCGCGCAGACCTTCGCAAACAGCTTCGTCCCCGGCGGCGGGAACAGGCTTCTCGCGAGCAACATTGTAGATGCCCTGGCACTCGGCGAAGAGCTTATCAACATACGCAGCAAACGCTTCACCGACAGGAGCATCCAGAAAACGACCCCTGCCCAGAAGCTTTTGTATCGCCTTTTGACGATGGGCTTGGTTCCAGCGGTGTTCATTGCCCTCGGCATCATCAGGTACGTCCTCATCAAGAAAGGGAAAGAGCGTTATCGCAAGAGCCTGGCGACGGGTTGAGAGGGTATAGGGTATCGGGTATAGGGCATGGGGTTTGGCCCACGGGAGACCCGAAAGCCCAAACCCCAAACCCTAAACCCTAAACCCCACACCCGAATCTGGGGAGTAACCAATGAAAAAAAGCACAATCGTAACCATAGTCGTAGTGATTGCGGCGCTCATCGTGATCTACGGTATCCAGCAGGTGAGCAAGAGCCGCCGGCAGGCGACGCCCGCTGGCGACTTCGCCAAGATTCTTCCCACCGATATGAGGGCCGCGGACATCCATAAGATTGAAATCTATCCCGCCGGTGGGCCGGACGCCAAAAAGGACGCCATCGTCCTCGCCCGGACCAAGGAGGGGTGGGGTGTGCCGAGCCGCTTTAACAGCAAAGGAAACGAGGTGAATATCAACAACCTCCTCGACGACATTAAAAAGCTTGAAGGGGAGGTGAGGACGAAGAAGAAATCGCTGCACGAGGACTTTGCCATCACAGATAAAAAAGCTGCGCACATCGCCCTCTACAAGCAGAACGGCAAGCTCTATCGCGAGCTCCTGTTGGGGAAGAAAGGGGAGCGATGGGACGAAGGGTTCGTCCGCCTTGCGGGTAGCAACGAGGTTTATCTTGCCGACAAGAACCTGCTCGGCACTCTCGGCATCTACAGCGAGGATGGCAAGCCCGACGCCAAGAAGTGGCTCGACCTGAAAATCGTGGACGAGAAATCCGAAAAGATAGCCAAAGTCGCCCTCGATATGCCCGGCAAAGAGGTCTTGCTCGAAAAACGGGAGAAGGCGAAAAAGAAAGAAGAGGAACAGCCGAAGGAAGAGAAGCCAGCCGAACCCGTAAAGAAAAAGGAGGAAAAGAAAGAGTACGAGTGGGTGTTGGTCAAGCCGGAGGTCGAGTTCGAGCTGAAGGAGTCAACCGTGAAATCGCTCGTGAAGTCTGCGTCCGAGCTCAAGGCCGAAGATGTTGCGGACCCCGCGAAGATGGACGAGTACGGCTTCGACTCCCCGACCTATTCCGCGACACTCACCCTCGACGACAAGTCCACCAAGACCCTCCTCGTCGGCAAGAAAACTGAGAAGGACAATAAGCGATATGCCAAGCTAAAGGACGGAAACACCGTTTACATCGTTCCACAGTACACTGTCACGGGCGTCTTCAAGAAGATGAGGGAGCTTGTTGACCTCAAAGTATGGGACCTGAAAAAGGATGATGTCACATCCGTTGACCTGCATAGGCCGGAGTACGAAATCCTGCTCGAGCGCCGGGCCAAGGAGGGCAGCGAAGGTAAGGAGCCGAAGGACTACGAGTGGGTGCTCGCCAAGCCGCAAACTCGTTTCAAGCTGAAGGATTTCAGAATCACAAGCATCCTCAGCAGAGTGACCAAACCCACCCCACAAGACCTTTTCACAACTGGCGCCCTGGAGGACTATGGCCTGGGCGAGCCGGAGTTCAAAGCCACCGCTAAGATGAAAGATGGCTCAACCCATGCCCTCAACTTCGGCAAGCAGGTCGAGGAGACTACCGAGGACAGATACGTCCAGTTCGAGGGCAAAGACCATGTCTATTCCTTCACGAAATACAACTTCCAGGACCTGTTTCCGACACTGCCGAAGCTCCTCACCATAGAAATCATGAAGGGCTTACAGAAAGACGAAATCGTAAGTCTCAAGTACGATACCGCCGAGGAGAAACTTCTACTCCGTCGCAAAGGGGACACCGGCGCCGACAAGAAGAAATGGTCCCTGAAGACCGATAAGGAGGAGTCCGAGGCGAAAACCGCTATCGTTGACGGTATCCTCGACGCCATCACCGCCATCAAGCTGGAAGACATGGTCGTCGGTAAAACGGACGCTGACTGCGGCCTCGACAAGCCCGGCGACACGCTGACCATTTCCACGAATAAAACTGCCGCTCGCTACACTCTCCTGTTCGGCAGCATAGCCCCCGGCTTCGGCCCGGGCTCGGAGGAGAACGGCAACCGGTATTTCAAAATCAAGAATGAGCCTGAGATTTTCGTTCTCTCCGGGGCGGACTTCGGCAAGATTTTCAAGAAAGTGAAAGACCTCCGGGTCGAAAAGCCTCCTAAGCCCACGGAGCAGGAAAAACCTCCGGCAGCCGAGAAAACCGGTCCCTCGGTGGAAAGACCGTCCACCCCGCCGGACAAAGAAAAGCCCGCCGCATCTGAGGGAAAGCCGGTTCCTCCAAAAGAAAAGGCGGGACAAGTTCCCGAGAAGAAGGAGGGAAAGCCCGAGGCAACGGCTCCTGAGAAACAGCCTGACTTGAAAAAGGAAAAACCCGCCCCGAGCGCCCCGCCGGAGAAGCCTTCTTTGCGAAAGACCAAAGAAAACCTGCCCCCGCCGCCTTTGCCCACACCCCCTTCGCCGAAGGAGCCGATTCCTCTCCCCGCCACGCCGGAGAAGGAGTAAAACGAGTGCGACAATGTCCGTCGCCTCTGCTTTCCTCGCGTCAAAAAAAGAATACGCAGCGACCCCGCAGACCGCAGCTCAAGTCAGAAACACCGAAAAATGGGGACTAAAACCACGGCAGGAAAAGTGGTCAAGACCGAAAAAGAATGGCGCGAGATCCTGATGCCGCAGCAGTATCACATCGCGCGGGAAAAGGGCACCGAGCCCCCCTTCTCAGGAAAATACTGGAGAACCAAAAGCCCGGGCGCCTACAAGTGCGTGGCGTGCGGCCAAGACCTCTTTGATTCGAAGAACAAATTCGATTCGGGGACCGGCTGGCCAAGCTTCTGGAAAGCCCTCGTCGAGGAACACCTCCGCACCGAGACCGACCGCAGCCACCGCAAGGTCCGCACAGAGGTGCTGTGCAGCCGTTGCGGCGCCCACCTGGGCCACGTTTTCAATGACGGCCCCCCGCCCACTGGCCTGCGCTATTGCATCAACTCCGCCGCCCTGAACCTCGTCGAGCGGGGCGAGGAGAAAAAAGACGGCTCGCCAACAAAACTGAGCCATTGACGCGCCATCTGTCCCACCTGCCTTTTCACGGGAAGACCAATAGTAACCTCCAGCGAATGCACGTTTCGGAATCGCCACAAAGTTTTCCCTTTCGCCAGAGCTCCACAGCGGGGCCGCCGCTGCATTTCAGCGGTATGCCGCAGCTCCTCTCACCGTTGTTTTTCAGCGACGTGGTGCAGGCACAGCGGCGGTCAACTCATCTTGGACGCACCGGGCATCGGTGAAGTGGAGGGCGATTCTTCTTCCCTCGCCAGGATCAATTGCGCCATGATGTCGTAATCGAGCAGTTCCTCCGGCAAATCAGGTTGCAGCAGCGGATTCTTTTGCCGGTCGAAGATTTCCTCGAAGGCGGGGCTTTTGCGGACGACCGCGCGCAAGAAGGTGGATTGCTTGGGGAAAAAAGAAAGGACTTGATCGGCAATGCTTCGGGAGATCGGGTTCCAGAACTCGTACATCGTCAACAACACGCCTTCGATTTTCAGCGAAGGATTGGCGGTTTCGATAAGCTGTTTAATGTCGTTCAGTATGCGTGGGATAATTCGCAGAGCGAGAGGTTGGCATTGCAGAGGAACGATGACCGATTCGGCGTGATAAAGCGTGAACTGCACAATCGCCGACGCCCCCGGCGGCGAATCGAGTAAAATGTAGTGATAACTCTCCGAAAGCCCCCCCAGAAATCGAGTGAACAAACTCTTTTTGTCCTCCCTCGCAAACAGCGCCTCGTGCTCGTCGAAGAGGGATTGCGGAGTGCCGTAGGGGATAAGGTCAACGTTAAGCGAGGCCGTGCGACAGACCACGTCGGTGGGACCGGCGGCGCCGCGGAGAATGTCTATTACCCCGGCCACGGCCTTTTGCCCCTCGGGGAGAAGCGCTGCGCTCAGCGCGTTCTGAGGATCGAGGTCAATCAGCAAAACATTTCTGTCCCGGCGGCCCAGGAAATGGGCGAGGCAAATAGCGGTTGTCGTCTTGCCAACCCCTCCCTTGCGGTTGGCCACGGCGATGATTTTCCCCATGGGAATCATCCATGCTTCCCTATGTACTTCTTAAAGAGCGAGCCGATTGAGCCTTCCGCGATCCGAATCTTCTCCTGCGGGGACATCTTCACGAGGTTAGAGAAAAGCTCTCCGATACATACGCCCCCCGGTTGCTCCTTTTGTCCCGATGAGGGGCACTTTTCTTTCGCGGAGGGCGCTGGCTTCTTTCCCGCGGAACGAGCGACCTCCTCGAGAATCTTGGCGGCCTCAAGGGTTTCCTCGTACGGGCGGTTTCCTTGTTCTGCATCAACATCCATTTTTGCCCACTCCTGTTCACAGCGGATTCAGCTCGCGAACGCGCTCTGCGGCTGCGAGGGGCGCCCACCGCGAGAACACGCCCTCCGGCACGCATAGCGCCTCCACTTCATCCGCGCTATCTCCTTGTCTGGTACTCCTTCTCTGCGATGGCAGCGACAATCTCGTCGAACCCTTTTCCCTTCGATAGCCATTTCCTGATGGAGCCGGTCAAAGCGGAATCCGAGACAACGAACGTGCATTTCTCCGCCCCTGTGGCAACGCATTGAAGCTCAATGCAGCACAACTCCACTCCGATCAGGTCGCTGAAAAAACCTGCGAAAAAACCTGCCATCAACGAGCAGGTCATCACGTCCCGTTTTCCGAGCATCTCCGGATAGGCAGAAGAAAACAGGTCAACGAAAATCAGGTCGTCTTTCTCGTAGATGTCGAATCGTCCCCAGCCGTGGCGAACCAGGTAGTCATTGAACTGCCGCTTGAAATCGTCCAAGTTCATGTTGCGGGTGTGGTAAAGAGTCTTCTGAGCGGCGGATACCTTCTCAGCGAACTCGGCGAATGTTCCCATCCCCCAGGCCCTTCCCGCGGAGTAGAGGACGTCATCGAATTCCCCTCCCAACTTTTCCTCCAGCGAGTTGATGAGAGCTTTCCAAAGGTCTCCGGTCATAACGACCGCCCTCTTGTTGTTGGCGTTTCGAAGTTCCCCGGTGGACTCGTCGCGCTTCAAGAATCCCGCCAGTTCCACTTCCTCGGCGTCCTTCACCTCACCTTCGGCCATCTCCTGTCTCCTTTCGCCAGCTCCTCCTCCTCCGGTGGCTTCTGCTCGACGGTTTCTTCCATTGTCTGCTCTGTGTTGTTCAGTCGTCTGAACGCATACATCACGCTCTCTCTTAATCTCTCCAGAGAGAGATATACTCTTCCAATTTCCCCTCTGCACTTCAAGTCCAATCTCACGTCCATGTCCCCCAGGCTCAACCTCTCCGCCTGGTTCGAAACGTCAACGACGGGCCGAGCCACCCACGTCAAGAACAGGAACCCGCCGACCAATCCACCAGCTAATACAACGAGCGCTATCGCACCGCGGTTCCAAAGCAACGCCCAAGTCTTGGCATTCGTCAGAGACTTGGCGAAACCCACGTGCACCGGCAAGGAGGGCCTCGTGTCTGTAACCTCCCTAATGTCAACGTAGGTCTCACCGCCCACGCGGATGAGGTTCTCATCTTTCTCCGAGGGGTCCAGTTTTGCCAGACGCAGCTTGAGTGAGTCAATCGCCTTGTTGGCGCCCCGGCAGTGAACGTTGCCATACGCGTCAACAAAAAGAAGATAGGCAAGGTCGGGGAACTCTTTCATGATTCTGGCGAACTTCGCCGTCAGTTCCCGCTCAGAGGGGGACATGAAGTGCTCTGCGCACACTTCCCTCAGACCCCTCGCTGCAGGATGCAGCTTCTCCACCTCGCTGTGAAAAATCAGCGAGCTCATTTTCAGGGCCATCGCAAAAAAAACCGCCCCCATGGAGCCGACCAAAAGGACCGTCCACGCCGCAAAAAGCTGCCACCTCAGGCGAGACCTGACCCGCAAATCACCGTTGTTATTCACGTTTTACCTTCAGACCATTGCTCTTCGCAGGAGCGACCGGCCACTGTGAAGTTTTCCCAAGAATCTTCAAGGCCGCCCGCTGGAACTCCACCTTCCTGCGATTGTTCTGTATCTCGAAGCTGACCTCTTCGACCAGTTCCGCCATCCTCTCCTCTGGAAAACTCTCGACGCTCTCGCCGAATTGCGCAGCTTTATCCCTCATGACCACCGGAGCGAGGGGACCGATGATCATTGTGAGCTCCCTCTGGATTCGCTCGATCATTTCTTCGCCTCTCATGGCGTAACCCACCGCACGGCTATTTCTGTTTCAGGGCAGCCACGTGTTTGTGCAGGTCGGGCCCGAGGGCTTGTTCACTTAGCAGGCCGCAATCATCGCCGTCGCGGGGAGCGACGTACTCCCTGAACCGCTTATCCTTCCTCAATTCGTCCCTGAGGACATTGGCGGTCATCCGCGTCGTGGGCAGATTCACTTCCTCGCCGCACAGAGCTAACAGGTACACCCTGCCCCAATCCCAGACGATAAGCAGCGCGCCTTCGAAGTGGAAATCGAAAACCCTTTCATCCTCGCCCGACGCCGACAGGAGCGCGAAAATCTCCCCCGCCTGCGCCGCGTCTTTTGCGTATCCCTTCGCAACCTCTTCCCCTAAAAGGGAACCCGGTTTTCTGACGACAATTCTCCCGAAGCAATCCGCAAGGAGATAGTCCTGTACGCCGTTCACCTGCTCGAGCGGAGCAAGCTTCCCAAGAAGGTCTGAGAGGTTTCTGGGAGTTACCGCATTCGTTTGGATGCCCATTGTGGTTTACCCGAGTTTATTTCACCGCGCCATCTCAGCTCCACGCTGAGCGTGCGACAGTTCGGAGTACTTAAGTTTCCTTTGGACGTCGTCCACCAGAGCGTAAAGCGACTGGGACACGGTTCGCTTCGTTGCGAAGATGGCTGCCACCAACCCGCCGCAATCCATGAAGAAGGTCGAAACCTTTTCCGTCAGCAACGTCGAAAAGCCCACTTCCCCCAGCCCCGTTCGGGAGGCGAACTCCTGCCCTTTCCACGCGAGGAGGATTGCCGCTGCTGCGATTCTCTCGGCGTCATCCGCTCTGCTGGTGGCTATCACTTCCCCTTTCTTAGACGCGATTACGTAACGTTCGATCTCCGGCGTCTCATCCAGTTCCTTCCCGACACATTCGGCAATCAGGGCTTTCCCCTTTTCGGTCTCGTCAATTACTCTCATCCCTTCGAGGAGAAGACTTTCCCACGAGGTGAAGATGCTCCTTTCCGGGAGCCCCGCGATAGGCGTGACGCGGAATTCCCCCTCCTTCAGGCTCAATATCCGATAGAGCGCTGTCTCACCTATCTCCCCGGAGAATGTCGCCTCGACGATCTCCCCTTTCCTGAAGTAGATAGCCGCCGGCCCTTTCGGCGTGCTGATTGTCAGCCGGACGGTATTCTTCTCCACACAATTGAGCTGGACAAGAGATGCAATATTCAGGTCTTTGAGGTCACCGACCAACGCCATCTTTCACCTACCGACGTTTCATCTTGGAAACCCCGCCGGCGGCGGGGTGCTTCAAGAAGCCTTTGTTTTCATTTCCTGGTTCAGCCTGTGCAGCACGAGCTTGGCGATTCGATTAAGCGTATCGAAAACGCCGTTGCCCTCAGTCGCCACCGACTCAAATGCCGCCACCCTCACGTCTCTTCCATTCAAAAGATAATTCATATACTCCACAGGGCTTTTGCTCTCGAGGTCCCTTTTGTTGAACTGGAGCACGTATGGAATATCGTCGAGGGCGTAATCGTACTCCGCGAGGTTCTCCTCGAGATTCCGAAAGCTCTCGACGTTTTCTCTCATCTTTTCCCACTGCGAATCCGCCACGAAAACCACGCCGTCCACGCCCCGGAGAACGAGCTTTCTGGTGGCATTGTAATGAACCTGACCGGGAACGGTGTAGAGCTGGAACTTGGCGGCAAAACCGCCTATCTTGAGCGCCTCGATGGGCAGAAAATCGAAGAATAGCGTGCGATCCGTCTCCGTCGCAAGCGACACCAGATTCCCCTTGTTATCCGAAGGAATACTCCGGTGAATGTGTTGAAGGTTGGTTGTCTTGCCGGAAAGCCCACAACCGTAGTAAACGATCTTGAAAAAAATTTCTCGAGAAGCGTAGTTGATAGTGGACATTCTCTACCCTTTTCCTCCCAATCAACTGAATTCGACTTACGTTCTATCCGGGCATTCAAAGCCTTTGGTTGATTTCCGACAGGTATTTCCTGACAGCGCACTGCACCCACGCCATGCTCGCCTCGCTCGCTACGGAGGTCAACAGCAGCGTGTCGGGATTTACGCAGTCAATCACCAGCAGGCCGTTGTGATACTTTACGACGAGCTGCTTTGCGGGCCCGTTCTGCAATTCCTCGCCCGCCGCCTCCGCGGCGAACACTAATTGAGCCGCCCGAGCCGCAGCCAGCGCCTCCGCCTCCCCTGCCGAGGACGAATTCTCGATGGTGAAGCCATCTCGCGAGACGAGTGCCGCAAACCGAATACCAAACCCGTCGGTAATCTCCTCTAAGATTTCCCCAAGCTGTTTCATCGCTCGCACAATCCCTTTCCCGTTTTCAAGATTGCGGCCTCCCTGCCGTCCCGGCCTACTCCAGCGCCCGAAAGACAAGGTCGCGCATCTTCGCATAGATGAACGGCTTTTCGATGTAGGCGAAGGCGCCCATCCGGCGGGCTCGCTTCTTAATCTCCGCGGAACCGTACGCGGTCATCAAGATGACCCTCGTCCCCGGCCATTGCTTCCGCGTTTGCACCAGAAGAGAAACCCCGTCCATCTCCGGAAGCACGATGTCGGAGATCACCACGTCGAAAGGCTTCTCTTCCATCTTCGCCACCGCCGTCTCCGCATCCCTCGCGGTGAGAACTTCGTAATCCTCAGCCTCGGACATCAGGCTTTGAGCCAGGAAAAACGCCAGCGTTGCCTGGTCTTCCACGATGAGAATGCGTTTTGTCGCCTGCTCGCTGCTTTTTTCTTCACTCATTGGCAAGGCACCATTTGGCCCCGAACCTGCCCGACGAAGTTACGTCTGGGCCTTTCCCTGTCAAACTTCCCCTTGCCCCGGCCGGCATATCCTCTCGCCCTCGTCTCTTGGCCTTCTCTTGCAGCCGCCTTCCTCTCACGCCCACCCTAATCTTCCTGAAGGCATTTTGTACTGCTTCATTCGATACCGCAATATATCCCTCGTAATGCCCAGCAGCTTTGCCGCCCGTACCTGATTGCCGCCACATCGTCCCAGGGCATCGGTAATCAGCTTTTGCTCGACCTCCTGGACGAGCTCCTTCATGGACCTTCCGTTGCCAGTGGTTATCCCGTCCATCCAGAGTTGTCCGCCGCTCTGCGCCGCGGCCTCTCCCGGCGCCCGCCGCATCAGGTCGATCGGCAGGTGGACTGTGTCAATGATTCCATCCCGGCAAAGAATAGCCGCCCTTTCAATCACGTTCTCCAGCTCGCGGATATTCCCAGGCCAGTTGTAGTCCATAAGCATCTCAAGAGCCTCCGGCGAGAAGGCTTCCAGTTTCTTGCTCAACTTCCGGTTGCTCTGTTTCATGAGATGCTCCGCGAGAAGCGGAATGTCCGCCTTCCGCTCCCTCAGGGGCGGCAGAACTAGAGTTGCCACGTTAAGACGGTAATAGAGGTCGGCTCGAAAAACCCTTCGCTCGACCGCCGCGCGGAGGTCCTGGTTTGTCGCGGCAATCACCCTGATGTCAACCTGTATTTCCCTTGTTCCCCCCACTCTGCGGAACGTTTTCGTGTCGAGGAACTTCAGCAGCTTCGCCTGGAGGTGCAGGGTCATGTCCCCTATCTCGTCGAAGAAGAACGTCCCTGAGTCAGCTTCTTCCAGCAACCCACTCTTCTTCTCTCTCGCATCGGTGAAAGCCCCCTGCTCGAAGCCGAAAAGCTCGCTTTCCATCAGAGTCTCCGGAATCGAGGCGCAATTCACTTCCACAAACGGTTTTGACGCCCGCCGGCTGTTGTAATGGACCGCGTTCGCCACCAACTGCTTGCCGGTGCCGCTCTCCCCGTAGATGAGGACATTCGTGGTATCGCTCTCGGTGATCCGCTCCACCATCTCGTGGACTTTCTTCATCGCTGCGCTATTCCCCACGATGTACTCCGTCTGGTGGTCCCTGCGGTGCTGTTTGCGGAAATGGCTAACTTGCCGCTGGAGGGTCTCCCTTTCCAGAGCCTTGTCAATCGCCATGAGAAGTTCGTCCACCTTGAAGGGCTTTGTCAAATAGTCGTAAGCCCCTCTCTTCATAGCGTCCACAGCGCTCTGGACACCTCCGTGGGCTGTGATGACGATTACCGGAATCTCAGGAAGAATCTTCTTCACCTTCTCCAGGACGGCCATGCCGTCCATGTCCGGCAGTCGCAGGTCGAGAAGGATGATGTCCGGCTCGTCGCAAGAGACTCGGTTGACCGCTTCCGCCCCGGAAGACGCTGTCACCACGGCGTAATTCTCCTGCAGAAGAATCTTCGTCAGGAAAATCCTCATGGACTGCTCGTCGTCAACTACGAGAATGTTCTTGCCCATTGCCGTATCCCTCACCTTACTCCCGGGCGCCGCTCGGCTCGTTCACGTAACAGCTCCATTCCTCCAGGTGGCAATCGCTGACCGAGAGGAGTTCCACGTTTATCCTGCTCTGCTTTATTATCTTGCTCACTGCCGCGGAATCCTTCGTCTTGAGCCTCTCGATAAGAGTGGGGTGCGCGTACACCTTCACATCCACGTTGTTTCCCCCGGAGCCAATTCTCCTCAGCTCCCTCTGAATCTCGATGCTCACCGTCTCGGGAAGCTTCACGGACCCCGTGCCATGGCAATATGGGCATTCCCCGAAGACAGCTTCCCCGAGGCTTTCCCTATCTCTCTGTCTGGTCATCTCCAGCAAACCCAGCTCCGAGATCGGCACGAGATACGTTTTCGCTTTATCTCTCTTTAGGCTGCGTTTCAGCTCGTCGTACACAGCCTTTCTGTTGGTTTTCGTCCTCATGTCAATGAAGTCAATGACGATGATGCCGCCCATGTTTCGCAGTCGAAGCTGGCGGGCGATCTCACGAGCCGCCTCCAGATTCGTCGCCAGTATCGTCTGTTCCGCGTCGCCGGGCCCTACGTTACGCCCGGTATTGACGTCTATGGCGACCAGCGCCTCGCTCTTTTCGATCACCAGGTAGCCTCCGCACTTCAGCCACACCTTGCTTCGAAAAGCTTTTTCCATCTCCTTCTCCAGGCCGTACTTCTCGAAGAGCGGAACCTTCCCCTTGTAAAGCTCGATCTCCGTGCCGCATTTCGGCAGCGAGGAGTGGACAAATTTTTTCAACTCCCTGTATTCTTTTTTGGAATCAACTACAACTCTCTCAAGCTCCTCCGACATCGCGTCCCGAAGAAACCGTTTGACGATGTCTTTTTCCTCGTGAAGAGGGGCCGGTTTCTGCGCCTCGTTGTAACGCTTCTCTATCTTTTTCCAGAGGTAGAGAAGAAATCTGAGCTCTCGCAGAAAATGCTTTTTCGCCCTCCCCTGAGCGAATGTTCGCATTATCACGCCCATCGAATTGGGGACAGGCAGCGAGTCGAGTATTTTCCTCAGCCTCTCCCGCTCGGAGCGGTCCTCGATCCGCCGGGATATCCCCCTTCGGGGCGACCTCGGAAGCAGCACCAAGCACCTTCCCGGCAAACTGACATTCGTCGTCAGCCGCGGCCCTTTGCTCCCGATAGGGTCTTTAACCACCTGAACTAACACGTCCTGTCCGTCCTGCACCAACTGCCCTATCTGTTTCTTGGCAGGTTGTTGAGCCGCAGCAGGCTCGTCGAGCTCCTCTCCCACTACCTCCGCATAGGTCTTGGCGTGGTCAAGTATATCTGAGATGTGAAGAAAACCGTTTTTCCTCATCCCGATGCTCACAAAACACGCCTGAATCCCCGGGACAACCTTCGAGACCTTCCCCCGGTAGATGCTCCCTGCCAGTCTCTTGCTCCCGCTTCGCTCGAAATAGTACTCCTCAAGCGTGCTGTCCTCCAGCAGGGCAATGCGCTTTTCCGTGTTCTCCACGTTGATTATTATCTCTTTTTTCATAGCTCAACTATCCCGTGCTCGGCGCGCCCGCTGGCGCGCTCACCTGCGTAAAGACCTCGGCGACATCCTCGCCGCGCCCTCTGGCGCGGTACTCCGAAGCGTGCGGAGAATGTCGGCGAACAAACATCCGCGCTCCCGTGGGAAAAACCTACTCCACCCCGCCGCTGCGGGGCTCACCCGATTTCACTTCAGGGGAAGTCTTCTTCAGATACTCCGGCGGTGGGGCCAGAACCGATGCGCCCGGTCCCTCCACAATCGTAGGGGTGATGAAAATCATCAGGTCGAGGTTTCTGACGCTCTTCGATGTGTGTCCGAAAAGCACACCCCCGATCAGCGGCAGATCCTTCAGGAGGGGGATACCCGATTTTTTTAAGATTTCGTCCGTTTTCACGAGGCCCCCGATAACCAGTGTCTCACCGCTCTTCACCACGACCCGCGTCGCCGCCGTTCTGCTATCAATGATAGGTATCTCCGCGGTCCCTCCCGCGCCGCCGCCGAATACGAGCGTCCCTGCCTGATTGCTCACCTCCGGATCCACGTCCAGGGTGATATAGTTGCCCTCGTTGATATGCGGCGTTACCCTCAGACTGATTCCGATGTCCTTGAACTCGAATCCCTGGACCTCCCATGTTCCCGTGTCGGCGTTAAAGGTGTACTTAGGGATAGGCCATTCCTTCACCGCTCGTATCGTCGCCTGCTTGTTGTCAACCGTGGATATTCTCGGATTGGACACCAGCTTCGCGTCGCTGTCTTCCAGCAGCGCGCTGAGCACCAACCTCACGTTATCGGCGGACAGATTCGCTGTTTTAATCGTGTTGCTCGCCTCATCCCGTGCGCGGTCCCAGCCCGTGGATTCCGTTCGGGTGCCGGTAAGGTCGCGCGAGGAAAAAGCATCGGTAGTCAGGCCAGTAAGGCTCGACTCCGTGCGGCTATCGAAGCCATGGTCCTCCGAGGTGCCCTCCTCAGAGGAACCTGAGGCGGCACCATAGTTCTTACCCACGGTGTTGGTGTATCCTCTGGCGAGGTCCGTGGCTGAGACGCCATACTCCCGCAGGAAGTCCCACTTGATGCCAAGATTCTTCTCTGCGCCGGTCGAGGCTTCGATGAACTTCACCTCGATAAGAACCTGTCTGACCTGCTTATCGAGGTCCTTGATCACCGACTCCAGTAGCTCATGCGATGCCGGCGTAGCTCGCACAATGAGCTTGTTCCCGAAGGGGTCCGGTTCCATGGTCTCGTTCTCAGTCAACAGCTTCGTGAGCAGCTTGGCAGCCCCGTCCAGGGACTTGGTCGTCTTGACCTTCTTCCCGTCCTTGTCGTATTCGATAGTCTCGACATCGTAGTCGGCTGCCTGGAGGTAACTCAGTGGGTAAATCTTGGTGGTCATCGGCTCCGTTGCGACTTCCGCTTCCGTCATGACCTTGATGATGTTATTCTCCTTGTCCTCGGTCAATTTCAGCTTGTTGACCTGAAGAATCAGCTCGAGAGCCTTGCGCCACTTGACGTTGTCCAACTTCATGGTCACCATCCCTGTAACGCTCGGCGTCGTCACGATGTTGATGTTGACCTGCCGTGCGAACAGCCGCAGCACATCCTGGATCGCAGCGTCCCGGAAATCAAAACTGACCAGACCCGTCGGGGTGATTTCCACGGTTGGCATCGCTTCCCCCGTTCCCAGGGTTTCCTCCGTTGGGGCCTCCTCCACGACCGCGGGCGGAGCCTCCTCCACAACTTCTGCGGTTCCCCCCTCGGGAACCGTCTCCGTCACAGCCGCGAAACTGCCCCCGGCGTGGAAAACCAGCCCTAACATTACTGCCAGCGTGACCGCTTGGAACTCCTTTGCACATTTCATTTTGTCTCCTCCTCTTCCACCTTTTTGACCTGCCCCCTCCAGTTTGTTACCAACCTGTACCGTTTTCCGGAGCCAGCTATTTCGAAAACGAAAGTGTCGCCGGCGCCGGACACATATCTCATTTTCATCTTGCCCACGACAAAGGTCTCGCCTTTCGTCGCTTCGATGTTTCCACCTCCCGGAACTGTCATTATCAACTTGTTCGACCAGATGGCTGTAACCCTAATTCCCTCCAGGACTTTCGTGATGTCTTGGACCCCTCTCCCCGCGCCCTTCACCTTCGCTGGTCCAAAGGGATTGCGCTCGTCGAACTCCTCGATGGCTTTCACCTCAGGCGGCGTTGCACGTTCTCCTTCCCTTATCCCCAACATGCTCAGTTTCACCTTGGCTGTCACTTTCCCCGCTTCCCGGTCGGCCTCGCCGAGCGACTTGTTGCCTATCTCGAGGTGGGCAACCGTTATCCCCTCGTTCGCTTTCTCAACCCCGCTTAGAAACCGGCACAAACTGAGAAAGTCCGTCGAAAGGACGTCCAGTGTTCGCGACACTTCACCGTAATGCCGGGTGACTTGCCTGCCATCGGCTGCTCGCTCCTTAAACTCCAGCAAAACCTCGGAGCCCTGCACTCCGAAGGCGGGTTTCAGTCCCAGTTTGTTTGCCACCTCCACACACACCTGGGTGAGAGGAGGGTCAACCGCAATACCCGCAAGAATCGCCTTTTCCCCCTTTTCAATCGTCGCTGTGAGGGCGTCGCTTTCCTTCTTGGCTTTCGCGAGCTGCACCGGCGCCTTGCTCAGTTGGGCGATTTCCGCCTCGGTCTTTTTTAGCTCCGCCTTCGACTCTGCCATCGCCGCAAAATTCGGCTTCACCAGGTAAAGAAATGTCAGCACAACAACTGCGCATCCCATCAGCACCAGAAGCGCCAACATCTCCGCCTGTTCTTTCGTGTACTTCGTTGCCCGATGTTCCCCGTTCATTGTTCGCTGCAATGTATCCCAAAATCCGTTTTGTCCACTTCCGGTTGTGTCATGGGAGTGAACCTCTGGTAGTGAGCTGCGATTTTCGCGCTCCCTCGCAGCCTGTCCATGAATATCATCTCGGGGTTCACACCCGTCACGTAATAGCCGGAAATCACTAACTCCTTCCCTCGCCCCGAGGTGGTGCCTGTCCGCAAAGCGCCGAGCTTTATCTCCGTAAGCCGGATTTCCTCCGGACAGCAAAGGGTTATCTCCTTCAGGAGTTCCGACCACACCTTGCGGTTTTCGAGGCGGGCCCGAACTACCTCCGCTCTCTTTCTCAGCCTTTCTCCGGAATCTTTTGTGGCCTGGCCGGCCCCGTTCGGTTGTTCGACGCTTCCCGCTTTCCCCACCGGCGGCCCGAGCCTTGCCTCGAGCGTTTGAGCTTGCAAGGACTCCTTCTTCAACTCGGACAAAGTTTGCTTACTGCTGGTCAGGGCCCTCGACAGAGAGGAGGCCTTCAGGTGGGACAGGCCGTACATCGCCAATAGAGCGACAATCGCGATTCCGAAGCCCTTTGGAATGAACTTCGGAATCTGAAATCCCAATCCTTTCTGCTCAGCTTTGGCCTTGACCTGTTCGTCAACGGGCAAAAGACTTATCTCTATCATGGCGAATCGGTTCTCCTGCTGGCGAGTCCCACCGCCACTGTTAGCAGAGGCGCCAATGCCTTCAGCGCAGGGTCATTTTCGAAATCGGAAGACTCGATTCCCGCAAAGGGGTCCCATGGCTCCGCCGGAATTCCGAGCGATTCAGTCAGAAACTCGCCCGCTCCCCTCAGAAGGGACGTTCCTCCGCTCATGTAAACCTTCTTGACTTCTTTTCCCGAGCTGCCCTGGTAGTAGTCGAACGAAGACCGCAGTTGGTGCACAATGGACTTCAGCACGATCTCCAGGTGCGGCTGAATGATGGCGTCCCCAGACACCTTCAGCCCCTCGGCATCCGCAAGACTAACACCCAATCCACGAGCAATCGCAACCGTTATCCCACCGCCTCCGACCTCGATGTCGCGGGTAAACGCGGGACAGCCATCCTGAATAACGTTCAAATTTGTCTGGCGAGCTCCAATATTGATCACCCCAATCGCTTCCTTCTCATCCGATAGCATTCCCGTCGTCTCAAACGCATTGAGGATGGCAATCGAATCCACATCCAGAACCACCGGCGTCAGTTCCGCCTTCTGCAGCATTTCCACCCGTTTTTCGGCTTCGCTTTTCCGGGCTGCTACCAGCATCAGCTTCATTGTCTCGCTCTTATCCTTCGAGCCGTTGTCGAGGATATGGCAATCCATCTGCGCCTCTTCCGGCTTGAACGGAATGTATTGCGCCGCCTCGTACTTCAACGCCTCCCTCGCTTCTTGAAGCGTCATTCGCGGCATCTGGATGTACCGCACGACCGCAGACGTGCCGGGCAGCGACGAAATCACTTCTCTCTGAGTCAGCTTCGTCTCCGAGAGCAGTTCCCTGACAGCAGCTTCCGCGCCTTCCGTGCCGGCAGACTTGCTCCCGCCGCTCGGAATGGACTTGACGCCGTAGTTCAGTAGCTTCAGCTTTTTCCCTCCGCTTCCCCGGGCGAGCACCACAACCTTCGCCGACGAACTTCCCACGTCCACTCCGACGGAGAACTTGTTGTTCTTTTTGCGACCCATAGCGATTGCCTCTCACCCCTATTGCCTGCCGGAAGGATATAAATCCCCTCTGTATCTAAAACTATACCAGGTGACGAAAACCATATTCAACAGCTTTCTGGGAAAAGTGCGCACCCTGACGAGTTTTTTTCCATAAGCACAAAAAGTGCCAGACCTCCTGCGAGCACAGAATCCACAATCAACATAATCCGAACGAAAAGAGGAAGATACGAGAATTGACCCCCTGTAAAGCCCCTCCCCGCACTGGGAAATATTCCTTCCCACCCCCGGAAAAAAGTGGAACAGCCCCCTCATCAGAGTGGAAAATTCCCCTGCAAGAACCCGAATGTCGGGTAAAAAAACGCTTTTCGCCCACCTCGCCACCGATTCTACGAGCCGAGAAAGCGCCTTGCGAGTCTCCTTATGTTGGCGTCAATAAGGGGGGCTCTCTCCGAAATCTGTAGGTTGCCGCTGCCCGGGGCATCGCCCTGGGAATAGTGCATCATGAAATGGAAAAACCCGGGAGGGGCGCGACAAGTCGCTCCAAAATGTACAGTCCGCTCCGGGGACAGGAGCGCGGGCCTCCCCGCCACTGAAATGCAGCCGCAGGCGGCCCAGCTTACGGCACTACCACTACCTTGATGCGCTCGACCGTTCCCATGATGTCGAGGGCTCTCTGCATCTCGCTCAGCGGGACTTGGTGGGTGATGATTTTGCCCGTGTCAACCAGCCCTTTCCGCATCAGGCCAATCGCTTTAAGCATCACCCTCGGCGTCACGGAAAAAGATGCGTCCATGCGGGTCTCGAGGAAATGGATTCTGGCGGGTGAGACCGGGACTGTCCCCGGCACGATGACACCGAACATGTTGATTCTCGTTCCACGTCGGCAAAGCTCGAATGCCAGTTCCGCAGCCGGGAGTGCTCCGGCAGCCTCAAAGACGATGTCCGGTCCCTTTGGAAGGATTGCCGCCACCGCCTCTTTAGGATCCTCTTTAGTCGAGTTGATGGTGTGACTGGCGCCGCATTTCCTCGCGTAATCGAGTTTGTAATCGGCTATGTCAATCAGAATGAGGTTCCCTGCGCCGGCGGCGTGGGCGATCTGCGTCAGAAGAAGTCCCATGCTTCCGGCTCCGATTATTACAACGTCCTCTCCGACGGTCAGGCCGGTGTACGAGATAAGTCCCTTATAGGAACCAGCCAGTGGTTCCGTGAGAGCCGCCGCCGCGAAGGAGATGTTCGGCGGTTTCGGGTAAAGCGTCTGCACGGGCGCCCTGACGAACTCGGCGAATCCCCCCGGAAGGACCTTGTCGAACCCTTCCCCGCCGATGACCGCGCCGTTGCGGCAGTAATGCTGCAACCCGCTCTTGCAGTACTCGCACTCCCCGCAGAAGATTGCCGGAGAGACGATGACTTCTTCTCCGGGCTTGAAGCTCTCCACGCCCTCGCCGACCTCTTCGACGACGCCGCTCATCTCGTGCCCGACGATGCTTCCCGGCTTCCAGTTGGTTCTTTTGCCGGTGTAAGCGCAATAGTCGGTCAGGCATATCCCGCAGGCTTTCATCCTCACAATCGCCTCGCCGCGTCCGGCGACGGGCAGCGGGACATCTTTCAGAACCATTTTCCTGACACCCTCGAGCACTGCTGCAAGCATCCCATTCCTCCTTCCCTTGCTCACTTACGGCTGCGGTCGTGAAATCCTCGCCGTAAATCCTGCCCACCGAGGCAGCCGGAGCTCATCCGGCGCCGCGACGGAAGCTTTGCCCTCGTCGTTGAACGACTCAGGATAGCTCCTGGTCTATTCCCGCGCCGGGTCGCGGCTGCAAAGGGTGTCTTAAACCTCCACCTTTTTCACGTCAGCGACATCAATATCAACCGCCACAGCCTGGTTCACCAGGTCAATGGAAACGACAAGCCGGTTGGTCTTGGGATTTACCCGCGCCAATTTCCCGGAAGCTCCCATAAACGGGCCGGCGACCACCTCCACTTCCTCTCCGACGGCCAGGTAGTCGCAGGGGCGCATTTCACGTCTCGCTGCCACCAGGATTTTCAGAGATTCGATCTGCCCGTCGGGGATAGGCTCCGGCAAAGCTTGGTCGCCTGCTCTGGAGGATAGAATTCGCACCACCCCGAAAGTTTCCAGGACAGACAGCCGAGTCGCAGGAGATAGCACCTCCCTGACAAAAAGGTAGCCCGGAAGAAGCGGCTTATCGTACTTCACCCGCCTGTCCTTTCGCCGGCTCCAGACCCTCGCCAGAGGCAGAAAAACCTCCGCGATCTTCGTCGCAAGCTGCTGATAGACCCTTTTCTCATGCCGGCTCCTTGTGTAAACCGCATACCATCTCGGAGATTGCAGCTCGTATTCGTACAGGGTGTCCCGCGTGTCCATTTCCTCTCTTCCTCCAAGCCCTCGCCTGCTTCACGACGCCTCCCCGACGACCGCAGCAGCCTCCGACTGCGTCCGCAGAGCATTTTGAGCGCCCATTGCCAGCGTCGGGCGCGGTACAATAGCCGTCGTGGCGCTGACAGGCGCCAGCCGCCGCGCCGCGGCCGAGCCATATTACCAAATCGTGGTGGCATGTCAAACCCCCAATACGCCGCCGGCCATGCAGCCGAATGCGTAGATTTCAGCGTTAAACCGACAGCCGACGGGAGGCGTTCAATTTTAAGTATGGGGTTTCCTTGCGCCGCAAGGTGACAACCCGGGCGGAGTGAGAAACGATTTTGCCGCTCTAAACCGCGGTGTCGAAGCGAGTCTCTGCCCTCGGCCGTCCTTCATCGGGAGGCGTGCCGCGGGACACCGCTTGACTACGGCGCCGCACAGGAGGAACGTGCCATGAAGAGATGTGCTATCGTCGCGATTGCAATGTCTTTGTTTATACTGAGCGGCTGTGAGCAGAAGGGTTTCGATCAGCGGCTCGTTGACATCGCCGTCAAGCAGGGCCAGCACGAAGACAGCATCAACGGCCTCGCCAGCAGGATCGAAGGGATAGATAAAAGACTGGAGGAAATCCAGCAATCCCTTGAGAAAATTCCTCCGGCTTCCGGCTCGCCGCAGCCGGCAGAAGCGAAAAGCGGGACGGCCACCGAGCCGCAGGTTGTCGAGTTCAAGGACACCCTTGAGTACAAACAGATTATTACAGAACTATCCTCGATCCAGCAGCAGTTGAGCGCTACTCAGGGCGGCCTTGCAAAAACGCAAGCGGACGCAGCCGAGCAACAGCGGCGGGCACAACTCAGAGACCCACGCCAAGCGATGGGGGCCCTGAGCAATCCCCAGGAGCTGACCGGGAGACTCGATAATCTGCTCCAAAAGTTCGGCCAGAAAATAGAAGACCCCGTCAAAAGGCAGCAATTCGAGGCGGATGTCAACCAGTTCAAACGAAATCTCTCCCAAAACCCAAGCACAAATGAGGTTTATCAGCAAGTCGTCGGCGACCTCACGGAGAGGTTGAACAACGAGCAGGACGACCGTGCCCGCGAGCGGATCCAACGCGAGATAACGTCGTTGGAATCGGCTTCCGACGAGGAGGTTGCTGGAAGGCTCGAGCGATACCAGCGCATGCAGACTATGCGGCAGGTGAGAGACCTGTCGAGCAAGTACAACATACCCAGGGAGACTTTGATGGATTCCGGCCTTCCCGCTATGGGAAGAGGTCCTGGGTCGCGAGGCGGGCGAGGGGGCCGCAGAGGCGGCTGAGCGTAGCCGTTCATTTGCGGCTTTTATGTATTGCATCCGTATAAACGGCGCGATAGACTTGTTAGCGCCCGGCTTCATGATAAACCGCCAGTGAAGGAGGAGCACAATGTTGAGCAAACGTCTGGCGATTCTGGCTATTGCGACATTATGTTGTTGGGGGTGCCAGCAGGGCGGTAACGACCAACGGGTCGGAGAGCTTCTCGTCAAGCAGGAGCAACATACCCAGAACATTTCCGAAATGTCGAAAAAAATGGATTCCATTGATGGGAAACTCGTCGCTATTGAGAAGAAGATCGAGGCTCTTCTCCCGGCTGGCTCGGCGGCTCGCACCGGCGGCGCAGCAGAGATGGCCGTGGCGTCCAGTTTCGCTTCCACAAAAGAATATCAGGACATCATGCGGCAGATAAACCTCTTCCAGGAACAGATCGCCGCCGTCCAGGGAGATTTCCTCGGATTTCAAGATAAGGCGAGTGAGGCAAAAAAGCGAGAGGCTCTCAGAGACCCTCGCTCGGCATTTGGAGCCATGGGCGACCCTAAGCAACTCGCCGAAAGGTTGGATAACCTCGTCAAAAATGCCTCGGGCAGGATTGGTGACCCTAGCACCAGAGAGCAATTCGCCGTGGACGTGGAGAATCTGAAGGATAAATACTCCGCCGTGCTTTCGCCTGAGGAGAAGCGCGACCAAGCTCGCGCCCTCGTTGAGCAAGCACTAAATTCAATGACCGATGCCGATGACAGGAGCAGGGGATGGCTCGAAGGACAGTTGAAATCACTCGATGAAGCCTCCGGTGAGGACCTCGACCGCCGGGTCAACATGGCCTTGCAGTTCCAGAAGATGCGAGAGATTTCCGACCTGACACAGAAATACAATATTCCTTCAGAAGTGGTAAGAGATTCCGGCCTCATGTCCTTTGGCGGTCGCGGGGGACCGGGGGGATTCGGACCCGGAATGGGGCGAAGGGGACGATAGCAGCTCTTCAATAGGCGACAATCCACTGCCAGAATCCCGCACTCGCTTCGATTGAAACGCCAGGGGCATTGTCCTGAAAACGGGCGTGCCCTTTCTTCGTGCCCAGTAGCGAGTCCCCCTCGCGGTGAGCTTTCCCGGAGATGCCCCGTTCGGTGCGGTTTAGCACTCTCTTCACACATCAGCGATTTTCCCCGGTGGGCGTGTGCTTTTCATCTTGAGAATCTTTTCTTGAAGGAAAACGACTTCACCCGCATATAATAACATCGGAGATGGTAAGTGCCCCGGCGCGGCGCTGTCTTCGGGCAGCACCCGCTCGAAAGCGCACCAGTGCAGGGCGCCAGACCTCCTGAAAGGAGAAAATGCCATGTTGCCACGGCTCTTAGCGTCTGCGGTTGTCGCAGTGAGCTTATTGATTGTTCTCGGCTGTGAGAAGCGAGAATCTGACAACCGCTTGGTAGAGATTGCCGTCAAGCTCGAAAAGCAGCAAAGCGAGATCAACCGGATAGCCGAAACGCTGGAAGGCATCGGAGAGAGGCTCGACGAAATCCGGGCATCCCTCGAGGAAAACCTCAAGAGTCCCCGGGCGCCGGGGTCTGTAAAGGGAAGTCGCGACGCTGCGGCGTCGAATTCCGCCTCCCCGAAGGAGTACCGGGAAATTATGGCTCAGATAGCCGTCCTCCAGAGCCAGTTGATCAGCCTGGAGGAAAAGATAGTCGGCCTCCGCCAAGAGGGAACCCAAGTCAGGAAGCGTCAGGCGCGCCAGGCGCTCAGGGACCGTGGCGCAGCGTGGCAAGCTATGGGTGAGCCCGACCAGCTTTGCGGGAGATTGGACATTCTGGTCAACGATTTTTCCGAAAAGATTGACGACCCTGCCGCCAGAGAGCAATTCGCCGCCGATGTCGAAGACATGAAGAGCACATACTCAACCCCGCTTTCGTTCGAACAGAAGCAAGAGCAAGCTCGCTCCCTGATTGTCGAGGCGATTGACACGGCGACAGACGAGCGCGCAAGGACGTGGCTGCAAGAGCAATTGACCTCACTCGACGAAAGCACCAACCCTCTGGAGCTCGGCGTGCGGGTTAACGTCGCCCTTCAATTGCAGAGGATGCGGGAGATGGGCGAACTCGCCCAAAGGCACAACATCCCCGCGCAGGTGATGACAGATTCCGGCCTGCTGTTCTTCCCCGCTGGCGGTTCCTTCGCACCTCAGCAATAAGGAAACGATAGTCTTTCAAGAAAAAGTCGGTCGCGTTTGAACAGCGGCAGGGGAGTGACACGCCGCGCACAAAGGCGGCCGGCCGCGTCTCCGTGGCGTGCTCTGAAGCCTCGTCTTGAACCTTTCCCGTGGCACGTTGACGCCGTGGGTCTGTGCCCTCTGTCCCTCTATCATAGAACGGAAAGGGCCACCGCCTCCTTTTCGCCCGCCCTCTGCGGGCGCCGCAGTTAGCCACCGGCTTTAGTCGGTGGTATCGGATACGAGATTCTTCTCGTGACAGCCGGCTTCAGCCCCGCCGAGGCGGGGCTTCTCGACCAAAGGATTCATCCGAAATATGCTGCGCAAATACGGCCGCACCCGCACAAAGGCAGCCGGCCAACGCGGTGCGTGTCGGGCGTTCATACCTCACGGAAAGAACCGCCGCAGCAGGTCAACGTGCCTGTCACGGGGAAAACCCTCCTTCAGCGCCTCGTAGTATTTCTTGGCGACAGCGGGCTGGCGTTGCCTGAGCAGCGCCGAGATTAACAGGTAATAAGCCTCCGGCTTGAACGAATCCTCGTCGAGCGTTTCCACGATACATGTCGCCAGTTTCCGGACCTCCGCCATGTCCCCCCGGGCGAAGGCGATTCTCGACGTCAGTATCAACGAATAGCCGCTCGTCTTCACCCCGGGGTATTTCCGCTCCCAGGTGTCAATCGCGTCGAGAGCCGCCTTGAAATCCTTCTGCTTGATGTATCCCTCGATGAGGTTCCCGTAGGAGGTCCGGAGAGCCTCCGCGCCTTTGGCGTCTTCGGGAAGAATGCCCGCCTTGTTGTAAAACTTCTCTGCCTCGGCGAGGTCTCCGGAGGATAGGTAAACGTCCCCCTGCCCGATAACAGCCCGCCTGGTGAGCTTCTCGTCGGCATTCTCGTTGACCACCGCGCCGTAACAGTTCAAAGCCGCGTTGTTATCGTTGAGCGAATGGAAATAAACGTCGCCAAGCTCCAGGAGTGCCTCCGCCCTGGTCAGCTTGACCCGCGTGATCTTCGCCGCCTCCTGGTAGAACCGCGCCCTGGCGCGGTGAAGCTGCGTGTTTCGGGCGGTGTCGTCTTTCTTTGCCCGAGCCCACGACAGAAGGAACTTCGCTCGCCTCTCCGCCTCGCTGCTCGCGATAGCCTTCAGCAGCATGGACGCGATGCTGGAGACCTGTGCTTCGTTCCCTTCTCCGCTGGCGTAGAAATCGTGCAGGCTCTCCAGTTCATCCGGGGACAGTCTTCGAAGAGTGTATCCCCGAAGGATTTTCTCGAACGACTCTCTTGTCTTTCGCGGACTTGTGGTGTTGCGCCCCTCGAGGTGAAGCACCGACACATAGTGCGACGCCGTGTGCCGCTTCTTCTCCTCGTCGAGAACCGTCAGCGAAACCGGAACGACTCGCTCGCTGAGGTAAACGTGCGTCGGCGATTCCTCGTTCGACCTCTCCCCGTCCCCGAAATCCCATAGAAAGTAGCAGCCCTTCCCCGTGTTCAACGAGAACGGGCTGAACTTCACTCCTATCAGCGGGCTCGCGCCTTCCGGGGCGTAGATTTCCTCTATCGCGAACGAGAAGTCCAGCAGCCTTCCCCGCTTGTCCTCCACGGCAGTGATTGTGGAAGGGCTGACCGCCACGAAAGCCTCCGCCGGTATCGGTGTGAAGAACTTATCCCCCGGCTGTTTCCAGGCGGCGGTGGTCGCCTGCGGCCCCGTGTACTCGACGTGATAGTACGTCAGCAGATGGACCCCCTTGTTGAGCTCCAGCGAGCCATTTCTCTCGCCCTTTCGCGCCCTCGCCCTGTGGATTCCCGGATACGCCGCCACAAGCCTCCCGTCAACGTAAAGAGCCGACGAATCGTCCGAGTTCGTCGCGAAGAAGTATGTGCCTCCCCCTGGACCGGGTATGTTCAAGTAAGCAGTGTATATCGAAACGTAGTCGTCCGAGCCGCCGTATGGGTTGTAGCCGTCGAAAATCGCCGCGCGATAGCCTCCGCCAAATAGGGAGCGCACCGACCGAGCCATCGCTTCTATCTCGCGGACAGTATTGCTGCTGCCGCGAGGCCGGCGGTACGTCCGTAGAAAAACCCCGCATTGCGGACCCCAGCTCGAAGCTCGACCCGCGGGCGTTGGCTGACCGTAGTAGAGAAAGTACTTGTCGGAATCCGTCAGCTTGTAGGCAATAAGAAATCGTTCTCCCGGCCCGACCGACATGATTCTGTGGGGCACCGGCTCGCCCTTCTCGTCGAAGATACTTATATCCGCCCCACCTCGCAGACATTCCCCCCCCGGGAAGAACTCCACGTAACCCGCCGGACTCCCCGCCACTCTCCGAAGCTCCAGCACTGCCCTCCGGCTGGACAACCTTGCGGCCCAATCCTTTTGGGAAGCGCCCGCGTGGCAACCAACGCCCCCCACGAGCAGAATCAATCCCGCCCGCAGCACCCGTTGTCGCAATCTTTTTTTGCTTCTCCAGCTTAGCCCCATCTTACTCTCTCCCGGCTGGAGCCTGACTTCCCTCCGCACGTGAGCAACCTCCCTTACAAAACATAATACCTCTCAACGGCTCGCTTTTTCAAGCCTTTGTGGCTGCGTCCCCCAATCCCCCGAGACTGAGGCGTTACCAACGATACGCCATTGGACTTGACCCAACGACTCGCTCCCGACATTGATGGCGAGCGGGCTATCAATCTCCGGCCGACTGCGCTCGGCGTCCGGATGTAACATGGATACCATGTGCTCGTTTCAGCGACCACAACCGGAAAAATGTCTTGATTGACCTACGTGGTTTTGGTAAAGTGGGTAGTCTGTCTGGTTACCAGTCGGGTCATACCGCGTAGCGAGAGATGCCCTGTTGACCCGCCGCGGGCCGGCTGTCCACGCCGGGATAGCTCAGGTGGTAGAGCAGCGGACTGAAAATCCGCGTGTCAGCGGTTCGACTCCGCTTCCCGGCATGTTTTTATCCCCTGCGATTGACAAATTGATTGAGGGGTACCGGCAATCCCCTGTCAAACACGCCGCCGAGACCTCATGGCGAACCGACGGTCACAACGGATACGCATGGTTATTTTGTGCTTCACGCACCAGTCTCTTCCGTTTTCGTAAGACACGTTCGGCCTCCGTAGCAAGGGAAGTTTTCGGTGGAGAGGCCCTCCCTGGAGTTTTGGTCGTGGATCGCTACAACGGCTACAACAAAGCCCCATGTCACATCCAGTATTGCTATGCCCACCTGCTCCGAGAGGTGAAGGACTTGGAGAAGGAGTTTGCAGATGATCGAGAGGTTCAGACCTTTGTCAGCAGCTTCGCCCCTCTCCTCGCTCAAGCCATGAAGCTGTGAGCCCTCCCCATCAGCGACAGGCAATTCTACCGACGGGCCGGAAAAACTAAGCACGCCATCCTTGATGCCGTGGAACACTCCGCCCGTCATCCCGTCATTACCAGGCAACCGCACCCGAAATAACCGATGGCTTGAGACCGCGTTTGTGGCTTCTTTATTTGGCCACGAAGGGCCTTGGGCAAGCGGGGAAAAGTGCGCGAGACTATCCAGGCTCCCGCCCGCCTACCGGAATTGTTCGCTCGCAGCTTTTTTCGAGGCCTGCCGGGCGCCCAAATGAAATAGCCTCTCGCCGGGCCGTTTGGCTATATCTGTCTGCGGTCAACCACGCGTCGGGCTTTTCCCTGCCCCGCCGGCAGAGTCCCCTGGTCCACAAGCTCAACGACCGGGGTCACAAGTATCTCGTTTTTCAGCTCTCGCTGAATTTTCCGCTGAAAAGCCTCCAGCGATTCGTGGTCTCGCCGCGAGACGTCTTTTCGGAGTTCGACTTCAACGGTCATGACGTCCAGTCCATTTCTTCTGTCGAGGGAGATGAGATAGTTGGTGGCGACTTCGGGGATTCTCATGAGGATTTCCTCGACCTGTCGCGGGAATATGTTCACGCCGCGGACGATCATCATGTCATCGGTACGACCTTTTATCCGGGAGATTCTTCTGTGAGTTCGTCCGCAAGGGCATGGGGAGGTAGTGATGGCAGTGAGGTCTCCCGTCCGGTATCTCAGCAGGGGCATCGGCTCTACATGGGTTTTGAACAGGACTGGCCGCGAATGAACGCTGTGCCTGAATGGTTCACCGTCGAGCCGGACGAATCACACTGGTACAGAGTGGAAAATGTGGATGCTGCGACGACAGTAGCTGTCTCTGGAAAGTTACTCAGCGAAGGTCTGCCCGTGCGCGTTGAGCCAGGTAAACCCGTGCGGCTCATAGTCACTCGCAGGTAGCGTCTCGTAGCCAAGCAGATGAATCTCCCGACCCCACTCACTCGGTGGTGTGCGGTCGAAAGATGCGCGGTTCTCAGGCGGATGGAAGGCAGTGAGCTTTGAATCATAAGAGGGATGCTCTAACCGGCAAACATCGGATCGTGTGATTTGGGCTACGGGGTCTGCTGGGAAGAGACAGGGACACAGCACGTTGCGAACCCAATAGACTCTTTTTCCTGTTATCCGCGCTACGCGTTTCTCGCCTTTCCGAAAGATTCGCGCCGTACTATTGCCAAATCGCAGCATCGTTGACTTAACAAAGCTTCTCTTCCTTTTCTCCTTCCCCGCAGTGCGAGCCTCGGGCACCTGACGCGCGACACTCCTCTGTTCGGCATCCCCAAGCACGCGTTGACAAAACCGCGCATTAGGACTACATTCGTTCTTCGTGAGAGCCTACACAATGACTACGTGAAGTGATTCACAAGAATCGCATCCTGCCAGCCAACGCTGTGCGGTGAAGGGGGAATGAAGATGGTTCGCACGACCGATAGAATTGGCTTTCAAGCGATCGCAATTGTCCTGTCGTTGGCCATTGCCTGCTATCCGAACTGGAGCTGTGCTTACGTTGTTGAAGAACCTGTCTCGGCGGCAGACATGGCCTACAGCGGCGCGGCGGATGGGGAAAGCTATGCGCTGTCAACGGATACCAGTCCCTCGGCCTTTATCGTGTTGGAGATTCAGCTCATCGGCGAGGAAGGTGTCTCCCTGAGCTGGAGCGATCTGGGGTCGAACTTCGTTTACACAGTGGAGTTCTGTGATTCGTTGACCGAGGAGAACTGGGCTCCCGTTCCGCCGGTTGAGCAGTGGCCCACAGCCACAACAAACTGGACTGATTCGTCCCTCGGAGGCAGCGGCACGCGCTTCTACAGGATTCAGACGGAAGCTCTGTACGATGCGCCTGCCCCTCCCAGCGATGTCTCAGCTACTGTTTCGGGTGGGAACCTGGTGATTGACTGGGGTCCCGTAGGGGGAGCGAGCTCGTACAACGTCTATTGGTCCACGGACGAGAAATTCTCCAAGCTCGACGCCAATCTAATAGAAGATGTTGCCGCACCGTTCACGCACAGCGGATTGACCTTCGGAGTCACGTACTATTACATGGTCACCGCGGTTGGGAACAAGGGTGGGAGCGAAGTGTCGAGCGTGGTCAGCGCCGCCTTGACCCCTGCTCTGGACCGGACGGTCGCCACAACGCTGCTCGCCGCCACGGAATTCCTCTACACCGGCGAGAATCCCATCCAGACCGGAGTGGGACCGGGGACGATCGAGGCGTATCGTGTGGCGGTTTTGCGGGGGAAGGTCCTGAACCGCGACGGCGAGCCTCTATCCGGGGTCGCTATCACCGTCCTCAATCATCCTGAGCTGGGGCAGACAGTGACCCGCGACGATGGCATGTTCGATATGGCTGTCAACGGAGGCGGTCATCTCACCCTCAATTACTTCAAGGAAGGGTACCTGAGAGCCCAACGTCAGGTGCCGTCGCCCTGGCAGGATTATGCCTGGCTGCCTGATGTGGTGCTGATTCCCAGGGATGCTCAAGTGACCACGGTTGACCTCAGCACTGCTTCAATGCAGGTCGCAAGGGGAAGCGTCATGACGGATGACGATGGCACCCGCCAGGCCACGCTGCTCGTCCCGGAAGGAACGACCGCGGAACTCGAATTCGCTGACGGCAGCACGCAGCCCATTACCGCCTTGAGCGTCCGCGCGACGGAGTTCACGGTCGGTGACAGCGGCCCCAAGGCCATGCCTGCGGAGTTACCTCCGACCACCGGCTACACGTACTGTGTCGAATTCAGCGTGGATGAAGCGGAGGCTGCCGGTGCGAAGCACGTGCGATTCGATCCTGCTCTCCCTGCGTACGTCGAGAACTTTCTCGACTTCCCGGTGGGGGGAATTGTGCCCGCGGGGTACTACGATGCCGACAAGGGCGCCTGGGTGCCTTCGGACAACGGCCGCATTGTCGAGGTCCTCAGCGTCAACGGCGGACTTGCAGAGCTGGACGTGGACGGCAGCGGGCTGCCTGCCGATGCTTCGGCTTTGGCTGACCTGGGCATTACAGACGTCGAACGAGAGCAGCTCGCCAGCCTGTACACGCCGGGCCAGAGCCTGTGGCGGGTGCCAACCTCGCATTTCAGCCCGGGATGGGACTACAACTGGGCTTGGGGTCCGGCGCTGGACGCCTTCCCGCCTGATATCCTGGCCTGGCTTCTGGACAAGCTGAACGACTTCCTGTGTGAGAAGGTAGGCTTGTGCGACCAAGCTGGCTCTTCTGTCATGGGAATTCAGAACCAGACGCTCGGGGAGTCGGTCGCCATCGCCGGGACGCCCTTCCACCTCCATTATCAGAGCGACCGTGCTCCTGGATTCAAGGCAACGCGTACGCTGACCATTCCCGTAAGTGGGGACAGTCTTCACGAGGACGTCAAGCGTATTGACGTGGTGATCCGGATCGCCGGTCGCCGTTTCAGGGAAAGTCTCCCCGCCCAGATCAATCAGGAATATAGCTTCACCTGGGACGGCAAGGATGCCTACGGCCGTGACGTGCAGGGCGCTCAGTTGGCAACAATCTGGGTCGGTTACGTCTATCAGGCCCGTTATTTGGGATATGCGACATTCATAAGGGCCTTCGCTCGCCAGGGAAACGGAGTATCCATAACCCCGAATCCGGCGCGAATGGAAGCCACCATGTGGCAGAAGTGGCACGATACGGTGCATTGCTGGGACGGGCGCACGCAGGGACTGGGGGGCTGGAGCCTGGACCTGCATCATGCCTACGACCCGGAAGGCCAGGTTCTGTACCGGGGCGATGGCACACGGGCCGGAGCCAACTCGATCGTCAACACGATTGATACCGTCGCCGGAGGCGGCACCGTGGAGTTCGATGGCAGCGACCGCGTGGCTACCGAAGCGTACCTTGAAGGCCTGCCCAGGATCGCGTTCGCCCCGGATGGCAGCTACTATATTACGGGGTCCAGACTATGGGGGGGACTATGTCCGATCTACATGGTTGGGCGGGATGGCATCCTGCGCCACGCGGCCGGCTGGTCTTGCGGCTTCGCCGGCGACGGCGGCCCAGCGACGGAGGCGCGGCTCGATACACCGATGGATGTGGCCGTGGGACCGGGCGGCAGCCTCTACATTGCCGACACCGGAAATCACCGTATCCGGATGGTGGACTCCGAGGGCATCATTACCACCGTCGCTGGTGGGGGCACGCCACCGGATGGGCTGGGGGATGGCGGTCCCGCCACGGAGGCCAGCCTGAATGAGCCTATGGGTATCGCCTTCACCCCGAGCGGCAGTCTGTACATTGCCGATTGGGGGAACCATCGCGTGCGCCACGTTGGCCCCGATGGCACCATTGAGACGGTTGCGGGCACGGGCGTCGCGGGCTTCAGCGGCGATGGCGCTCCGGCAACGGAGGCCGAGGTCAACGAGCCACAAGGCGTCGCCGTGGGGCCGGACGGCAGCCTCTATATTGCGGACACGGGCAATGAGCGCGTCCGCCGGATTGGAACCGACGGTCTAATCGAGACCGTCGCGGGAGGAGGAACAAGCACACCGCGGGACGGCACGCCCGCAACCGAGGCGAAATGGGTGATGCCCTACCAGGTGGCGGTCGGAGTGGACGGCAGCATCTATTTCCGTGTCGCGAATTGGTGCTCGAAGATTGCCCGCGTGGGTGGAGACGGCCTGATCAGGATTGTGGCAGGCCCCCCCGGCTTCTGCGTCCTCAACATGGACACCGGGGACGGCGGTCCGGCGGTCAGCCGTCGGACAGGAATCAATGCGCCCCATGGTGGGGGTCTTGCTTTATCGCCGTACGGCGATTTGTATATCGGCACAAAAAGAAGGGTCCGGAAAGTCTCTCTCCCTATGCCCGGCTTCGATAAGACGGACCTGGCCATTCCTTCCGACGATGGCAGCGAGCTCTATTATTTTGATCCCTACGGGCGGCACCTTCGCACCGTGAACACGTTGACCGGGGCGACCATTTATGAATTCACCTACGATGATGCGGGACTCCTAACAGAGCTGAGGGATGGCGATGGCAACATCACTATCTTCGAGCGGAATGCTGGTGGCATGCCCACGGCTATCGTCGCTTCCTTTGGCCAGCGGACCGAGCTGAATGTGAACGGCGATGGGTACCTCGACACGATAACCGATGCGGCGGGCAACCCTTACGCGTTCACCTATGTGAATGAAGGTTTGCTCGAAACCGCCACGAATCCGAGAAGCTATACCTCGAGTTACACATACGATAGTCTGGGACGGCTGATCAAGGACGAGGGTCCTGACGGCGGTTTCACGGAACTGGAGCGAACGGAGGGCGATAGCAGCTACACGGTGAGTTTGACCACTGCCGAGGGTCGGACGAGCAGCTATCAGGTGGAAGCTGTCTCCACGGGCGAGATGCGGCACGTGAACACCTTTGCCTGCTGCACGCAGAACGATGTGCTGTTCGGTGCGGACGGCAGCACGAAGGTGGCTTACGGCGATGGCACGGTCACCACCGAAGAGGAAGGGCCGGACCCGCGATTTGGAATTCAGGCGCCCCTCATGGCTGAGATGACGATTGACCCGCCGGGCAGCGTGGGGACGTACGAGCTCACAACGCAGCGTACAGCAACGCTGACCGATCCCACCGATGTCCTGAGCCTCGAGACCCTGACCGACACGGTGGCGATCAACTACCGGACGTACACGAACACCTTTCACGCTGCCACACGCACCTGGACGAGGACCAGCCCGGAGGGCCGCCTGATGTTGACCACACAGGACGGACAAGGTCGTCCGCTGGAGATCCTGCGTGCCGGCATGGAGCCCCTCTCGTTGGCGTACGACGCTCGTGGCCGCATGGAGCAATTCAGCCATGGGACCCGCCAGCGTCGCTATGCGTATGACGACGCCAGCGGCTACTTGAGAAGCATCACGAATCCACTGGAGCAGACGAGAACATACGCTCGTGATTCATTCGGGAGGCTGACAAGCCTCACTCTACCGGACAACACCACATGGAGCTACGAGCGCGATGAGATGGGAAATCTCCTTGTCCTGACAGAGCCGGACGGAACGACTGAGCACAAGTTCACTTATACTCAGCTCAACCTCATCGAGTCGTACCGAAGCCCGCTCGGTGCGGAAGAGAGGTTCACCTACAACAAGGACAGGCAGCTTACGCGGCGCCAGTATCCCTCTGGAAACGCCGTTGACTGGCTGTACAACACCCAGGCACAGCTTGCGGAAATCCAGACGCCGGAGGGCAACCATACGTTCGCCTATGATGACGTTTCAGGTTTGCTCACTCAGGCGATCTCCCGAGATGGTCAACAGGTGGATTACATGTATGACGGCAGCTTCCTGAAGAGGGCCACCTGGGGCAGTCTGGTTACAGGAAGCATCGCCTACCGGTACAATGCCGATCACCGGGTCTCACGGACAGACTATGCCGGGCTCACCCTGGATGTGACGTATGACAATGACGGTCTGCTGACCGGTGTGGGAGACATCAGCCTCACTCGTGACGGAGAGAACGGCCTGTTAACCGGAGTCAGCGACGGTGATTTCCACGTTGCATATGCCCACAGTAGCTACGGAGAAGTCAGCTCGACCACCGCGACTCACGGTTCGAGCCTCTACGACGTCAGCTACACCTACGACGCCCTGGGTAGAGTTTCCCAGAAGGTGGAGACAATCGGAGCTGAGACTCATACCTGGGACTACGAATATGATTCCGTGGGGCAGTTGATTACCGTCAAGCGGGAGGGTGCCGTGGTCGAATCGTATGCTTATGACGGTGTGGGGAATCGCATCGGGATGAACAACACCCTGACCGGCCGGAACTTGGCCAGCGAGGACTACGGTTACGACGCGGACAACAAGCTCCTCGAAGCCGGGGCCACGACATACAGCTATGACCCCGACGGTCGGCTTCATCAGGTGACTGAGGGAACTTCGACCACGACGTACGATTACAACACGGATGGCACATTGGCCTCCGTGGACCTTCCGGACGGTCGCCAAATCACCTATCAACATGACACGCGAGGCCGCCGCATCGCCCGCTCGGTAGACGGCGTGAGAACCCATGCCTGGCTTTACGGGCGAAGCCTCATGCCTGCGGTTGAATACGATGGCAGCGGTAACGTGCGTGCCGTGTTCATTCGTGCGGGGAACACCACGCCTGTGACCATGATCCGCGATGGTTCCACCTACCACATGGTGAGCGACCATCTCGGCAGCCCTCGGCTCATCGTGGACGACACCGGCACGGCAGTCAAACAGGTGGACTACGATGCCTTCGGGAATGTTCTCAGCGATACGAAGCTCGCTTTAGACATCCCCTTCGGCTTTGCCGCCGGCATGAGCGATCCCGATCATGAGCTGATCCGCTTCGGGGCCCGCGACTACCAGCCCGCCACTGGCCGCTGGACGGCCAAAGACCCCATTCTTTTCGCTGGTGGTTTCAACCTGTACGGCTACGCGGGAAACGATCCGGTCAACAAGACGGATAGAACGGGACAGCAGAACCTCATCGAGTTTGGCATAATCGTGGTGCTTATAGCGATCAGTGCGGTCTTCGTGCTCAGCGTACTAGCTCCGCCGCGTTGCGAGCCGACGAAGAAGCCAACCAGGCTACCCACTATAATAGATAAGGAGTCCCTACCAGGCCGTGGCCCTGAAGAGGGCTACTGGCAGACGGTGGACACCAATGGCAGAGAGTACACTTTTCGCGAGAATTCGGACGGCACTCTAACGCTTAAGATCTACGCAACAGAAGTAACAGTCACCGAAATCCCTGAAACGCTTGAGCAGGGCAACGCAAGCGATGGCTGACCACGCGAAGCATGGCCACGAGGGCTAATGCAGCGTGCGGATACCCAGGGATGACACGGGATAAATCGGAGCTTGCGCCCAGTATTCGTCAAGTTGCAGCAGGGTCTCAAGCCATCCCCATCTGCGACAGGCAATTCTACCGACGGGCCGGAAAAACTAAGCACGCCATTCTTGATGCCGTGGAACACTCCGCCCGTCATCCTGTCATTACCAGGCAACCGCACCCGAAATAACCGATGGCTTGAGACCGCGTTTGTGGCTTCTTTATTTGGCCACGAAGGGCCTTGGGCAAGCGGGGAAAAGTGCGCGAGACTATCCAGGCTCCCGCCCGCCTACCGGAATTGTTCGCTCGCAGCTTTTTTCGAGGCCTGCCGGGCGCCCAAATGAAATAGCCTCTCGCCGGGCCGTTTGGCTATATCTGTCTGCGGTCAACCACGCGTCGGGCTTTTCCCTGCCCCGCCGGCAGAGTCCCCTGGTCCACAAGCTCAACGACCGGGGTCACAAGTATCTCGTTTTTCAGCTCTCGCTGAATTTTCCGCTGAAAAGCCTCCAGCGATTCGTGGTCTCGCCGCGAGACGTCTTTTCGGAGTTCGACTTCAACGGTCATGACGTCCAGTCCATTTCTTCTGTCGAGGGAGATGAGATAGTTGGTGGCGACTTCGGGGATTCTCATGAGGATTTCCTCGACCTGTCGCGGGAATATGTTCACGCCGCGGACGATCATCATGTCATCGGTACGACCTTTTATCCGGGAGATTCTTCTGTGAGTTCGTCCGCAAGGGCATGGGGAGGTAGTGATGGCAGTGAGGTCTCCCGTCCGGTATCTCAGCAGGGGCATCGCCTCCCTCTGAAGGGTTGTCAGTACCAACTCGCCGGTTTCGCCCTCGGGGACAGCCTCACCGCTATCGGGATCAACGATCTCAGCAAGATAATTGTCCTCCCAGATATGCAGTCCGTTTTGATAGGGGCACTCGAACGCGACACCCGGCCAGAGTCCACGAGAGGAGGCTTTGCGAAATCGAGGAATGAGCGCTGCGTCCGCGGCGCTCCTTGCCGAGTCAAGCCGTGCTGGCGGCGGTTGCCCCAAGGTAACCTCAGGCTACTTTACTTCGGGTCGAAAGTAATCGGAGTCGGCCCTGATAAGCTTCAGCAGCCTGACCTTATCAATCCACTCGACGTGCCCATCGCACATCAAGAGATGAGTCCCGTCTGCATGCTTGGATGGGTATTCTTTCGAGAAATAATTCTCAAACCCTCTCGGCAGGAAGGAGCCGTCGTTGAGCGTCAATTCCGTCTCCTCGATCAGCAGGATGGTCTTCGCGGCATTGTTGATTCGGGAGAGCCTTATGCCCACGGCGTCCGGAGCCTGTTCAGGGTGCTCAAGGTGGCAGTTCATGGAGTAGCTCAGTCCGCGTTTTCTTCCCACCGGGCCAACCGCCGGGCACAGGTAGATGTTCTTTCGCGGGTCCGCGTACCAAGCATTGGTCATCGGGCGGCCGACCGCCTAATGCCTCCTGGCGAATGCAGAGCGCAAACACGATGCTCAGCGGACCAAGAATCTTCCTCATTCCTCTCCCTTCCGATAAGAGACTCGCCTGCTTCCATGGGGTACACATGGCAGCCACTACGTCAAGCCACCTCCCGCCTGACAGCTTCTTCATTCAGTTACCATCTCAACCCGATAGAATTTCATCTGCGCGCTGGCCGCAGTGTCCGTCCAGGGAGTCTCAGCCCCGTGGGAAGGCACGCTTCCTTCCTCGACCCATGTTCCGGTTTGGAGATCAGCACGGGACCAGACGGTATAGGTATCGTTGGGCTGGGATCTCCACATGAGACGAACTCCGCTGCTGCCGAGGGGGAGGATCTCTCTAATCTCGATTGCTCCCGAGTTGTATTCGTAAGCCCCCATGTCCACCGTCAACGAATGCTCTCCGAAGACAATCCGCAAATTCCCGTCCAAATCGAAACCAGGCGGGATCAGCGTGGAATTATCTCCCGCATCAATACAGGGTGATCCCGGCGAGAGACGGTAATCATTGTCCTCGTACGTCTCGGGATCATTATCGGGTCCGTCCCGGTCAACGAATCGCGGATCGTCGGAGACATTCCCTTCGCCTCCGTCCCAACCCTGGATGCACGAATAGCTCGGCGTGCTTGACGTAGAAAGCTGGTCGCCTTCGTCCCCTGCCGTATTCCCCCAGATGATGCAATTCTGGATCGTGCCGTCGCACTTATACAGCCCGCCGCCACTGAACTCCGCCGAGTTGCCGGTGATGACGTTGCTCCGGATAGTGCCGGGGCAGTACGCCAGCCCGCCGCCGTCCCACCCCCCCCAGTTGCCCGAGATCGTGTTGTTCTGGATTACGCCGTCGCAGAAAACCAGCCCGCCGCCGTCCCACGCCGCCCAGTTGTCGGAGATCGTGTTGTTCTGGATCATGCCGTCGCAAGAACCCAGCCCACCGCCGTCGTCATCGGCCGAGTTCTCAGTGATCACGTTGTCCCGGATAGTCCCGTCGCAATCATACAGCCCCCCGCCGTCGTCATCGGCCGAGTTCCCGCTGATCGCGTTGCCCTCGATCGTCCCGCCGCACCAACCCAGCCCGCCGCCCTCACTGGCCGAGTTGCCAATGATGCTATTGTTCTGGATCGTGCCCTCGCAAGAACCCAGCCCACCGCCGTCGTCATCGGCCGAGTTCTCAGTGATCACGTTGTCCCGGATAGTCCCGTCGCAATCATACAGCCCCCCGCCGTCGTCATCGGCCGAGTTCCCGCTGATCGCGTTGCCCTCGATCGTCCCGCCGCACCAAGCCAGCCCGCCGCCCTCACTGGCCGAGTTGTCCCGGATGGTGTTGTTCTGGATCGTGCCCTCGCACTTACGAAGCCCGCCGCCCCGTGTAGCCGAGTTCCCGCTGATCTCGTTATTCTCGATCGTGCCGTCGCAACCATACAGCCCCCCGCCGTCCTCATCGGCCGAGTTCCCGCTGATCTCGTTATTCTCGATCGTGCGGTGGCAGAACGCCAGGCCCCCCCCATATTCCTTGGCCGAGTTCCCGCTGATCACGTTGTCCCGGATAGTCCCGTCGCAAACATACAGTCCCCCGCCCGATATGGTAGAGCTGTTATTGGCAATGGTGTTGTCGTGGATGGCGCCGTGGCAAAAGGCCAGGCCCCCCCCATATTGCTGGGTCGAGTTCGCGCTGATGTCGTTGTTCCGGATGGTACCATCGCAACTGGACAGCCCGCCGCCGTCCCACGCCGCCCAGTTGCCAGACATCGTGTTGTTCTCGATTACGCCGTCGCAATAAGCCAGCCCACCGCCCGCTGCAGCCGAGTTGTCGCTGATGGTGTTGTCCTCGATCGTGCCCCCGCAGCCATACAGCCCCCCACCGCTGCCCCCTGTCGAGTTGCCAGAGATCGTGTTGTTCCGGATTAAGCCGCCACACCCGTGCAACGCGCCCCCGGTGCCATCAGCCGAGTTCCCCGTGATGGTGTTATACCGGATCGCGCCGCCGCAACCAGACAGCCCCCCGCCGTCCTCAGCGGCCAAGTTCGCAGTGATCTCGTTATTCTGGATCGTTCCGTTGCAATGATGCAGCCCCCCGCCCTTATCGGCAGAGTTGCCGGTGATGGTGTTATACCGGATCGTGGCCAAAGCACCGTGACCCGCAATTCCACCGCCAGACTGAGCCTTGCCATCGCGAATGGTGAACCCGGACAAAACACAGCCCTTGTCCTCTTTTCCAGAAAAGGTCACGACGGAGCCGGCTCCCTTCCCATCAATGATGGTGTTGCCCACTACAAGGGGATTGAGGGGAGCGGTGCTGGTGAGGGTAATGTTCTTGCCTTTGAACTCAATGGTCTCCACGTATGTCCCCTCGGCAACGAGGACCATGTCTCTATCTTTTGCCGCGTCAATCCCTTCCTGGATCGTTTTGAAGGCAGTTTTCCACGAAGTCCCTTTGCCAGACGAAGAAACCGAACCGTCCACATACCACGTATCCGCCATCGCTGTACCGCAACAAAAAGAAAGGATTCCGAGGACGAGGACAACTTGCTGCAAGCATTTCGTTCGCATGGTGATCACCTCATTTTTGTTCCTCTGTCAAATTCACTTCAGTTCAATCCGGTAGAACTTTTGCCCTCCGAACAGGCCGACGTCTGTCCAGGAAGTGCTTGCTCCCTGCGAAGGCGCAGTTGCTTCTTCTACCCACGCACCGAGCGAGAGATGGGCACGAGACCAAATGACGTAGGTATCTCCGGCACGGCTGTTCCACGTGAGGTGCCATTGCCCGCCGGCCTCTCTCAAGAACTGCGTGACCCTGAAGGCGAACAAGACGTACTCGTAGGCGCCCATGTCCACCCTCAGGGATGAACCTCCGTCGAAGATGCGAGGATTGCCATCGAGGTCAACCGCTTGCTCCATCCAAGTTTGCCTAGTGCCGGCATCAATACAGGGGGACCATGGCTCAAGGCGATAGTCGTTGTCTTCATAGGTCTCAGGGAGGCCATCGGGGCCCCAAGGGTCCACAAATTGGGGATCGCGATTGATGTTGCCCGTGCCACCATCGGCCCAGTCCTGGATGCAAGAATAATAGGGTACGCTCGACTGGTATAGCTGGGCCCCGTTCGGGGCGGTGTTTGCCCAAACGATGCAGTTTATGATCAGGCCGTCGCAAAGAGCCACCCCCCCGCCCTTTTCTCCGGCCTGATTGTAGGCGATGGTGTTACTCTCAAGCGAGGCATCACACCCATATAGCCCGCCGCCCTCCGTGGCGGCCATGTTACCTACGATCAAGTTGTTCCGGACGACGTCGTTGCACTCATAAAGCCCGCCGCCATTCGACTCGGCCGAGTTCCCCGTGATATCGTTCTTCTCGATTACAGCGTGGCAACCGTTCAACCCTCCGCCATAGCCTCCGGTCGAGTTCCTCATGATGTCGTTGTTCCGGATGGTACCATCGCAATGGGACAGCCCCCCGCCGTGATGAAGTGTCGAGTTGCCAGTGATGACGTTGTTCTGGATGGTGCCGCCGCAACCGCCCAGCCCGCCGCCGCCCAATCTCGCCGAGTTGTCGGCGATATTGTTGTTCTCGATTGTGCCGCTGCAACCAGACAGCCCGCCGCCCCTATCAGCCGAGTTGTCGCTGATGGTGTTGTTCTGGATCGTGCCGTCGCACACATAAAGCCCGCCACCCGTGTCTGCCGTGTTGCGGGAGATGGTGTTGTCTTGGATCGTGCCGTCGCACACATAAAGCCCGCCGCCGTTGCCAGTAGGATATGTTCCATGAGCCTCGTTCCCGTCAATCACGTTGTTCCGTATGGCGCCATCGCAGCTCGACAGCCCCCCACCGTCGTCAGCGGCGAAGTTCGCAGTGATCTCGTTATTTTGGATCGTTCCGTTGCACTGATACAGCCCACCGCCCTCATCGGCCGAGTTGCCCGTGATGTTGTTATTCCGGATCACCGCCAGAGCACCGTGACCCGCAATTCCGCCGCCGTATTGAGCTTTGCCATCGCGAATGGTGAACCCGGACAAAACACAGCCCTTGTCCTCTTTTCCAGAAAAGGTCACGACGGAGCCGGCTCCCTTCCCATCAATGATGGTTCTGTCCACTACAAGGGGATTGAGGGGAGCGGTGCTGGTGAGGGTGATGTTCTTGCCTTTGAACTCAATGGTCTCCAAGTATGTCCCCTCAGCGACGAGGACCATGTCTCTATCTTTTGCAGCGTCAATCCCTTCCTGTATCGTTTTGAGGGCAGTTTTCCACGAAATCCCCTTGCCAGACGAAGAAACTTCCGCGTCCACGTACCACGTCTCGCTCAATGCCGGCGCCCCGAAAAACGAAAGAACTCCGATGAGAAGGGCAATGTGGCTCGTCCGCCTTGTTACCATGATCAAAACCTCCCTTTCTATTCTCGTGACTACTTCATTTCAACCCGATAAAGTTTCAAACTCCCACTGGCCCGCTCGTCCATCCAGAGAGTCGTTTCACCCTGGGAGGACACCGTTCCTTCCTGGTTCCATACCGGAGTTAATGGATCATTGCTGGACCACACGGTGTAGCTGTCGTTCGGCTGGGAGTTCCACTTGAGAACAAATCGGCCGCCCCCAACTGGGGCAATTTCCTTTATCCTGAACTCCGGGGAGTTGTATTCATACGCTCCCATGTCCACGATCAGGGAATGTCGTCCTATGGCAATACGTACACGTCCATCCATGTCGAACCCCGGTGGGTTCAGCTCCGAATTATCCCCCGAATCAATGCAAAGCGACCAGACCTGCAGATGATAATCGCCATTGGCCCCATCCGCAAACCGCGGAGGCGAGGAAGTGTTCCCCTCACCGGCGCCATCCCAATTTTGGATGCAGGAGTACGTAGGGGCGCTCGAGGCGTAGATTTCACTCTCACCCGTGTTTCCCCAGATGATGCAGTTCTGAATTGTGCCTGCGCACGAGGCCAGCCCCCCGCCGTCCGCCGCCGTCCAGTTGCCAGAGATGGTGTTGTTCCGGATGGTGCCGTTGCACGAAGCCAACCCGCCGCCGCCCGTGTCAGCCGAGTTGCCGGTGATGACGTTGCTCCGGATCGTGCCGTCGCAACCAGACAGTCCCCCGCCCCGATAGGCACTCACGTTCCCTGTGACGGTGTTGTTCTGGATGGTGCCGCCACATAAAGCCAGCCCGCCGCCCGATTGCCCTGCCGAATTGTCGTGGATGGTGTTGTTCTGGATGGTGCCCTCGCAGAAGTACAGCCCGCCGCCATTCAACTCCGCCGAGTTGCCGGTGATCTCGTTGTTCCGGATGGTGCCGTCGCACCCGTACAGTCCCCCGCCGAAGCCAAGAGGAAAATCTTCAAGAGCTTCATTGCCGCTAATGACGTTGTTCTGGATGGTGCCGTCGCAGTACCCCAGCCCGGCGCCGACTCCTGCCGAGTTACCGCTGATCACGTTATCCTCGATTATGCCGCCGCAAAAATACAGTCCACCGGCATAGTTGAGAGCCGAATTCCCAGTGATCACGTTGTTTCGGATATCGGCGTAGCAGAAGCCCAGCCCGCCGCCCTCATACCCCGCCGAGTTGCCAGTGATGACGTTGTTCTCGATCGTGCCGTCGCACCAACCCAGCCCGCCGCCGTCCTCATCGGCCGAGTTCTCGCTGATCACGTTGTCCCGGATAGTCCCGTCGCAAACATAGAGTCCCCCGCCCGATATGGTAGAGCTGTTATTGGCAATGGTGTTGCCGTGGATGGCGCCGTGGCAATAGGCCAGGCCGCCCCCATGTTCCTCGGCCGAGTTCGCCAGGATGTCGTTGTTCCGGATGGTATCATCGCAACTGGACAGCCCACCACCGTCCGACCCCGCCCAGTTGCCCGAGATCGTGTTGTACTGGATTATGCCGTCGCAAGAATCCAGTCCACCTCCTGCTGCAGCCAAGTTGTCGCTGATGGTGTTGTTCTGGATCGTGCCCCCGCAACTGCACAGCCCGCCGCCAGATGACCCCGCCGAGTTGCCAGAGATCAAGTTGTTCTGGATCGTACCCCCGCAGCCAGACAGCCCCCCACCGCTGCCCCCTGTCGAGTTGCCCGAGATGGTGTTGTTCCGGATTAAGCCGCCACACCCATACAACGCGCCCCCGGTGCCATCAGCCGAGTTCGCAGTGATCTCGTTATTCTGGATCGTGCCGCTGCAATGATACAGCCCCCCGCCGTCCTCACTGGCCGAGTTCCCCGTGATGGTATTATTCCGGATCGTCGCCAGAGCACCGTGACCCACAATTCCACCGCCGTACTGAGCCTTGCCATCGCGAATCGTGAACCCGGACAAAACACAGCCCTTGTTCTCGGTTCCGAAAAACGTCACGACGGAGCCGCCTTGTTTCCCATTTATGATGGTTCTGTCCACTACAAGGGGATTGAGGGGAGCGGTGCTGGTGAGGGTGATGTTCTTGCCTTTGAACTCAATGGTCTCCACGTATGTCCCCTCGGCCACGATAACCGTGTCCGTGTCACCTGAAGCGTCAATCCCTTCCTGGATCGTTTTGAAGGCAGTTTTCCACGAAGTCCCTTTGCCAGACGAAGAAACGCCCGCGTCCACGTACCACGTCGCACCCGAAGCCGTCGCCAGGGCACCAACCAGCAACGAAATGCTTACCAGAAGAAGAATTCTGCTCATTTCCCACTCTCTCTTCCTTTAAGTATCAGTCATTTGCCTCGCTCGCTTGTCGCGGAAACCAGCTCGCGACAGTTATCACAGGACTGAGGGTATCAAGGAATGTCGCGGAAAGTCCAGAAAATGCATTGCCAGAACCATAAACATAGCGGTCAATATCACAAGGTGACCTTGCGCCCGAAAACTCGGCCATTCTCTGGGGCGATCCACTGTCCCTTCTGTCGGTCGTAGTAGCCGGAAGGCACGGCGCCGCAAGCTCTCTCGATCGTCGCCCGAAGGCAGCGAAGCGGGGGGGGGGGAAGTTTCTCTCTGGAAATCGTTTCGAGTTCTTTCTCAAGGAACCGCGAGGACATTGACGAAGTCTCCACGACACGTTTGACGGAGGGGCGCAACAGCTCTCACCTCAACGGGAGAGGACTTCGTCCGAACTGAGCATCGTCACCTCCTCGCCTTCGAGCGCCTCGATGCCCTTTTCCACATCATCGAACCTGAAAATCAAGATCGCCCGGTCTGCGCTTCTTTCTACGAAAGCGTACGTGTACTCGACGTTGATTCCGGCATTTTTCAATATTCTCAAGATGCCAACCAGCGCCCCGGGCCGATCCTCGACTTCCACCGCGACCACGTCCGATTTGAGGACCGTGTAATGCTTTTCCGCAAGAATCCGGTGCGCCTTCTCCACATCGTTGACTATCAGCCTCAGGATGCCGAAGTCGGACGTGTCGGAAAGGGATAGCGCGCGGATATTAACGTCTGCCTCGCTCAGGAGGCTCAGGGCATCCACCAGTCGCCCGGAAGTGTTTTCCAGGAAAAGGGAGATTTGTTGGATTTTCATTTTAAATTCTCCTTTTATCAATAACTCTTTTTGCTTTCCCCATGCTCCTCTCGATGGTCTGCGGCTCAACCAGCCTGACAATGACCCTGAGCCCGAGAACACTCTCGATCTCATCGGTGATTTTCTGCCGGAGAGCTTCCAGCCCTTTCACTTCGTCCGTGAAGAGTTTCCGACTGACTTCCACCTGAAGCTCCAGCCTGTCAAGCCCGCGCTCGCGGTCCACGACAATCATGTAATGCGGTTCAGCCCCTTCGATACTGAGAAGAACACCTTCGATCTGAGAAGGAAATACGTTGATCCCGCGGATAATCAGCATGTCGTCGGTGCGACCGAAAATCTTGCTCATTCGCGGCATCGTCCTGCCGCAGCCCTCGCACCGTTGGTGATTGATGGAAGTGATATCCCCGATGCGGAAACGCAGCAGCGGGAGAGCCTCCTTGGTGAGGGTCGTGAGGACAAGCTCTCCTTTTTCTCCATCCGGCAGCCGCTCGCCCGTATCGGGATTGACGATTTCCGGGAGGAAATGGTCAGAGAAAAGGTGCAGCCCATCCTTAGCGGGGCATTCCACCGCTACCCCCGGGCCTATGATCTCCGACAGCCCGTAAATGTCGCACGCCGACATGTCCCACTTCTCCTCGATGTCTTTTCGCATCCCGTCGCTCCATGGCTCCGCCCCGAGGATGCCCAGCCGGATAGAAGTTTTTCTCGGATCTATTCCTGCATCCAGAGCTTCCTCGGCCATGTAGATGCTGTACGAGGGCGTGCAGGTCAGCACTGTAGAGCCGAAATCCTGGATGAGCTTGAGCTGCCGTTTGGTTTGGCCCGAGGAGGTCGGCACAACGCTGGCACCCAGTTCTATAGCCCCGTAGTGGAAACCAAGCCCCCCGGTGAAAAGGCCGTATCCGTAAGCGTTCTGGATTATGTCATTGGGCGTGCCCCCCGCGCAGGCAATGGTCCGGGCCATGACGTGGGCCCAGAGCTTGATATCGTTTTTCGTGTAAGCGACCACCGTCGGGTTGCCGGTCGTGCCCGACGAAGCGTGAATCTCCGCGACCCCTTCCAGAGGCACAGCCAGCATCCCGAAGGGATAGTTATCTCTTAGATCGTTTTTGGAAGTGAACGGAATCTTCTCCAAGTCATCGAGGGTCTTGATGTCCTCCGGCCTGAGCCCTTTTTCATCGAAGACCCGCTTGTAGTGAGGGACCTTTTCATAAACCATCCTGACCACGGCCTTGAGCCTCTCGAGCTGCAAATCGTGGAGCTGCTCTAACGGCATGCACTCATGTTTTTCGTCGAAAATCATGGTTAGCGCCCCCCCTTTCTCTGCCGACGAAGAATGCGTGTTTGTTAGCTTCGAACGACCCCGGTGGAACGTCGGCGGCTATGGCGTCGGTCCACAGCCGCACAGGTATGTCCAGGTAGGTCGAAAGAATTCCGATAATGGCGATATTGTACGTTCTCGGATGCTCGAGGCTATCTCCGATGTTCGCAGGGGCTTGCAGAAACAGGCCCCCTTTCCGCAGATACCCTCTGTGCCGCCGCCCCTCCTCAGAAGCAAACGCCACAAGAATGTCCGCGCTCCCCTTCTCAATGAGAGGGGAGTGAACCTTGTTGCCGAAGCGAACGCAGCTTGTAACACTCCCGCCCCGCTGGCTCATCCCGTGCACCTCACTCTTCTTCACGTCATACCCCGCCGAGAGAGCGGCCTGGGCGATTATCTCCGAAGCCAGTAGAATTCCCTGCCCTCCGATTCCCGCCAAGAATATATCAACTTTGCCCTCTTTGGCGCGATTTCTTTTCAATAGATAGCCTCCACAGGACAAACCTGACCGCACAGCCCGCACCCGTTACATAGGAGGGGGTCTATCTCCGGTATCCTCTCCTCCGTCAATCGCATCGCCGGACATCCCAGTTTGAGGCATAGCTTACACCTCGTGCATTTCTCCGCGTCAACTTTCAGCGCGGGCGCGTGGCGTTTCCTGTCGAGAAGCACACATTTGCGGCGGCTGACAATCACCGAAAGACCCTCGCTCTCCGTTGCCCGGCGGATAGCAGCGGTCGTTGATTCGAGGTCATAAGGGTCAACGACCTCAACGGTGTCGGCTCCCAGCGCCAGGCAGAGCTTTCGGTAGTCAATTTTTTTCGTTTTCGTTTTCTTGAGGGTCATGCCGGTGCCGGGGTGGTCCTGCCGCCCGGTCATGGCTGTGGTGGCGTTGTCGAGGATAATCACCGTCCCGTTCGTCTGGTTGTAAGCCATGTCCATCAGACCCGGCATCCCCGCGTGCAGAAAGGTCGAATCGCCTATCACCGCCACGACCCGCTTCCGTTCCTCCGGGGCAACAACGCGCCTCATGCCCGCCGCATTGCCGATGGCAGACCCCATACATATACACGTATCGAGCGAGCGCAGAGGCGGCAACGCCCCGAGAGTGTAGCAGCCGATGTCGCCGGTGACATTCAACTTCAACTTCGCCAGAACGTAAAACACCCCTCTGTGCGGACAGCCAGCGCACATCACAGGAGGACGCCCGCCGCTTTCGGCGCCGGGAAGTTTCCGAAGAGGCTTCTTTCCTGGGAGGATCTCGCGGACCAGTTCGGGGTTGAGCTCCCCGCATCTGAATTCCGGCGCCTTAGCCTCGACCTTCAAACCGAGAGCTCCTATCTGCTCCTCCAGGAAGGGGTCGAGCTCCTCCACCACGAACAGTCTTTTAACGCTTCGGCTGAATTGCTGTATCTTCTTCGCCGGGAGCGGATGGGGCATCCCCAGCTTCAAGTACGAGGCGTCCGGCGCCACTTCCTTGCAGTATTGGTAGCTGACGCCGCTGGTGATGATGCCGATGCGACGGTCGCCCGGCTCGATTCTATTGAGTGGAGTTTTCTCCGAAAAGGCGCCGAGCGTCACAAGGCGTTTCTCAACCAGCCTGTGCCTCAATCGGGCATTCGCCGGAACCATCACGTATTTGGCGGGGTCCTTGACGAAGGAGATTTCTCGCTTCAGCCGCACTCGAGCTGCCGGGCGGACAACGCTCTTGGAATGCGAAATCCTGGTCGTTAGCCGCAGGAGGACAGGGGTATCGTACTTCTCGCTGACCCGGAATGCGTACCGGACAAAACGGCGAGCTTCATCGCTGTCCGACGGCTCGAGCAAGGGGACTTTAGCGAACTTCGCGTAGTTTCGATTGTCCTGCTCGTTCTGCGAACTGTGCATTCCCGGGTCATCGGCGCTGACCACAACCAGCCCGCCTTTGACGCCAGTGTACGAAAGAGTCATGAAAGCATCGGAAGCCACGTTCAGGCCGACGTGCTTCATCGCCACGAGAGTGCGCGCGCCGCACATCGAGGCGCCAGTAGCCACCTCAATCGCCACCTTCTCGTTGGGGCACCACTGGCAGTCCACTTCGTCGTATTGGGCGAGCGACTCAAGTATTTCCGTGCTGGGGGTGCCGGGATAGGCCGCGGCCAACTGCACGCCCGCCTCATACGCCCCACGAGCTACAGCTTCGTTGCCGGACAACAACTTCCTCTCTGTGGAACGCACCATAAGTTTTCCCTGCGGCTGCTGGTTGTTTACCGGGGCCGGATAAAGCCTTGCCGCGAGCGCACCCGGCTCGCGGCAAGGTCGTGCGTCGGCTTTGAAGCCGCCCACCAGAGGTCGGTTCTCCGAACCGTTGATCTGCAAGACTTCGCCTCGGGTGCGACAAACAGCGCGCCCGTTGAAGGTATCCTCCTTCAGCTTGGGATGTCAGGAACCGGCTCTGCTCCGGTCACTAAAATACACACATCATCTCGAAGCGGACAAAGTGCGCCGTATCGTCAACGTTGTAATAGTCTCCCGGGTTTACGATTTCTCCCAGCAGATGTCCTGACCACGTATCGTTCAGCTTGAATTTCAGCCAGGCTGTGCCGAGAAAGCCGCGCTCGTCGTCACTCCCGGGAATGTTGGGACTGCTTTCAGGAGCGAACATATACCCCGCGAGGAGATTGAGGGACACTTTTGAACTGAAGGGCACGTCCAGGCCGAGGTATGGCATCGTGACGTTCGACCAGCGACCTGCCCCGTCGGCGTCGAAGCCGTAAACATACAGCTCGCTGTACTGCGGCCACCGCGACCACAACGGATTCCAGCCTTCGTCCTCATCCGTTGTGTCCGGGTCGTCTCCCGAAAGCTGATACACGCCAGCGCTGGCAGAAGGACTGATCTTTTCAGTGACGGGGAACTTGTAGGACAACTTGGCATCCACCATCCAGCCGTTCACGTCCTGGTCGCCTCGCTTGCCTAACTGGCCGGCGGCTTCGAGGTTGCCGCTGAAGCTGTCTGTGAGCTTGGGCATAAGGCGGAAACCGAGTGTGTGCAGGTCGAGGTCGTCCGGCTGCGTATGCGCCACCCCGCCCGAGTCAGTCCACTGATAATCGCTCTCGTTCTTGTACAGATAGTAGGCCTCCAGCGGCATTTTCTCGATAGATTTGTTTTTCAGGTAGAGGCCGGCGCCGCTTTCGACCATGTCCGTGGGATACTGCCCAACCAGACCAACAAGGTCGCGGTGCTGCGAGTTCATCGCCAGCTCATCCTCCGCCTTGTTCCATATGCCGAGAATGTCAAGGACGCTCTTTTCCCACTTCAAGCTTGCCTTGACGGCGTTGAAGTATATCGTTCGTGAGCCGTCGAGAGGGTTCCCATCGAGAATGACCTTGCCAGTACCGTAGATGAGGTCCTGGCGACCGATGCGTAGGTCCAACTTGCCGTCAAGCAAGTCTTTGAAGTCCAGGTACAGGTGGTCGAGCACGAACTCATCCGGGAAATCGTAGCTGTTCGAGCCCCTGCCTGTTTCATAGGAACGAAACTCGTTCACCAAACGCGCCTTAAACAGGACATAGTCGCTGAACGACAATTGCCCCCATATTCGCGTCCGACCTCTGAAAAACACGTTCTTGCCACCGCGAGTTACGCCGGGCGGGTCCACGCTAATCGGAATATTGTCGAAGTTCACGCCCCTCAGGCGTATGTCGCCGCCCCAGTCGAAACTCTTGCTCTCCGCGGCCCCCGCGACACTCTCGGCGGACACCGGAGCGAGCAGAACACATAATGCAAACACCAACAGAATTCCTGCAAACGTACGCATTTTTACCCCCCTTTGATTTGTGGTTCAACTGCAGTTTCGTGAAGTGATTGAGTCTTTCTCAGTTATCCGGACTTCTCGCCTCACCCCCCTTCCATCTTTTTGGTTAGCTGGTTGAGCTTCCTTGTGACCGTTGTAGAAAGTCACTGCCAGTCTTTAAATCGGCAATATACTGGCCCGTCGGCGATTTTGTCAAGCAGTAAACTGCTGTTAAAAAAAGGAGTTCTCTCTCCGGCGCCTCCCGTGTTCGACATGGAATCCGCTCATTGGCCCAAGCGTCCTTATTCCCAGACTTCTTTGTAATCCTTTCCGAGGTACGCCCGCACTATCTCCTTACTGGCGAGCAACTCCTGCGAGCTTCCTTCCGCAACGATCATCCCCACCTCGAGAACATATCCACGGTTTGCAATTGAAAGAGCCGCCCTCGCGTTTTGCTCCACGAGGAGGATGGTTGTGCCCTTATCCCGCAGCCGCTTTATGGCGGAGAAGATTTCCCGCGCCACAATCGGCGCCAGCCCCATCGAGGGCTCGTCGAGCAGTAACAGTTTCGGCCTGGACATGAGCGCCCTCCCCACCGCGAGCATCTGCTGTTCTCCCCCGCTGAGCGTGCCTGCGGGCTGACTTCGCCGCTCGTGGAGGATGGGAAAAAGCTTCCAGATTTCGTCCAGTTGCGCTCTCGTGGTATCTTCCGCTCTTCTGCGGTTGTCGTCAAACTTATTTCCGCCGGGAGATGTTGGACGACGAGCGTCTCTCTCGTTAGCGTATCGTCTGCGGGATCTTCTCACGGAATAGGCGCCGAGGATAAGGTTGTCCACAACGGTCATCGGTGCGAAGAGCTGCCGCCCCTCCGGGACGAGCGATATGCCGAGGAAGACCGTCTTGCAGGCGCGGAGAGACTGGATCTCTCGCTCCAAGAAGATGATTTTGCCCTCTCGGGGGCGGAGCAGTCCGGCGATGGTGTTCAGGAGGGTGGATTTGCCGGCCCCGTTGGCGCCGATAAGGACGACTATCTCGCCGGCGTCCACGTGGAGGGAGACGTTCCGGAGAACTTCGAGGTTTCCGTAAGATGTTCTAAGGTTTAGGACTTTCAGCATGGGGAATCTCTTCTCCGAGATAGACTTTCAGCACATCCGGGTGTTTCTGAACGTGGCGAGGGGGGCCTTCGGCGATCCTGCTGCCGTGGTCGAGGACGAGGACTTCCTCCGAAATCCCCATCACCAGCGACATGTCGTGCTCGACCACAACGATGGTCTTGCCGGTGTCCCTGATTTTCTGGATGAGCTTGCCGACTTCCTCGGTCTCTCGCAGATTCAGGCCGGATGCAGGTTCGTCCAAAAGCAGCAGTTTGGGCTGGGTGGCGAGCGCTCTGGCGATTTCGACGAGCCGCTCTTTGCCGAAGGGGAGCGTGGCGGCGCCCCTGTGCGCGCTCCCCTCGAGGCCGACGAATCGGAGAATGTCCATCGCCCGGGCAACCGTCCGTTTTTCCTCCTTGACGGCGCCGGGCAGTTTCAGCGCCGACCGGAGAAAACCCGTCTTCGTCCGGCAGTGTCTTCCGACCATGACGTTTTCCAGAACGGTCATATTGGCGAAAAGCTGGAGGTTCTGGAAGGTGCGGGATATGCCCCTCTTCGCGGCGACGTGCGGCGGGACTCTGGAGATGTTCTTCTCCCGAAACCACACCTCCCCGGAGGTTGGGCGGTACATGCCGCCGATGATGTTGAAAAGCGTTGTCTTGCCGGCGCCGTTCGGGCCGATGATGGACTTTATCTGCCCCTCCTGAACCTCGAAACTCAGGTCGTCGAGCGCCACCACGCCCCCGAAACTCTTTCGCAACGATTTGACTTGTAAGATGTTGTTCAATTGCCTGCCGAACCTCTTGCTCGCTTCAAGCTCCGTCAGCGGTCTGGCGGCTCGCCCGTCCCGGAAAGCCCGTTGAGCGCCGTCTGGACACGATTCCGGCGAGCTTTCTCGCCGCTCCCACGAAAAGCCCCTCCGGGAAAATGAGCATGATGATGACGAGGATGAAGCCGTCGAAAAACACGCCCCATTCCTGGAAAACCCGAAAGTATCTCGTCAAGATGGTCAAAAGAGCCGTTCCGGCGATGGCCCCCCAGAGATTTGTCATTCCTCCCACAACCACCATCGTAACCAGGTGAATGGAGAAGTTCAGCCCGAAGGGCGGAGGGTTAACGAACCCCACGTAATGCGCGTAGAAGCTTCCCGCCAACGAACCCAGCGCCGCGCTCAGGAGGAAGATTTCTACCTTATATTTGGCGGTATGGACTCCCATCGCTTTAGCGGCTGGCTCCCCACCGTGGATTGACCTCAGCGCCCTGCCCACACGCGAATTAACCATGTTAAGAAGGAAAACCATGCACACCAGCACGACCCCCCACACAAAGTAGTACCACCTCACCTCGCTGTTGAGAACCACTCCGAACACGGAAAGTTTTGGTATGCCCCAGAAGCCGGATGGACCGCCCGTCAGACCGAAAGGGTCGCCTTCCGCGGCGACGTAGATGATGACCCCGAACCCAAGTGTCGCCATGGCGAGGTAGTGCCCTTTGAGCCGCAGCGTTGGCAGCCCCACGATGAAAGCCACCAGAAGACTTGCCAGCATCGCCACACCGAGCGCCGGCCACGGCGAGAAGCCGAATCGAGTAGTCAGGATGCCGGAGACATACGCTCCCAGGGCGCAGAACCCGGCGTGCCCGAGGGAAATCTGGCCGCAGTATCCCATGAAGAGGCTCAGTCCCATGCACAGCAGGCTGTAAATCCCGCACCACACCAGCACGCCGAGATAGTAGGGGTTCCCCAGAAGGTGTGGGATCACCAGAAGGACCGCAACAAGCGCTATCAACCCCAACAGGTTCTTCTTGCCCATGGTTCAGAATTCCTTTAGCTTCGAGACGGCGGCGCGCCCGAAGATTCCGCTCGGCTTTGCGCACAGGAAAATCATCAAAACCAGAAGCGCGAACCCATCTTTGTAGCTGGACGCTCCCTGGAAGGGAAGGGCCGCTCCGAAACATTCCATAAGCCCGATGCTCAATCCGCCGACGACTGCTCCGGTGGAAACTCCAAGTCCCCCCAGGACAGCGGCGGCGAAGCCCTTCAGGGCGTACATGCTCCCGCATCCGTAGTCAACGAGAGTGACGGGTGTGATGACGATGCCTGCGACGGCTCCGATCCCCGCGCTCAGGGCGAAGGACAGCAGAACCATCCGCTCCACGCTTATCCCCGAGAGACTTGCGGCGGCCCGGTTGGCGGCACAAGCTCTCATCGCTTTGCCGGTGAGCGTGAATTTGAAGAAGACCGCAAGAAGGACCACCACGACCGCCAGCACGCCCATAATCCAGAAGGTCTGGGGCTGAATCCTCGCGCCGAGGATGACGATCGGTTTCTCCGAAGAGAAGACGCGAAGGGGGAAAGAGCTTTTTCCCCAGACCTGCATGGCTGCGCCTTTCAGGAGAAAGGAGCCACCGATGGTTATCATGATGAGCGTGAGCACCGACGCGCCTCGAGCCGGCCAGATCGCCGCCCTTTCAAAAACGCAGCCGATACCGACGACCGCCAGAACGGCTATCGGAAAAGCCAGGCCGAGGGGCATCAGCTTCGACAAGGTCACCATGAACATCCCACCCAACATCACGAACTCCCCCTGGGCGAAGTTGATGATGCCGGTGGTGTTGTAAATGATGTTGAAGCCGAGCGCCACCATGGCGTAGATGCTGCCGATCTTTATCCCGGCGAAGATGTACTGGAGAATCGTGCTGAGGTCCATCGGCGATGAATGAGCTTCCTTCTCAACTGTGTGGACTCTGGCCCGAAGTGTTCTTTCTGCCCAGTGGCTCGGTTGGCGACAAAGCCAAATCCCGCCGTCAGGCGGGGTTTGGCTTTGCCTTTCGGAAAAACGGCGTTATTCCTCCACCGGCACGAACTTTCCTGCTTTGACAACGTACATCACGAAGGCGCTCTTATCCAGCCCGCAATGGTCTTGAGGCGAATAGTTGAACACCCCCGCCGTTCCCACGAAGCCCGTTGTTTTCTCGATGTGGTCGCGTATCTTGGCTCTATCGTCACCAACGGCTCTGAGGGCTTTGACGACCAGCGCCAGAGCGTCGTAGGCATGCCCGCCGAAGGTGCTGACGTCCTCCTTGTACTTCGTCTCGTAATCCTTCTTATACCGCATGAGAAGCTTCTTCTGTGGGTTCTCTTCGGGCACTTCCTCTGCGCTGAGCAAGCGACCCGCCGGGAAGAGCACTCCTTCCGCTGCGGCGCCCGCTGCCTTGACGTATTGGATGTTCCCGAATCCGTGGCTCTGGAACAACGGGATGGTCAGACCCAACTGCCGGGCGTTCTTGATGACAGTTGACTGCCCGGGCACGATGGACCAATTGATGAGCGCCTGGGCGTTGGCGGCTTTAATCTTGGTGAGCTGCACCGTCATGTCGGTGTCCTTTGGGCCGTACGTCTCGTCCGCGACAATCTGGATGTTGTATTCCTTCGCCAGCTTGATGAGCTGGTCGCGGCCCGATGCCCCGAAGCCGGTTGTGCCGGTAATAATCGCTGCCTTGCTCCACCCTTTTTCCTTCATATAGTCGTAGATTCTTCTGACACAATCGCTGTCCATCTGGGGCACCTTGAAGACCCATTTTTTGACGGGTTGGACTATGGGCGCAGCGGCCGCGCAGGATACGAGCGGAACTTTCTTATCCTCGGCGATGTTTATAATCGCCATACTTGTGCCGCTTCGGCTGGGACCTATCACCGCGCAGACCCCGTCCTTGTCAACAAGCTTCTTCATCGCGTTGACGGTGGCTGTCTCCTCGCCGGTGGTATCCTCAATGATGACCTCAAGGGGATGCCCGTTGATGCCTCCGGCGTCGTTGATCTGCTGTGCGACCATCTCGGCGGTATTCTTCTCCGGCTCGCCCAGCCATGATGCGGGACCGGTTACCGCGAACAGCGCGCCAACTTTGTACGGAGCCAGCGCCGGCTCCTCCTTCTTCTTGCATCCCGGTAAGAGCACAAGTGCCATGACCACAAATGCTGTGATGCCTATGCAGATTCTTTTCATTCTACCCCTCCCTTTTCTGTCCGAGAGATTCATCTACCGTTTGTTCGCGACTTCAGGTGTGGTCTGCGCCATTCTCCGGTTCATCACCTCCTTTCCTCGTCGTCTTGCGCAGTGGGGCGGATAACCTTTATCTTTGCGTCGTTCGATTCCAGGGACTTCGGTTCGACAAGCGATACGGTGGCCACAACTCCGAGCACCTCCTCTATCTTCCTCTCTATTCTTCGCTTCAGCTCCGTGAGGACCCTCATCTCGTCGGAGAAAATCCTCCTGTCCATTTCGACTCTGACGCAAAGTTCCTCCGCAGTCCCCGATTTGTCCACAACGATCTGGAAACGTGGGACGACACCTTCCACGCTCTGCAACACGTTCTCCACTTGCGACGGAAGCAGGCTTTTGCCCTGGACGAAAACGGCGTTATCAACGCGTCCGGCGACTCTTGTCATCCTCGCGGTGGTTCTTCCGCAGGGGCAGGGAGCGAGGTCCAGGGAAGTGAGGTCCCCCGTCCTGAACCGAAGCAGCGGAAACGCCTCTTTGGTGATGGTGGTCAACACCAGTTCGCCTTCCTCACCGCTCGGAAGGGGCTCGCCGCTCAGAGGGTCAACGATCTCGGCGATGAAGTGGTCTTCAGAGATGTGAAGTCCCTTTTCTGCACCACATTCGTAGGAGATGCCCGGGCCCATCACCTCGCTGACACCGTAGGTGTCGAAAGCCTCCACGTGAAAGCCGCGTTCGATTTTCTCGCGGAGATTTTCCGGCCACGGTTCGCCCGTCAGAAGAACCCTCTGGAGGGAAAGCTCCTGCGGCGGCATGTTCTTGTCCTGGGCCGCCTGGAGGAGCCTCAGCGCGTAAGTCGGCACGCACACCAACGCCGTCGTTCTGTAGTGCCGCATGATACCCAGTTGCCCCTCCGGGTTGAAGGTGGAAGCCGGAATGACCGAGGCGCCTATCTCCTCCGCGCCGTAATGAAAAGCCAATCCCCCCGAGAAGAGACCGTAGTCCAGAGAGACCTGAACCACATCGTCCTTTGTAACGCCTGTGGCGAGGAAGACCCTCGCCACCAGGTCCGTCCAGTGTTTAATGTCGTTGCGCGTGTAGCCGGTAACCACGGGCTGGCCGGTCGTTCCCGAGGAGGCTTGTATCCTGACGATTTCTCGCAGAGGCACCGCGAAAAGCCCGTATGGATAGTTCTCCCGCAGCGTTTCCTTGCGGGTGAAAGGGATGCGACTGAGCTGCTCCAGCGACCGGAACTCGCTCGGAGGCAGGTCAACGGAGTCGAGGAGATGGCGATAGTAGCTGACCTCGGAATAGAGTCGGTTCAGCATCGCTTGCAGACGCTCAAGCTGTAACTCCTCAATCTCCGACCTGGGCATTCTTTCTTTGGGTTGGCCACGGATCATTCTGTTGTCCCCCCGGCTAAGAGACCTTCAGGAAATTCGGCGCCAAGTCTGATTGCCAAAACTATCATAGCTCAACGCCAATGTCAATCTCCGGTTTTGGTCCGGGGTAATGCCTTAATCTCGGGCGGATACCCCGCCTTGGCGGTGGATAGAAAAAGGGAAGAGGAGGGCAACGCAAGGGCGCAGAGTCGCAGAGAAGAGAATGAGAAGGACTCCGTCGTCGCCTATTGTGCGGCTTCGCATCACAAAGGTCCTGCCGCAGTTTCGGAGAGTGATCTCCTGGAGGTCGTGCAGATCATTTCTGAGACGGTCCCACTGCACACGCCAAGCCCATCTTCGGGTGGAACAGCGCATCTCCTCTTCCAGAGTCAACATGCAGCATCTGCGCATCACCAGTTGCCGCGACGGTCTTTACGGACAAGGATTACCGTTGTCCCCATTCAAATGGGGCTTTTGGCCGCATCAGGGTGAGTGGCGATTCAACTTGGTGGCTTGGTTGCCGAGGAACACCTCCATGCCGAGGGAAGAGGACCCTTCGTAAACTGGCTCGAGGGCATCCAGGAATCGTTCCTTGCCCCGCCAAAACGGGAAGTTCCCGAGTCTCTTCGGCAAGGCCGCTCGTACGGGTGGGACACGAACTTCACCAAACAAGTCATCGGGCAAACTACCTCCTTGCCAGAACGCAGAGGCATCCAAAGACACAGGCTCGGCCGTGGGGAGCGCTTCCGCTTGCCGTTTACGGGCAGTGGATTTGCCTTGACGCTTCTTTGCAGCGGATTTCTTACCGCTTTGGCCGAGGAGCCCGATGAACTCTTCTCGGCTCATCCCACGCAGCTTGAAGATGAGGAATGGGTCGCGGTCGAACTCCTCGCCCAGCAGGTAATAAACCGCTGCGATGTGTTTGCAGGGGTTGGACCAATCGGGGCAGGAGCACTCGGTCTTCAAGTCATTGAGTCTATTGGGAAAAAGTGAAAGCCCCGCGTCCTCAAACGCTTTCTCGATGTCCTGAGGCATCTCGCCCGCGAGCAGTTTCGCTGCGAAGAGCGCTTGACTGGAGAGGTTCTTCGCAAGCTTCTTCCAGTTCGCCGCCGTGAGAACCCTGACCTTGATGGTGATCTTGTAAGGGGTGGCCCTGGTCCCTTGAACATTCGCTGTCACCTCGCCCTTCTTGATGTTGATGGAGACCACCTGGCCGCGGCGGGCGTACGATCGCCCGCGGGCAAGCCTTTGCCCTATGTGGAAGCCCTCCAGCACGGCGATCCATCGCTTCGCCCACCAGCTTTGCCCAAACGCCCCTCGCTTCGACTGCGATTTGATGCCTCCCTTGACTTTACGGGGCGTCGTATGCGGAAAATACCTGTAATAATCGTAGTCTCGCCACCGCCAGGACACGGCTATTCCTCCTTTAGAACGGAATTTCACCTCCCGAATCGCTGCTACCGCCTGAGCCGCCACGATCGAACAGCACAACGACCCTTTCGGGCTGGAGGGCGGCCGGATTGAACAGGAAGTCGTCGTATTGCCGGAGAAAAGGCGTCGCCCCGCAACCGGGAACATCGCATTCGTGCTTCCCCCCTTGGACACTTGTTGAAGCAGCACAGGCATCCAAGATAACGGTCGCTCCCAACTTCCATGATAAAAACGTCAACCTGGTGATGTGCCACGCCAATGTCCCTTTCTCGGAGAAGGTCGTTTAACGCGCGACTTGTGGCTCGCCGGAGAGTGTTCAAACAGCCGAGGTCCGACAACCATACGGCGATGTCCACGTGGCGACATTCGTGCCAGATGGCAATGCCCGCCCTGCGGAATTTCCTGAATCTCGGCACCTCTTTCTTCAAGGGCAAAGCGACAGACCCAAACAGGACTACCTTTTCAACTTCAGGCACAAAAGCGAAAGCTGCGGAAACGTACTCGGCGGCGATCCGAAACTCCCGCTGCTCCCTGAGCATCATCCGATTTTCCTCGTCAATCTCGTCCTCGGTCGGTGGTTCATCCTCGTCCCAGAGACGTTGCTCCAACTCAAGAAACTCTGCATCAAGGGCATCCATATCCTCCAAAGAACTATCGGCAGGCGGCGCTTCTTCGCCTTCAACCGAGCGGAAATCGCCGTGCACAATCGAGGATTCAGCGGGTTTCTCGCTCTCGGTCATAGCTTCGCCGCCTTCGGGGGGCTTCTCCTTTTTCTCGTCGCGTCGCTTCTTTTCCATCTCCGCCTTCTCCTGTCGCTTCCGGTAAATATCTCGTACCCAATACTTAACGGGTGCCTTCCACGGCTCGCTTTTGCTGGGGATATTCTTGATGAGGCTTCGCGGGCTCAGGCCCATCTCTTCAGCTATCCTGACGTCTTCCATCGAAAGGCGGGATCGCCTTTTCGCCTCCGCCCAAAGCGCGTCGCGCTCGCTCGTTTGTTTCTTCCCTTTAGCCATCTTATTCCGCGACTGCCCCTTCGCGCAAGGCGAAGAGTTCCTTGAGCTCGGCGGTCGAAAGCTTAGTCAGCCATCCCTCACCTGTCCCGAGCACTTGCTCGGCGACCTCCTTCTTACGCCCGATCATCTCATCAATTCTCTCTTCAAGCGTTCCGACGCAGAGGAACTTATGAACCTGGACGTTTTTGGTCTGGCCGATGCGAAAGGCGCGGTCGGTTGCCTGGTTTTCGACCGCAGGATTCCACCAGCGGTCAAAATGGAAGACGTGGTTCGCGCGCATCAGATTCAAGCCAGTGCCGCCGGCCTTGAGGGAGAGGATGAAAATCCGCGGGCCGTCGGCATCGCTCTGAAATCGCTCGATCATGCGGTCTCGCTTCTTCTTCGGAACGGCCCCGTACAGGAAAAGCACTTCTTGTCCGAACGTCTCCTGCAGGTGTCGGCGGAGGATTTGCCCCATCTCGGCGAACTGCGAGAAGACCAGCGCCCGGTCACCGACCTCCATAACCTCCTCCAGCATTTCGGTCAAGCGCGCCAGCTTGCCCGAGCGTCCGGGAATGGGGGAGTTATCGCCCAGAAACTGCCTCGGATGATTGCAGACCTGTTTCAGTTTCGACAATGTCGCCAGCACTATGCCCTTCCGTTGGATGCCTTCGGTTGAATCCAGCGAGTCCTCGACATCTTTCACCACGGCGGCATATAGGGAGGCCTGTTCCTTCGTCAGCGTGCAGAAGACCTTCATCTCCATTTTCTCCGGCAGGTCGGTGATGATGGACTTGTCGGTCTTGAGTCGGCGAAGAATGAACGGGCCGGCCATGCGCTTGAGGCGCTTCGCTGCCGCCGGGTCGCGGTTGGCCTGGATAGGGATGAAGAAACTCTTCTTGAACTCGGCCTGCGTGCCGAGAAAACTGGGATTCAGAAATTCCATGATTGACCACAGATCCCCCACATTGTTCTCGACAGGTGTGCCGGTGAGCGCAACGCGATAGTCTGCTTCCAGAGACCTCGCAGCTCTCGCCTGCTTGGTCTCAGGGTTTTTGATGTTCTGGGCTTCGTCGAGTATCACCGCGGACCAGGAGACGTCCCGTAGAACGTCAATGTCACGATGTAGAAGCGAGTAGCTCGAGACGACCATGGCGTGCTTTCGAGCTTCTCTCTTGAACGCCTCGCCCTTCGTCCTCGTGATGCCGTGGTGGATCATGACAGGCAGGTTCGGTGTGAAACGGGCAGCCTCCTTGTGCCAGTTGCCGATAACCGAGGTTGGACAGACAAGCAGCACCGGGCGCTTGCCGTTCGACCCCCAATCTCTTTGAATTAGCGCCAGAGCTTGAATGGTCTTGCCCAGCCCCATGTCATCGGCAAGGCACACCCCCAATCCCCACTGTTTCAGAAACCAGAGCCACGAGTAGCCGCGTACCTGATACGGACGCAACGTTCCTCGGAACTCCTCCGGCGTGGCCAGCTCCTCAAATGCTGCGCGCCCTTGCAGCCGGGAAAGGAGATCCCCGACCCACCCGGTAGCCTTGACGCCTTTGAAAGCGATTGTCCCCTGCGCCTCCGTCTCGCCCAGGGACATCTGTACAATCTCCCGCAGAGTGGCGGAACCCTTACCCTTCTTTTTCCAAAGGTCGAGTGCCGCCTGTATTTCTTCCACGGTCATGTGCACCCACTGCCCACGCACTCTGACCAGCGGAGCCTTGAGTTTCGCCAGCGCTTTGAGCTCTTCGAGCGAGAGCTTTTGTTTGCCGATGGCTATTTCCCAATCGAAGCGAATGACTTTGTTTAGAGACAAGCCGCTTGACGCCTGCATCTTGGGGCTCCTGACTTTGGCTCCGACGGTCAAGCGAAGCTTTGTTCCCTTGCCCGCCCACCACGCAGGGAGCATTACTCCAAACCCGGCTTGCTCCAAAGCAAGTGCCTTTTCAGTAAGGAATTCATGCGCACCCGTCGCGTCCAGTTTGTAGCCGCCCGGTTGAGAAGTCCTCAGGCTTTGCTCGATGTGGGGGCACAACCCCGAAGCTTGTCCCAACGAGGAGAGCATGTACTCTCGTGGATTGAAATCACCTCGTTTGAGAACCGAAGACTTGCGTTTTCCGGCTGTCCACGCGTCCTTTGCCTCGACGAGCAAGCTGAGGTCATCCGCCGGCTGCAACAAGTATCGGACGTACCATTTATCCTTGCCCGGCCGTAGATGACGAACACCTGCCTCCTCCATTTGTCCCTCGTCTTCGGGCTCCTCCAGCCGGAAGCAGAGCCGGAACGGCGAGGCTGTTGACACGGATATCGGCCGCCGCCACTCGCGAACCTGAGCCGCAAATTTCGCCAACTCCGCCTCATCGCCGCCCATGGTACCGTCCGGCGACTGCAAAGAGTGAAGCCACTTATCGTGAATGCTGTCAAAGGCGGGCGGCTTTTTCTTGCGACCGCGTCTCGGTTTCGTGGGTTCGGGTTCCGTCGAGAGCGTCGAGCGGACGAGATGGTCCACAGTCTCAGCAATAAAGCCGGAAAGCACGGATGCAGAAAATACATCTGGGGGTGACGTTGCTTCCTGGTTCAGTGCCCGCGCGACCGCGGGCATCGCCTTGGCCAGCTTTGACAGTCGCTCGGCATCGTACCCCAAGAAGACCGGCTCCCAGCGCGAGCGGTAAACACCATCGTTCTCGACTATGCCAGGCACATACTGCTGCCGTGCCACAAGCGCTCCAGCGAACCGCATGGCGCTTGTCCAGAAGGCAACGTCATCGCCGACGATCACACCGGACGCCAGCGTTTTCTTCCTCACACAGAGGCACAACAATTCAACTGTCTCGTCGGCGGTGAGGCGAAGCAGCGTCACTGACCAGGGAGCGAGCTTCTTCGCCCGGGACCTCGGTGGCTCAGCGATGAGCGTGCTGGAGGCAATCGCCGCCTTGCCCACTGTGAGCAGCCACGCGATTCCCACTTTCAGACGCCTTTTGCTCACCTTAAAACCTACACCCGCTTGTAGGAGAGCTGTTGAAAGACCGTCGCTCCCAGCGTCATAAGGAAACCAGTCAGTGCTGGGAGCATTCGGTTTGCGTCCACGCCGCACGGCGGCGCGGTTACGCTCTTCCACCGGCTGTTCGCCCCAGACAAGTAGTCGGTTCTCACTCAACCCCGCGTGCAAGACAATCATATACAAATACCTTTCCGTGATTTCTCCGAGCACGTGAGACCGAAATCGCCTCCGAGCCTGGCGCACGGGCCGCAAGGCTTCCGTCTGGAGGGGCGTCCCGCGAAAATGTGCCAAACACGAGACAGCACCATGCCGTTTCTCCTGCCCGACAGGCTCCTCCAGCGCCGGAACGGCCTCGACCTGCTCTTCTATCCGAGAGTGGCTGAAGCTTCGCTTCTTTCAGCCAAGTCGGCTCACCATCAGCATAATTATTAGCAATTTCCGATAGCTGCCGCAAACACATTTTGGTTCCTGCGAGTAACGACCAAGATTCGGCTGAATGGGCGGCATCAAAAGTCTCGTAAACGTGTTCGGCTGGGGCATCGTGTCCTGCGGAATTACCGTTAGCCAAGACACCTTTTCGCTAACCTAACTTCCGCACTTCGTAGTGAGGAATAGAGGAGAACCCCGATTTTTCAGTCACCACATTTGGGCATTTGTGATGACGATTTTCTTTGGTCGCATGATTTGTTTGGGGATTTCCAGGACTCGGTAAAGCTGGACATGTTGAGGTTCAGGGGTGGAGGTTTTGCGGATTTTGATGATGATGGCCCCATTGGTGGGCAGTACCACGGTTGCGACCTCGTGAGTCTCGAGCGTCTCCTTGACAGTAGCCCACGAGGTGTGGATTCCTTTATCGAGGAGGGTCTTCTCAATCGCCACCAGCAGATGATACGCCAGCACGCACAGGAAGATGTGGGTTTCGACGCGATGCTGCAATTGGTGGAAGATGGGAGGTTCAGTAGCCACCAGGTCTGCGTGAACCGCAAGCAGATCATCGTCCTCGCTGGGCTTGGGCGGAGGCTCTTTGGGGGCTGCTTGTTCCCTTGCCCTTCTCTCCTTGACTTTCCGTACGATCTCCTCCACCTCGGCATCGGGCTTGTCGAACAAGTCCCCCTGCCCCACAAGGGCGTTCTCGACCTTGTGGGCGAGCTTCAGCCACTCCTCCCGTGGGCGAGGACTGAGGTCTCCGAGTGTGCAGATGAGATTTTGCCGGGGGCCCTTGGGCGTTCGGATAGACTCCACCAGTGCGTGGCTGATGTATGTCTTTCCTTTCTCTCTTTTGATGTTCTTTCTGATGTACATGCTTACTACAATAAACAGAACTGGCGAGATGTCAGAAAAAAACGCCTGTTTTCGCCACTGCATTCACTCATCCACCATACACTCCCAATATCCCCATTTCATCCCCCAATCAGGCCAAAAAAAATCTCAAAATCACAATCAGGTGCGGAAGTTGGGTTAGCAGTAATACATCCTTTCTGGGCCATCGTTCACGCTGCGGGCGCTACGTCCCCTTTCCGGCCTTTCATTCACAGTACTCAGTTTATATCGCGGATTTGCTGGAAAACCGCTCATTGAGATTCCACAGATGTCCTTCCAGTTCGACGATTTTGCAGTTGCTCACCCCGGCGACCCGCAAGACCAGACACAGAGATGGAAGCATTGTCAACTCTGCGAGAACGCAGTTGACATGGCAGTTTCTACGCTCCATTATCAGTCGAGGGAATCGAACGGATGGGAGCAGGAGTTGTCCGAGAGACGGGATGTCCGTTTTCCGGAGAAAGGGAGACGAGCGGCGCCAATCACGAACAGCAGTGAGGTGCAAGGATTCTAATAGGAGCGCACGTTCACAACGGAAAGGACAGATGCTCATGAGAGAGAGAAACCATTTCTTTGCAGTGTGTGTTGCTTTCTTGGCAGTCTTATTTGTCTCGTCTGTGGCCGGGTCAACGCAGCCCTCGCCGGAACGACAAGCCAAGCAAATCCTGGATGCCACGGGCGTTCGCGGCGGGCTGATTGTTCACGTTGGCTGTGGGGACGGCAAGCTGACAACGGCGTTGCGGGCGAGCGACAGCTACCTTATCCACGGACTGGACCGCGACGCGAGGAACGTGTCGGCCGCGCGGGAACACATCCGCTCGCTGGGCCTGCACGGCAAGGTGTCAGCGGCCCGGTTCGACGGCAAACACTTGCCGTACATTGACAATCTGGTGAATCTGGTCGTGGCCGAGGATTTGGGTGAGGCGCCGATGTCCGACGTGATGCGCGTGCTGGCGCCGAAAGGTGTGGCGTATATTCAGCGCGCCGGGAAGTGGACAAAAACCTCCAAGCCCTGGCCCGAAAACATTGACGAGTGGACACATTGGCGCCACGATGCTACCGGCAACCCCGTCGCGCACGATGAGGTCGTCGGCCCGCCGCGTCGGATGCAGTGGATCGGCGACCCACGGTGGGCACGGCATCACGACCATATGGGCAGCCTCAGCGGGCTGGTGTCCGCCAACGGGCGGATCTTTTACATCATGGACGAAGGCTCGAAAGCCTCAATCCAACTGCCGCCCAAGTGGGTGCTGGTCGGACGCGACGCCTTCAATGGCGTCGTTCTGTGGAAGCGACCCATCGCGGTCTGGTACAACCATCTCTGGCCGCTGAAGAGCGGTCCCGCGGTGCTACCACGGCGGCTGGTCGCCATCGGCGACCGCGTGTACGTCACCCTCGGCATAAACGCGCCGCTCAGCGAGCTGGACGCCGCAACGGGCAAGACACTCCGTACCTTCGAGGGCACCAAGACCGCAGAGGAGATCCTCTATTCTAACGGAGCGCTCCTTCTGGTAGTCAACCCCGACCGCAAGCTGGTGGACTACCGACAGGAGAGCGCCCACTGCTGGTCCGAACAGGCCCGCGCCAGCCGGCACTGGGCCTGGGACGAGAAGGCTCGTAAACTGATGGCCATTGAAGTTGCCACGGGCAAATCGCTCTGGCAGCAGAAGCGTAAAGTGATGCCCCTGACGCTGGCGGCTGACGGCAAGCGAGTGGTGTTCGACGATGGTGAGGCAGCAGTGTGTCTTGATCAATCCACCGGCAAGAAGCGGTGGCGCTCCACGCCTATCGAGCGGAGCGTCATCATCCCCACCGGCTGGTCGCCGACGGTCGTCTTGTATCACGGAGTGGTCCTGATCTCCGGCAAGAGGCGCCAATTGGTGGCGTTGGATGCCGACAGCGGCAAGCAGCTCTGGCAGGAAACAATGCACCCGTCCGGCCATTTCTCTCCGGAAGATGTTATCGTTATGGACGGGCTGGTTTGGTCAGGCGACATCGCCAGTTCGTTCCAGCGGTCGAAGGGAACGTTCACCGGCCGAGACCCGCGAACGGGGGAGGTAAAGGAGGAGTTCAAACCTGACACCAACCCCTTCGCCATCATGCATCAGCGGTGCTATCCGAGCAAAGCCACCGACAAGTACATCATTCCCTCCTGGACCGGCACCGAGTTCATCAACCCGGACACCAAGCACTGGCAGATTCACCATTGGGTACGCGGCAGTTGCATCTACGGCGTGATGCCATGCAACGGGCTTGTGTACGCCCCGTCGCACGCGTGCGCCTGCTACTATCAATCCAAGCTACGCGGTTTCGTCGCCGTGGCGCCGGCGGGAAAGTCGCAGGGACGGCCACAAACGTCTGACGAAGGCCGCCTCGAGCAGGGCACCGCCTACGGGGAAATCCGCAATCCGCAATCCGCAATCGTCAATCCGCAAGATTGGCCCACCTACCGACACGATGCGCGCCGCAGCGGATACACGAAAACCGAGGTGCCGAGCAACCTATCGCCCTCGTGGACCGCCAGGCTCGGAGGTAAACTCACCGGCCTGACCGTGGCCGACGGCAGGCTGTTCGTCGCGGACGTCAACGAGCACACCCTTTACGCTCTCGATGCCGCCAGCGGCAAGATACTCTGGGATTACACGGCCGGCGGGCGGATAGACTCGCCCCCCACCGTTTACGAGGGCAGTGTGCTGTTTGGCTGTGCCGACGGCCGCGTGTACAGCCTGTGCGCTGCCGACGGCGAGCTGGCCTGGCGGTTTCGTGCGGCGCCGGCGGAACGCTATCACGTGGCGTACGAGCAAGTCGAAAGCGTCTGGCCGGTGCACGGCAGCGTACTCGTGCAGAACGGGGTTCTGTACTGCGTCGCGGGGCGGTCAATGTTTTTGGACGGCGGTCTGCGGATGCTGCGGCTCGATCCCGAGACCGGCAAGAGGCTTTCCGAGACTGTCCTCGACGACAAGAACCCAGACACCGGAAAAAACCTTCAGGCTTACATCAAGCAGAAGAAGATGCCCGTCGCGCTGCCGGATGTGCTCTCCAGCGACGGGAAGCGTATCTACATGCGGTCGCAGAGGTTTGACCTGCAGGGCCGTCGCACGGTCATCGAGCCCGAGCAACAAACCGACCAGGAGGGCGGCCTGCACCTGTTCTCTCCCATCGGCATGCTGGACGACACGTGGTTCCACCGCGCGTACTGGATCTACGGCAAGAACGCAGGCGAGGGCTGGGGCGAGTGGTTCATCCCCGGGCGCCTCGTGCCGACAGGGCGCATCCTCGTGTTCGACGAAAATCGCGTCTATGGCTACAGCCGCGATCCGGAGTACCTCTGCAACTCCTCCGTGCTGGAGTACCGGCTCTTCGCGGCCGGCAAGCAGATCGTTCCGGAACGTGTCAGGAACCTAAGACGAGCCAAGCAGGATGTGGTGAACTGGAACACCCGTGCCGGCCAGCTCACAGCGGCGCAGTTGACGGCCGTTGACTACAAGTGGCTTAAGGAACACCCGCCGCTGCTCGCCAGGGCGATGGTGCTCGCGGGCAACACGCTCTTCGTCGCCGGCCCGCCGGACCTCGTGGATGAGAGAAGGGCCTGGGGGCACTTCTTTGAACCAGACATCCGCAGGAAGCTCCACGAGCAAGTCGCCGCCTTGGAAGGGAAGCGTGGCGGGTTGCTCTGGGCCGTCAACGCCGCCGACGGCTCCAAGCTCGCAGAGTACAAGCTCGACTCGCCGCCGATCTTCGACGCTATGGTCGCGGCGAAGGGAAAACTGTTCATGAGTTTGGCAGATGGCGCCATTATTTGCTTTAGTGGCAATTAGTGGTCTCCAGTTCAGAACAAAAGGGCGGCATGGTGGAAGAAGCGCCCGATACGCCACCGTCCATAGGATATCCCGCGTTTTCGTCTGCATGGGGTGAATCTCCGAAAGTCTGCATAGGGGAACGGGGACAACACGAAATGGCTGTTCCCGCTGCTGCCTTTCGACGGAACCCCGACCGGTTATCCCTGGCGAGTTGCGGTAGCGACCGCCCTTGCGGGCGGCCCCCCGCACAGATCCGTAGGTGCAGATTTCCCGCATAGGGCTCCACGAAGCGGCTATCTCGGCTGAGAATGATCTGCGGCAGGAAAGAAATGGAGGATGCCAGGAATCCCGCACAAACGGTACGAGATACAGGAAACGTCGCGACGGACGGCCACGGCGCCGTGCTATACGGACTGCCCTTTTTCCCGGTCCCGGTTCCGGCTGCAGCGGTAACGCCAGAACCCCTTGGCAGGCTGGGGAAAAGCGAGAGAGTTACCGTTCCCTTCGAGGAGAAGGAACCCAGCGAAAGGTGGCTTTTTGCCCTTTCCCCGGCAAAACCTCTATCGCACCCCATCCGCAATACCTATCGTAAACCTCCTTCATTTCCTCGACGGAGTCAAAGAAGCCAATGGCATAAGCTGCTCCGAATGTTTCGCCCTTCTTTACCCGTCTCCCGCCGATCTCCTGTATGAAGCAGACATATCCTCTCTGATGACACCACGCCTCATAGACGGACGCGGGATTCAGGGTCATCCCTGCCAGCCAGGGCGAGTCCTCTCCGCGAATCTTGTACGCCCGGATGAACCGCGGAGGAACTTTCCCGTCCCGGCGGTGATAGAAATGCTTTGCGTCCGGCGGGAAATCCTTCTCGAAATCCCTCGCTGGAATCTCCCCTTCGTAGCTCAGGAACATTTTCGTGAACGTGTCGCCTCCTCTGTGTTTGAGATGGCCGGGCATGTCAATGCGAAGGATGAGCCCATCCACGTCGTTGGCGGAGGTGATGCGGTCGCTGGCGAAAAAATAGCGAGTTCGACGGGGGAAAACCAAACTCTGCTCCCATACTGACCCCGGCTTCCGCCCGTAGGTCGCCGTCGTGTACCGGAATGAAAGCTTGACCGCCACAAAGTCCTCGCCGCGGAAAACCGTCGCCTCGATCTTCTTCGCCCCGGTGCATATCTGCGGCAGCTCGACGTATCGTTTGGGAAGATTTCCGTGCAGCATCGCATCCCTCAGGTAAGCCAGCTCAGGCGAGACATCCGGCACGTCCCACTTCGGTTCGAGCAAGAAGTCAACGATGTCCAGTCCAAAACCGAGGTCGCGTGCCCCGCTTTTCTTGTCGAGCAGCGTTCCGCCCGCCACACCGCTCACGTAACCTTCGGTACGTATTCTGGCCGAAAGCGCTTCCGTTTCGACGGATATAAACGAGCCTTTTTGCTCTATCCGCATTCCCCCTTTGCAGGTCTCCTGAGGGGCCCAAGCCCGATTGCACGCTGCCGCGATTAGAACAAAGCCCGCAAAAATCACCCACACGCCAATCTTCGGCGCCGAGAGCGGTGCGGCGCTCCTACCCCGTTGTTCTATGGAATTGCCATCTGTCGGCGCCTTCATTCGCCTCGTCACATCTTGCATCTCATAGGTCTCCCGTCACAACGAAAAGCCGCAAACGAAGCGTTTTCGCCTCCGAAACCTTTCCATTTACGTGCGATTGCCTGAAAGATTCCGGCCCTTCCGTGAGGCTTGGAATCGCCTCAAAGGTATCATAATCCGGCGGGCTGATTCCACACGCCATCTTAAGGCGGGTGTGGTTGTATTTCCGTGCCGGAGCTTGCCTCGGACTGAGCCCGTGCGGGAATCTCGACCTCATGTCCACGCCGCCCCCAGAGAGCCTCCGCCCAAGCCCAGCGGGGACAATGATCTGCTTGGGGTTCACGCAGACCTGGTGGCTACTGAACCTCCCATTTTCCACCAATTGCAGCATCGGGTCGAAACCCACATTAAAGCTTCCACCCCCGGCCCCCAACACGTCTAATTTTATCAACTGCTGGGAGTCCCCAAACGAATCATCCGCCCAGACGCAATTTCTTTTGGGCATTCTTGTGAAGACATCTCTCTTGATTCATCCCCTCTCCCCTGCTAAGCTCGCTCGTGAGCACAAAGAACAACTCTCGCCTGCTCCCGTCACAGGCGCCATGAGCAAACCCGCCACTGGAGGTAAAGAGAGATGACACGCACCGGAAACTCACGCCCCATCAATCGCAGAGAATTCATTAAAGGCTCTGCCGCGCTCGGCGCCGGTGTGCTCGCCGCGCCGGCTCTCGGCCTCGCCCTCGGCGCAAACGACCGCGTCAACATCGGGTTCATCGGCTGCGGCGGCATGGGCGCCTCCCACATCAGGGATTACAAGGAACTTTCCAAGAACCCCAGGTTGAACATCGCCGTCGTCGCCGTTTGCGACATCTATAAGCCCCGCCTTCAGCGAGCCAGGGAGCTTTCCGGCGGAAAAGCCTTCCACGACTACCGCCGGATGCTTCAGATGAAAGACCTCGATGGCGTACTCATATCCACGCCCGACCACTGGCACGCCAAGATGTCAATTGACGCCATGGAAGCCGGCAAAGACGTCCACGTCGAAAAGCCCATGACACTTTACCTCGACGAGGCGAAGGAAATGGCGCAGGTCGCAAAACGAACAAAGCGTATCGTTCAAGTCGGCGCCGAAGGCGCTTCCGAAGACAAGTTCTGGCAAGCGAGAAAACTTGTCCGAGGCGGGTCTCTCGGAAAGCTCATCTGGTCAACCGCCGGTGTCTATCGCAACGTCCCCGGTGGCGACTGGAACTACCCGATTGACCCCAACGCCAGTCCCTCCAACCTCGACTGGCAAGCCTTCCTTGGCCCCGCCCCAAGGCGCCCCTTCAGCCGTGAGCGATTCTTCCGCTACCGAAAATATTGGGACTATTCCGGCGGTCAGGCTCACGACCTCCTGAGTCATGTCCTTGCGGAGCTCCAGGTCGCTCTCGGCGCCGAGTTCCCATCCCGCGTCATGGCCTCCGGCGGCATCTTCGCCCATCACGACCGGGAAACGCCCGACACCTTCAACGTCATGGCGGATTTCCCAACCGAGCACACTATTTCCCTCTTCTGCACCCAGGCGACGAGGCGTGGCGTTGACTTCGAAATCCGAGGGGAAGAGGCGAGCCTTGCGTTCGAGGGCAGTACCACCGTTGTCCGTCCGGAGCCGTCTTTCTCGAAGAAGAGGCGTGAAATCCGCGTCAAGGCCCAGCCTCGCAGCGGACACGATGTCAATTGGATCGAGTGCATGCGCTCCCGCAAGCAGCCCCATTATCACGTCGGCATGGGATACAGGGCCATGGTCATCCTCTGCCTCGCCAATCGCTCCTGGCGCGAAAAGAAAATGATGCTTTTCGACCCAAGCACCGAGAGGGTGCTCACCTGACAGGGGCTTTGACCGTCGCCATTTGACGCGCGCGGTAACAGCGCGCGAGATGTTCTATATGGTAGCCACGGGCATGGTTTGCCATCAACTTTCGCTTTGTGATGGTGCTCGGGCGTGGCCAGCGTCAGCTCAAAAACGAGATCGGAGGGCTTCACCGTGAGAAAGATTCTCGCAACAACATTGCTCGTAGCAGTCTTTCTGACTTTATCGTCCACGGGAGCCGCCGAGGCGCCCGCGCCCCGCCTAAAAGTCGCCACCCAGATATACGGCTGGAACGTCGAATGGTCGCGGCAGGGCAAAGACACCGACCAACAATTGCCCCAGACCCTCTCTGAAGCGAGGAAAGCAGGCTTCGCCGCAATCGAGGGCTGGCTTAACGCCTTCTCCAGCGACGAGCGAGCCATGCGTTTTCGAGAGCTCCTCTGGCGGAACGGACTCGTCCTCGCGTCGGTCTATCACGGCGGAAACCTTCATCAACCCGATGCCGCTGAACGAACCATCGCCGCCGTCCTCGAGTGGGCGGCCCGTGCCGGGGATTTCCCCGGTCTCCTCATTAACTTCAATTGCGCCGCCGACGAGAATAAATCGGACGAAGCTTTGCGTCTCCAGGCCGAAAACGTGAATCGTCTCGGCCGCGAACTTCAGAGACGCGGAATGCGCCTCGTTCTCCATAATCACACGCCGGAAATGGCTCATAACGCCCGGGAATTCCGCGCAATGGTCGCCATGACCAACCCCAAGCTCGTCGGTTTTTGTCTCGACCTCCACTGGGTCAAGAGAGCCGGCCAGGACCCCTTCGAGATGATTCGCCTCACATCCGGCCGCATCGCGAGCGTCCATCTCCGCAACGGCAACAACAGCGTCTGGACCGAGTGGCTCGGCGAGGGCAGCGACATTGACCACAAAAAGGTCGCTCAGGCTCTCAAGCAAGCTTGCTTCAACGGTTGGCTCATCCTCGAGCTTGCCTATGAGGCGAAGACCGTGCGAACCAAGAGCCTCCTCGAAAACGAGGCGCGAAGTCGCCAGTACATCGAAGAAATGTTCTTCCCCCAACCTTCCTCTCCGCGAGATTCCTTCGGCGGCTGGACGAAAATCCGCCACGCCCCGACTGGCTTCTTCTTCCCGCAGGAGATTTCCGGCCGATGCTGGCTCATTGACCCGGCGGGGAACGTCTTCTTTTCCAAGGGCGTCAATCACGTCAGCTTTCGCGCCGATTTCGCGCGGAAGCTCGGCTATTCCCCTTATGGCCGCGTGACCGAGAAAAAATACGGCACAGCCGAAAAATGGGCCGCCGCGGCGACGAACAGGCTCCACAAATGGGGCTTCAACACGATTGGTTCCTGGTCCAGCCGCGAGACCTTTGGTCAGCAAATGCCCTACACCGTCATCCTCAACCTCGCCGCCTCTGCCGGTGCCGATTCGCGAAGCGGCAGATTTCCCGATGTCTTTTCGCGTGAGTTTCAGAGCAAAGTCGAGTCTCGCGCCCGAACTCTTTGTTCCTCGAGGTCGTCCGACCCGTTCCTCGTCGGCTACTTCACGGACAACGAACTTCGCTGGGGCCGCGACTGGCGATCCCAGAGAAGCTTCCTGGAAGACTATCTTACGCTCCCAGAGGATGTCCCCGGCAAAGTCGCCCTAATTGATTTCCTCATCAGGAAACATGGCGGTGCAAAACATCTCGCGCAAGCCTGGGGCATTTCCAAATCGGACCGGCATTCGCTGCTAAAGCTCCAAAACGTGTCCACCAAATCCGCTGCGCTTCGCTCAGACGAGAAGGACTTCCTGAGAATCGTTGCCGACAAGTACTTTTCCGTGTGCAATCGCGCCATCCGCCTTGCGGACCCCAACCACCTCAACCTCGGCTGTCGCTTTGCAGGTTACGCCTACCCGGAAGTTCTGGAAGCGTGTGGCGCCCACCTCGATGTCGTTTCCCTCAACGACTACAACCGCTCTGCCCCTAAACGGACTCTCAGTGAGGTTCATCGCCTCACCGGTCGTCCCGTGGTGCTGACCGAGTTCTCCTTCAAGGCGATGGATTCCGGCCTCCCCAATAGTAAAGGCGCCGGCCGGCCCGTCGCGACTCAAAAGGACAGAGCTGACGGATTCCAGCGATACGTCCAAGCCCTGGCAGATATTCCCGCCGTCGTCGGATACCACTGGTTCGAATACACCGACGAGCCAGCCTCCGGCCGCTTCGATGGCGAAAACTCCAACTATGGCCTTGTTGACATCAACGACAAACCCTGGCGGATTCTCGTCGAGAAAATGACCGCCGTGAACGAAACCATCGAGTCGAGACATGCACCGTGAAGAAAAGGGAGGCAGCTTGGCGCCCTTAGCGCCTTGGCGAGAGAGACGTGACAGAGCAAGCGTCTCGCAAAGGCGCGAAGGCGCAAAGAAACAGGCGAAATCGAGAATGGCTTCGTTGGCAACGAGGCCGAAAACCAATCGAGACAAAAAGGAGGAACATCATGTTTGACAAAATGGCGATCGCGCTACTCATCTTTGCCTGCGGCACTGCCCACGCAGCCACCAACGCCCGACCCTATTCGCACAAGGAGCTTTTCGGCGGGCCGGCTCTCCAGATATATACCGGCCGCGGCCTGAGCGAAATCGCTTTTCCGCTCGGCGGCATCGGCACCGGCACCGTTTCACTCGGCGGGCGCGGCGATTTGAAGGATTGGGAAATCTTCAACCGCCCCGGTAAGGGAAAAGATCTCCCCTTCACCTTCTTCGCCATCTGGGCTAAGGCTGAAGGTGAAGAATCCGTCGCGCGAATCCTCGAGCGGGAACTCTTTCCTCCATATCGCGGCGGACACGGCACCCCGCAAAAGCAGCTCACCGGCGTCAGCCGCCTGAGAGAAGCTCATTTCCGCGGCGCCTATCCCACTGCCGTGGTCAACTTCAGGGACAATTCTCTCCCCGTCCGGGTGAACCTGCGCGCATGGAATCCCTTCATCCCGCTTAACGTCCCCGACAGCTCCATTCCGGTCGCCATCCTCGAATGGACCGTCCGAAACCCGAGCACCAAGCCGGTGGACGTCTCCGTCGCCGCGACCATTTCCAACCCCATCGGCACCGACGGCAGAGACTTCGGCGGCATCCTCGGGAAGAACTTGAACGAGTACGTCGAAGAGAAAAAATTCCGGGGGCTCCGTTTCTCCTCGAAAAAGGTCAAGCCTGAAGACATCCGTTACGGGACAATGGCCCTGGTCACAACGTGGGAAGACCTCGATGTTCAGACGCATTGGTATCGCGGCGGATGGTGGGACAACGCGCACCGCTTCTGGGACGATTTCTCCGATGACGGGCGGGTCAAGCCGGTCACGGACGCCCAACCCTCCCCCGACAGACGCAGCGACATCGGCGATGTCGTCCTTCACGCGACAATCGCTCCCAAGAAATCTGTTACTTTCCCCTTCTTCATCACCTGGCACTTCCCGAAGCGAGATAACTACTGGAACTCCGAGAGACAAGTCCGAGGTAAGGTCATGGAGAACTACGTGAGCAAACAGTTCAAGGACGCCTTGGACGTCGCCTCCTACACAATCCGAAATCTCGAACGACTCGACAAGCAAACCCGCCTCTGGCAACGCGCGTTTTTCAAAAGCAGTCTCCCCGGCCACGTCCTGGACGCCGTCTCCAGCCAGGCGTCCATCATCCGCACGAACACCTGCATGATGCTCGCCGACGGGTCGTTCTTCGCATTTGAGGGCTGCAACGACGATTCCGGGAGCTGCCCCATGAACTGCACGCACGTCTGGGATTACGCGCAGTCTGTCGCGCATCTCTTCCCCTCCCTCGAACGCAGCGCGCGAGAAACCGATTTCAATAATAACACCAGACCCGACGGTAGCATGGCTTTCCGCACCCTCATCCCGCTCGGCGATTACCTGTGGGGTTTCAAGCCCGCCGCTGACGGGCAGATGGGATGCGTCGTCCGGGCATACCGCGAGTGGAAGTTCTCCGGCGATACCGAGTGGCTGCGGTCAATATGGCCGAACGTCAAGCGAGCCCTCGAATACGCCTGGACGAAAGAGAACGGCTGGGACCCCAACAAGGACGGCGTCATGGAGGGCGAACAGCACAACACCTACGACATCGAGTTCTACGGCCCCAACACCATGATGGGCTCTCTTTATCTCGCAGCTCTTCGCGCGGGCGAGGAGATGGCACGCGCACTCGGCGAAGATGAAAAAGCCGAGGAATATCACGCCATCTACGAAAGCGGCCGCAAGCGAATGGACAAAGAGCTCTGGAACGGCGAGTGGTACATCCACAAAGTCGAGGTCATGCCCGGCATCACCGTCCCCGAACATCTCAAGTCGCCGGAGCCGGTTACCTGCGATGGCAAACAACCTCCTGGCGGCAATGCCCCCGCCCTCGGCCCGACAATCCGTCGCATAGCCGGTGAAATCCCCACGCCCGGGCACAACCAAAAGGCGCTGGTGAAGGCTCTTGAGGAAAAAAGCGAAGGCGGCCCGCTGACGCTTGGGTTGCTCAATCTCTACTCAGGAGGGGCCTTAAAGAAGGGGACGCGGGCTTTGGGAATTACGCCCCGCAAGAGCGACCTCGTGCCCAAATACCAATACGGAGTGGGCTGCATTTCCGACCAGCTTCTCGGGCAGTGGGCAGCGCACGTCGTCGGTCTTGGTCATCTCTTCGACCCCGAGCACACGAAGAAAGCCGTGCATTCCATCTTCGTCCACAACTGGCGCCGGCCCATCGGCCGGCACGATAACGTCCAGCGAGTGTATGCCCTCAACGATGAGGCAGGACTTCTCCTCTGCTCCTGGCCGAAAGGAAATCGGCCAGCCCTCCCCTTTGTTTACAGCGACGAAGTCTGGACAGGAATTGAGTATCAGGTCGCCGGGCATCTCATTTACGAAGGATGGCTGGAGGAAGGGCTTTCAATAGTCAAGGGCGTCCGCGACAGGTACGACGGTTTCCACCGCAACCCGTGGAACGAAGTCGAATGCGGCCACCACTACGCCCGCGCCATGGCCTCCTGGTCCGTCCTCCTGGCCCTCTCCGGCTGCGAATACGATGGGGTGAAAAAGCACCTCGGCTTCGCCCCGCGAATCACCCCGGGCAACTTCCGCAGCTTCTTCTCGACGGGTTCCGCCTGGGGAACGTTCAGCCAGAGAAAGATCGGCAGGAAGCATCTCGCAAAAATCGAAGTCCTGTACGGCGAACTAACCCTGAAGACCCTCTCCCTCGCCCTCGACGGCGCGCCTCCGCGCCGCATCACCGTCAAGCTCAACGGTAAACCCCTCGATCCGACAGCGAGCACCGTAGACGATAAACTCGTGCTGAGCTTCCCATCAACCGTTCAAATTAACGCCGATACGACGCTGGAGGTTACCTTCTGAAAGAAGCGCGAGACATGGCTTGAGAAATGTTATCAACCTCATGTAGAATCAGACTTTGTGTTTGGGAACCAGGGGGTTCGGGCAACAATCCATTCCAAGGCTGAACTTGGGTTAGCAGTTTCTGCCGAGAAAGCAATAGCCAGGAACCGAATAGGCTTAAGGAGACCCCAATGAGCATATTCTTCAACCGCCAGAAATTTGTTGAGTACAACTATCAAACAGAAGAAGAATTCGAGCGCGATATCACCAGGGCCCACAAAGCGTTTTGTGGAAGGCGAACGATTTACGTTGATGCGAAAAAGAAACTCGACTCGAAGTCTCTCGGCGGCGCGATTCCAGATGGGTTTCTGTTCGATTTGTCGGACCCTGACAGTCCCGAATTCTATTTGGTGGAAGTCGAATTAGTGGGACACAGTTTTTACAACCACATCTTCCCTCAGGTGACGAAATTCTTCGCGTTTTTCAGAAACACTAAAAGGCAAAAAGACCTGGTGGACAAGCTTTTCTCTATCGCGAATACAGATCAACGCCTGAAGAAGGAATTTAAAAAGTTCTTGGGAGAAAAAGAAATCCATAAGTTCCTGAGCGATGTCACAGATGCTAGCCAGAACATACTCTTGATTGTTGATGGCCAAAAGCGTGAGCTACCCGAAATAATGGAGACCTACTCAGACACTTGGGGCAAGATGGTCAAGCTCATGATCATCAGGAAATTCATAAAGGGAAACGATGAAATCTTCGCGGTTGATCCCGACTTCGAAACGATCGAGTACCCCGCCGAGAGCGAAGAAGAGCTGACGGAAGCAAGATACTCAGAGGAGTTTCATCTCGAAGGCGTGCATGATTCGGTTAAACAAGTCTACAATACCATTAAAAGCCAAACGCTCGCCATCGAGAGCACGATAGTCTTCAATCCTCAGAAGTACTACATATCCATAAGGTCACCGAAGAACATCGCGTTTCTTCTTCTGCGTAAGAAGAAAATTCGAATGATACCGATGCTTGCCGAAGACGAAATCCGAAGAAGGATAAGGAAGCACAGCGTAAAGAGGCTGTCGGAGCCGGTGCAGAAATTCTACAACCATCCTTGCGCCGCTGTGGATATTCTTGACACGAAGAACATGGACGAGGTCATCGCTATTATTAGGCTGCTCGTGGCGCGCGTCCCCGTATAAAAGCCTGAGAACCCGCTCCAGCGAAGCTCCTGCTGCCCCCCTACCTCGCGGGAAAATCTCTCAGGACGAAATCGTCGTCGAGCCAGAGCAGCTCAACGAATTTCTCGCCGGATAGTGCCGCTGCTTTAACCAATTTACCCTCTTGCTTGAGCTCCTCCGCGGAGCGCCCCCAGAGCAGGTGCTGGGAGCCGTGCTTTGCGATGGCCAGAAGACGCTTATGCGCGGTCTCGCTGACATCGTAGGAGATACGCGGCGTCATCCCTTCCACCCCTCCGTAGAAATAGAGGTGCGGCGTTTTCCACGGGGGTCCGAATTCCGCCGCGACAGGTTCGCCCGCTTGCCAGCGTGCCTCCACCGAGATTTCGTGCGCCGCAATGTGATCCCTGTGGAACTCATCGGGGCCGTGTGCGAAAATGGCGTCCGGGCGGACTTTCCGGATGGCCTGCACGCACCGCAAAACCGTCTCCTTGTTGTTGACCAAACCCATATCGGGTATCTCTAAATGGATGTGGTCGTGCACGCCGAGAACCTTGTCCGAGGCATTCGACTCCTTCCGCCGGGTGGCGACGATTGTGTTCTTCATCTCCGGCAGCGGGTAGCCCTCTCGCCCGTCCGTAAACGTCAAGATAGTCACTTTCGCCCGCTTCATGGCGAGTTTCGCGATTGTGCCCGCCATGGCGAATTCGTCATCGGGATGCGCTCCAAAAACCATGACTCTGCGATAGTTCATAATTCCCTCCTGATTCTGAAGACGAACACTGCTCAGATGCCGATGTGTGAAAAGACCTTCTTCGACAGGATGAACAGAATTCACAAGGTCCGGTCTATCCTGTTATGCTGTCAAAAAAACGACACTTATTCCCTGCGTTCGAGAACGTCTGTGGAGAATATATCATAAGTGTCGGGGCGGCGCTCCTTGATGTACAAACTTTTGGCCTCGCCGGTCGCCGGCCCCACGGAAAGCCAGTAGACTCTCCACTCTCTATCGAGATCAATATCCGCGACCGCGATTCCGAAACGCTCCGGCGTTTCAGCCAGGACTTCGCCTGTGGGGTCAATGATACGGCTTGGGGAATCGCCCACCGTATTGGAGGACACGAGATAGACGCTGTTGTCAATGGCCCTCGCCCGGGAGATGACATCCCAATGCCCTGGCACGCCGTCGCCGGCGATCGGGAAAAGAAGCAGCTCTGCGCCTTTGAGTCTGAGAATCCTCGCGGTTTCGACGAACCAGTTGTCCCAGCAAGTAAGAATGCCCACTCTTCCGAAATCGGTGTCAAAGACAGGATACTCGCTCCCGGGCGTTACGCCGTTCTCCCCTTCCGCCGTCGCAAGATGCACCTTGCGGTACTTCCCGATGATTTCCCCTTTCCTGTTGATGAGGACAGCCGTGTTGTAGATAAGGTCGCGATCGCGTTCGTGCAAGGTCGTAACAACGTACGTCTTGTATCGCCTCGCTTTTTGGCAGAGCATCTCTGTTGCGGGGCCGGGGATGGTCTGCGATGTCTCCGTCAGGGACAGCCTGACGCCTCTGTCAACGAAGTTTTCCGAAAGACAGACGACGTCCGGCTTCTCCGCCCCGGCACGGTCGAGGATCTCGCCCATGAGCTTGAGGTTCTTCTCAATGGTTGCGGGATAGGAGGGCTTGATGTGCGTTGTAACCACGCGGATCTTTCGGTGCGGACGAGGTTCCACCTCGACAAGCTCCGGCTCCCGCCAGAGAACGGACCCTTCATCCGTCCATCGCAGAACAAGCTCCACTTTGACCGACTGCGCCTCTTTCGGGGCTTGGAGGGTACGAGCAATCAGACGCCATTCATCCACCGCCGAGACCTCATCCGCATAATCCCTCTGGAGCGGCTTTTGACCGCTGTCATCCTTGCACCAGGAGATGATGGCCGCGACGCTCACGTCTTCCTTGTCAACTTGTTCTGCCTCGTAAAAAACCCGGAACTTGTAACTCTTTCCCGGCCGCATGTCAGGCACAACTGTGGTCCATTTCCCGTAGCAGGCGAAACGGTTTGCCTTCATGCGGAGAAGATTGCCGTCGCCTTGTTGCACGACAGTTGCCTCGGGCGCAATTACCGGACGGGGCGACCAGAACGTCCAGCCGACCGGCTTCCCGTTCGCGTCCGTCTTGAAGTCCGGGTTAGGGATCAGATTTCGCCGTGTCTGTTGGCCTTCGGCGAACGTCGTTAGAGAAAAGACACACGCAAAAGCGGTACATAAACGGAGTGTAGTTTTCATCTTTCGTCTCCCGCGACTTTGCCGAGATGTCGAGCGACTTCGTGCCCCGCTGAGCTAAAGCGAAGGGCTCTAATTCATAAATTCGGTGACGCATCCTTTTTTTGACGGGATAACCCCGCGTTCCGCGGGGTTTATCCTTGCGAAAGGTTTCTGACCTTTCGCCTTGCCTCAACTTCCGTACTGGCTTGCCGGTGGCGACGACGCTGTTAACGAGTTGTATGTCCTGAGCCGCCACAATAACTGGCTCGAGCCTGCGGCGCGCGAGCCTCGACGATGACCGCATCTTTTTCGACCCCGCCATGACCGCGCTGGAAGGTCTCGAACAACGTGGCACAGGCGTCTCGCCCGTGGGAAATCATGGGCAGGATGCCCATGCCACGTCTTGTCCGCAAATTCCTTGCGCTTCGTGGCCTTTCACCCAGCGGCCCCCTGGCTTGTGATTTACTGGATGGTTCACCTCTCTGGAACCATCCTGTTCATCCTGTTATCCTGTCGAACTTTCTCGTTTCACATAGCACTACGCGTCACAGTATTTGCAAATAGGCCTACTAAGGCACATCCAGTTCCTTCTTGCTTTCCAGATTGGCTTTCAAAGCCTCCACGTCATTGTAATAAGTGGGCTTCAACTTCTTCTTCGAGAAAAGTTCTTTCCCCTGGTCGAAATAGTGGGGCGAATTGGGGTCGTCGCTTTGCCCGAAGGGAACTGCCGAGTAGCTCTCCACTTTGCCCGGCGCCCTGAGAATGACCACGGTGGTGCACGACTGGCCGGACCTTCCGAAGAACTTGCCGTTCTGGTCAGGCCCGCTATATCCCACCGCCCTGAGGGGGCTCATTCCGGAACTGGGCGGCCCGCCGGAGGTACACGGCACATCGAATTCTCCCCTTCGGATTCGCATGACATCGCCCCACGGGACCTCAATTCTTCCGTACTTCTCCTTCATGTAGGAGACCGCTTTGTCGAGAGCCTTGAGCAACGCCATCTGTCCGCTCTCCGGGAGAGGACGGCGCGAGCTGATCTGATACTGTGGAACGCCGCCGGTCGTCCGGCACGCTCGCCGCCAGTGGCAGAAGAGCGTGGCGCCGACTCGATCCACCTCCGCTTTGCCATCCCACCAAAGAAGGATGTCCACGGCGCGCGGCAGCTCCGCGTTTCGCGCCTTATACTGTTCCCTTTTCGATTTCCACGACTGAGCGAGAGCGCGCCGCCATTTGTCGGAATCGTCAATATAGGTATCGAGGGCGATGTCTATCGCTTCCTGCACGCTAACGGAATCGTCGGAGCGAAGAAGCTCCACTGCTCGCCTCCCACGCTGATTCGAGCCTCCATAAGTTCCTCGCCAGATGTAATCCGGATAGCGGTCGCCGGTCAGGAAGCTGCCGGGCATCATCGTGTCGGGGGAGATGTTGCAGTTCTGCATGAAGCCCTGCGGCGGGTTGAGAATCTGAACGAGCTCCTCCATGACGTGGATGCCGAGCCACTCGGTTTTGGAGGTGTAGCCGGGGACGGGGCGAGTATAGTCATATCCCGGCTGGCGAACGGGCACCATACCTGTCCGACAGTACCAGATGTTGCCATAAACGTCCCCGTACATGACGTTCTGCGGCATCAATTGGTTCATCGAGAGAGCCGCTTTGAATTCCTCCAACGTCGTCGCGGTGTTCTGGCGGAAGATTTGCTCCGCAAGCCCGACTTCCTCCTCGTAGGCGAGCTTTATGGCGTAGGCCCTGTTTCCGTCTCGAAGAACAATGGGGCCGTGGTGAGTTCTTTGAATTTCTCTGGTGACAACCTTCTTTCCGCTTTCGGTTTTGACCTCAATTTCTATTGGAAAAACTTGAATATCCCTCCATTGTCCGTCGTAGCGGTATTGGAGGGGATTCTGCGGGTTGATTTCGTCCTCGTAAACGTCGGCAGTGTCCGGCCCGCCGGTGGTGCAAGCCCAGGAACAATAGTCGTTGTGCCCGAGGCCGAAGGCGGGCGTTCCCAGGGGAGCAAAACCGTAGGAATTGAATTTCCCGCCGCGGACGTGTGCTTCATACCATCGGAATGCCTTGAACCAACTGACGTGTGGGTCAATGCAGGTGATGACGCATCCTTCCGCGGAACGTTCCGGCGAGATGGCCCATTGGTTCGAGCCGAAAGCAGGCGGCCGGGGAAGTCGCCTCCCGAGGTCGCTGAGCGCTTGCCCCGCGGGCCAACCCCAGGTGATGAATCGCCCGACGGCGACCGGCTCCCAGGGCTGCGGCTCAAAACCCCATTCGGGCACTTTCTCAGGATGCTCCTTCATGTACTCCTTGATGCCTGCGACGAACGCCTCAAGGAGCTTCCGGAAGCGCGCATCCAATTCGCCATAGCGTGTTCGGGCGACATCGCCGTGGCGGAGCAATCGCTGCCTGTAATCCTCTTCGATAAAGTCTTTTCCGAAGACGCTTGCCATTTTCCCCTCAGCGTGCAGGTAATTCTTGAGCAACTGTTCGAGCCTATCCTCCGCCTGGGCGTATCCGAGGGCGAAGAACGCAGCTTTCTCCGTGTCGGAGTAGATGTGGGGCACGCCCCACTTGTCGCGATAGATCGTCGTTTTTGCGAGAACTGAGCCGCAAAAAACAACGACAACCGGGATGATGAGCAATCTTCGCATGTGAGCAGCTCCCCTTTCTGCGCCTGGGTGTTCAAGTCGAAACCATTTCGTTACCGGGCTGCAAGCGGTGGCTCCGCAGGGTCAAGCAGCGACTCTCCCTAAAAGGATATAGCAAACGCCGCAGATGCAACGCAAGAGAAGCTTCGCCATAAAAGGAGTGCACAAGCCTATATGCCTTTGCCGCGGCAGCCCCTGACTACCACCCCACCCAATCGGCGACTTTTGCCTCGGGTATCAGGTCGCAACCGGCGATGTACGGTTTTATGTCCAGAACGGGCGAATTGTCGAAAGCGTCAATGGATTCAATGCGGATCGTGCAGTCCTTGATGGAGATTATCTTGCACTGCGACAGCGCGATGAGATTTGGCCTGACGGGTGACCTTGTGGCAAAAACTCCCGTCAGCGGGATTTTCCGGTTGCCACGGGGGTGAACCTGGAGGATGGCTCTTTTCTGCGGTGTGTCGTTCTGGTCGAACCAATACAGGACATGGATGTGGGAGAAATCCTCCAGCCCCACCAGGGCTTTCTTGTACGCGGGAGCGATTTCGATGCTTGTTACGCCCCCGCTTTTCTTCACCTTCCCGACCTGCCATAGCTTGAAGAACTTCCCTTTTCTCTCCTCGGGCTCCGAAGCGCTTTTCTGAAAGGCAATCGCGCACAGACTGAATCCCAGCAGTAAAGCAACAAGCGGAATGGCTGTTTTCATTTTGCCCTCCTCATTAGATTAACCTGCCCTTGCGATGGCTGTATTCTCTATTTCGCCCGAAGCGATAAATTACGTCAGGCCGCCCGGGCTTGAAGAAACCATAGCTTTCAGCGCGCGCTCGCAGGCGACAATTCCCCTCGCAACGGACCATCGCGGCGCCGCCGGCATTCGCGCCGTTCACCGAACTGGGCATCATTGCGCATGCCTTGGGAAATCTTGGACGAAAGGCGGCGTTGCGTCAAATGAAAACTCGCGGAATTGGTGACGCCTCACTTACGAGTGCCTGAGGGTGAAACCGCACAGTGCGCACAGGGACGTGGCATGGGCATCTTGCCCATGTGTGTTCACGGGGCTGGCCCCGGCGGCATGCCACGAGGGCGCCCCGTCGGATCTGAACGCCACGCTGTCGTTTTGCCTTGAGAGGACGCAAAGCCGGGAGCCGGCCGCACGGAAAAACGGAAGGTCACGCGAGGGTCGCCAGCGGCCTGTGGCGCTGTCCCCTCCCTCGGTCAGAGATAGGCAAATATTTTCTCCGCGTTCTCTGCGGTGAGTTCGCCTCCCGTAACTGGGACATGACCGGAATTGAGCGCAGTCAACCGTTGAATTGTCTGGCTTATGTTCGTACCATAGCAGCGCGATTGCACGGGAATTCTTCGCTACGGTGTTTGTTGAGCGGGCGGACTTCAAGAAGAAAGGGAGGCTATGGAAAAGCGTAAACTGGGTACTTCGGAAATTGAGGTGTCAGCGATAGGGCTGGGCTGTTGGGCAATCGGCGGCTGGATGTGGGGCGGAACCGATGACGAAAAGGCGGTCGCCGCTATCCGAAAGGCAATAGACGTCGGCATGTTCTTTCTGGATACGGCGGCGATCTATGGCTTCGGCCATTCGGAGGAGATTGTGGGCAAAGCCATCGAAGGACGCCGGGACGAGGTCATCCTCGCTACCAAGTGCGGATTGGTCTGGGAGCACCCAACACGAGAGCCCAGGTTCGTTGATGAGGAAGGGAACAAAGTCTATGGGGACCTCACGAAGGAAAGCGTTCTGAGAGAAGCTGAGGAGAGCCTTCGTCGTCTGAAAACCGATTGGATTGACATTTATCAATGCCACCGACCGGACGAATTGACGCCTGCCGAGGAAACGATGGAGGCGATGAACCTCTTGCTGGAGCAAGGAAAAATACGAGCTATTGCCGTGAGCAATTTCTCCGTCGAGCAGATGGAAGCGTTCCGGCGGTATGGACCCGTCCACTCCGATCAGCCGCGATACAGCATGCTCGACAGGACCATCGAGCCGGAGATTCTTCCCTACTGCCGAGAAAACAACATCGGAATCCTTGCCTACAGCCCCATCGAGCAGGGCATCCTGACGGGGAAGGTGACTCTCGACAGGGAGTTTCGCTTCGGCGATCACAGGCGGCATAGGCCGTGGTTCCAGAAGAAGAATCTGAAGCGAGCGCTCGATTTCCTCGAGAAGCTGAAGCCGATTGCCGACGTTCATGGTAAGACGCTCGCGCAGCTCGCCGCGAACTGGGTTATCTCTCAGGAAGGCGTCACGTCGGCTCTGGTCGGCGCTCGCACGCCGGAGCAGGTCGTAGAGAACGCGGGCGCCGCGGATTGGCGGCTGACCGAGGACGAGTTGAAGCAGATCGAGGAGTACGTCGAGGAGCTTGGACCGCCGGAGGAGTAAGGCGCGCTAAGTCCCCGTGCGCTTGGCTCTCTACGTCAGCGCCGGCGCCCGAGGGGATTAGACGACGCATCTCCACGCAAGGCGGCCGGGGTCTGGTGTCACCGTCGGGCGGCCCAGCGGATGACGTTGGCGACGAGTTTTGGATAGTTGGGGTTGTTATAGCCGCTCGGGCCGTGCGCCAGTAAAATGTACACGACGGGGGCATTGCCATAGGAATGCGTCCAGGCGATGACTTTTCCGCTGAGGGGATGGTCAACCGTCAGGAACGGCTTCACATCGGAGCGAACCAGGAACTTGTTGTACACTTCGTCCAAGACTTCGAAGTCGGACACTCCGCGGACGATGGGATGGCTCCTGTCGGCGATTTTCACCTTGTATTTGACGCCCTCCTTCCAGCCGGATTCGGCATGCTTCACACCGCCCTCCGTTCGCTCGGCAGTGTAGAACTTACCTCCGATGATCTTCTGGAACTCAGGCCAGTCCTGATAGGACGCAAGACAATGGTGCAGAGCGACCAGGCCTTTGCCGGCGGCGAGGAATTTCAGGAAGTTCTTCTTCTGAGCGTCGGTGATTTTCTGGGGCATGTCGTACAGCACCAGCACGTCGTACCCGGATAGGTCGCGGTCGTACGCCTCGCTGCTCTGCTTCTGCTCGGCGGTATCGAATGCGATGCCATCCATCGCCTTGAAGATGGCGAAGAACGGTTCCTTCTCGAAACCGTGCCCTCCGGTTACAACGAGAACCTTGATTGGCTTGCCTTGAGCAGCCTCACTCTGGGATTCGGTAATTGCAGCTTGCATGGTAATAACGGCGAGTACGCACGCTCCAGCGGCCAAGAACATGCCATTTCCTTTCATCGCTCCCTCCTTCCTGTACTTCTTCAAAAAAGACTTTTCCCGTGGATTGTCGAACCCCGCAACGCAGGAAACTGATTCTGCCTTCCGGCGCGAAATCATAGCCGATGTTGTCTGCGCTGGTAAAGAACATTCTGGGGCACGCCGTAAGGCCTCACTTATGGGTGGCTGAAGCTGGAACCGTACAATGCGCACACAGGGCCCGTAACGCTGGCATCTTGCCGGCTGTCTCGGGGGCATCCTGCCCCCGCGCCGAGGGCGGGACGCCCTCGGGACTGCCCCGCCATGGCGGGGCGGCGTTACCCTCGGTAACCTGGCCCACCGGAATACAGCCATTCCCGCCCGTAAGTGAGGCATTACGGCAGCCCTGGTTCGCGGGTACGTACTGGTGGGCATGCAGGACAGACCCGACTGAAGGCGCCCCCGCCGACATTCAGTTCACCGCTCACGAAAAGCCAGCCGAGGTGTTCTACGGGCCTGGTGCGGCACTCAGCCATGGCGGTCAGGCCACAAGCAGCGGGGCGCCAAGCGGTTATGGCTAAACGCATAAGATTAGCGTTTGCTTGGCGTGCCATTTGCGAAACCGAGATTTCCAGGCAACACCGTTGACTTTCGGAAACACGCGACAATTATCGGCTAACCCGCGGCAGTCATGAGAGTTATGTTGCCCTGGCTGTCAGTGTCGTTGCCGGAAGTCAACGTTATGCCGAGCCGGGAGATGATGCTCTCGAAATAGTAAGAGTCGTAACCACTTCGGCCAACGTATGTTCCAGCCCGGTCTAAATTGGCATGGCCCTTGCTTTCAGAAATACAACGGTAATAGTGTAATCAACAAGTATTTTCTCAACCGCAGCAAACGGGGGTGACGCCTATGGCAACACAGGAGCGGGCGAATACAAATGGCGGGGCCGACCGACCGGAACTGGCCCGCAGGCGGTAGTCGCCTACACAAGCGTCCCGGGGGTCGGCCACTGGCAAACCCATTATTAAGGGGGTCCGAAAATGAAAAAGCTAACGGTTTTCGCAGTCGTCGTGCTTGGCCTGGCGGTCGTGGGGTTTGTTGGCCCGGCATCGGCCACGCCAATGACTATCACGGACACGACGCTATTCGATGCAGCCGGCACTACGCCTGCCGAAGATTACGACAGCCACCTCTATGGGAGTGTCAACAAGCTCGATGGGATCCTGGATTACGTGACGTGGACTCACCATTTCCCAGACCCGCCGAACCCAGAGATTGACCACGCGATCAGCGGGACCATCACAGTTTATCTCAGCGATGATGAGGGCGATGTCTGGTGGAATCCTCTTACCTGGGAATACGGTGGCGGTTATGGAGAAGACGCTACCTGGGCTTTCGGAGAGGTTGACACCGGCGAGTACACGTACGGGGTAACTGCTTCCTACTTGGATGATGGTGAATTCCAAGTAACAGTCGGGTCGGTCTGGGGGGACTTCTACATTGACCAGTCCGACTTGGAGGTTACCTACGAGCCTGCTGCTGCCCCCCCTGTCCCCGAGGCGAGCACGCTGATGCTGTTTGGATCTGGGCTTTCCGGGCTTCTGTTCTACGCGAGAAAGAAGCGACTGATAAAGTTCTGATCGTACAACGTCGCACACGTAAGGAAGCGAAGAGGGAATCGGAGTGGAGGTTCCGGTTCCCTCTTTCCTTGCGCCGTGAAGTGGTCACAGGCTTTCGAGTGGCAGACAGGTACTTCCCCAGGGCGGTGGCTTGCCGGCTGCAAGCGGGATCTCCGTTTGGCAACTGGCCGCGCCGGTCATGGTCGGCTCGGGTGGCGCCGCGTTTCAGTGGCTAATGTTGCCACGCGTAACGCCGCCTCGGCATGGCGCGGCAGTCACCAGGGTGTCTCCCGCGGAACGCGGGACAAGATGCCAGGGGTACGACCCAATGCGTCACAACAAAGGCTGCGGCCACCATCAACCCGTTCAATTTGCCCATAATCCTTCACGGGTCCCGCCTCCAGCGGGATGCCACGCCTATCCGCACACAGAGAGGTGAGGGACCGGATTTGCGTCACCCTCCCGGTTCGTCCCTCGGAAACACGCAGCCTGCGACAAGCAAGCGAAAGCGAACTCTCTCACCACTCAAATGTAGCCGCACCCGAGGCAAAAGGGGAAGAGGAGAGTACCGCAGAGGCGCAGAGATGGAGATGAGAGGGACCACGTCCTGGGGCCTGCCGTGGCATGGGCATCTTGCCCATGATGCTTCACGGGCGGGACGCCCGTGCCACGTGTGCGACAACTGTTCTTTTCGGCCTGAAACGTACCGGCCCACCAGATGCCCCGCGTCCCGCGCGATGTCAATGCTTCCGGGCCGCTATCGCAACGTACTCCGCCTGTCCCACGGGTAGGTGCCGTGGCATGGGGCTCCCTTGCCCATGATTACCAGGGGTCCCCCGGCAGAGGCGGGGCGGGATGCCACGTGGGGCACAACTGTTCTTTTCGCGCTGAAAGGCGCTGGCGACATCGCGGCTCTCTGAGCTTCGCCTACCGGAGCCCTCTATCAGACAAAGGGAAGGGCCCGCGGTTTCCGCGGGCCCTCGTTCGCACATCATAACCTCTCACCGGAGGGCGTGATGCTGGTGCCGCCCCTGCCCTGTCAAAGCGGCTTGATCTGAACGTTGCGATAGACAGCCTTTTCCTTTATTCCCTCCGTCGGGCCGCCGCCGTGGACCTGTACGGCGATGCCGCCCTTTTCCGGAATTCGCACTTCCTCGTCCTTGTAATCAATCATGTGGACGCCGTTCATCCAGACGGTGATTTGGGGGGGCTGGCCTAAGATTTTGATGCGGAAGATGTTCCAGTCGTCTTTCTTCCAGGCGTCGGGGTACTGCTTGGAAGGAAAGTGAAAGCCGCCGATGCCCTCGCCATAGATTCCGCCGACGTTGCCGCCTCCATGATAGTCAACGAGGACCTGATAGCCTTTGCCGGTCTCGGTGGAGCGGAGGAATATCCCGCTGTCAACACCCCATTCCGGCTTGGCTTCGATAATCAGCTCGAAGTCGCCATATTTCTTGTCCGTGATGAGGATGCCGCCCTGGCCGGGAGGATTCTGCTGGCCGACGATGATGCCGTTCTCGACGACCCACTTCCCTCCGGTGCCGTGGCCGGTCGAGCGGCTTACGTGCCAGCCGTCAAGAGTCTTGCCGTCGAAGATGTGGGTGAAGCCCGGCTCGGGACTGAGCACGGAGGGCGACGGGTCTTTCACCTCACGTTTCGCCGCCCAGTACATTGCGCGAACGACGAGCCGCTGGAAGGCTGGGTTGCTCCACACCTTCATGTCATGCCCATTGCCGGTGTAGAAAACCCGTCCCTTGCCGTAATCCGACACCCATGCCATTGACTGCCTCTCATCGCCTCGGCTCATGCGGGTCAAGGAGCGCATCTGCGCGTTACGATGGAAATTGTGACGGTAGGTTTCGTCCTCGACTTCGAAATCGCTCAGACCTTTCGTGATGGGATGCTCATGGTCGTAGATATACACGGTGTACCTACCCGACCGGTGTCCCGAAAAATGTCCACCGGTCATTTCCCAGTAGCGGTCGGAGTTCTTAAACGAGTCGCTGGCGGAGTGGATTCCGACGAACCCGCCGCCGTTCTCTACGAACCCGCACAATCCATCTTCCTGCTCCTTGGTGAGCGTCAAGCCGGTGGTATAGACCGCGATAACGTCAAACTGCTTGATGCGTTCCTTCAAATCGTCGAGGTTTTCGGTAAAGGTTACCTCGAAATCGTTCGTTGCTTCGAGCACGCCTTTAAGGACAGGGGTGTTATGTTTCCAATCGTGCACCCCTCCGCCTCGCAGGAACATTACCTTAATCTTCCCGCCCGGGGCGCCGGCGCCCATGCTCGATAGCGTTGGCATCAACAGCGCTATCAACACCGCAGAAATAAAACGCAGCCTTTTCATTTTCTTCCTCCCTCCATTGGCTCACTTTACTATCTGTCACGCAAGGCAATTCTATCCGACTCGATTTCTACCCGAAAACACAATAACTCCTGCGCCTTCGGTTCGTCATCGGACACCCTGTGTTTGTCAGCGAATGATGGGAATCAGAACGATATTGCGAAACTGCAGGTGCGCGCCTTCTGCCTGAAGGCAGATTTTGCCGGGCGTTTCCCAGCACTCGGTAGCAGTGTTCTGGACCAGGCCGTTGACTTTTACCTCGAGGTCGCTCCCGTCGAAAGTGATTTCGTACTGGTTCCATTCGCCGAGCGGTTTCTCGTTCGACTCGTGCATCTTTGTGGTATGCCGGCCGCTCGTGCGATCCTTCGCGGCTTTCATGGGAAAGTTATCAATGTTCCAGAAGTCGCCGACGGATCCGTATTGGCCTTGGGCCTCGATGGATCGTGGCCAGACTTTGTCCGGACCAACCATTCGCAGCAGGACGCCGCTGTTGCCTTTTTCCAGGTGTCGAAACTGAACCCGCAGCACGTAGTTGGTGTAGTCCGCCGTTGTGCGGATGTAGCCAGCGGGCCTGCCCTTGTCATCAATCACGCCATCTTTGACGCTCCACGTGTCCTTGAGGCGGTCGCTGGAAAGGGTCCAGCCGTCGAGGTTTTCGCCGTTGAACAGGCGGATGGCATCGCCGTAGTTGGTCTTCAGATTCTTGACGTATATGTCCTTGAAATCAACTATCATGGGAGCACCGGCGTGAATCTGCAGCGCAAGGATGCCTTCCATGTCGCGGCCCTTCGGGTCGTCATCTATCATCTCGATGGTCTGGTAGCCGTTGAGGATGTGCACGAGATGATTGCCCCGGGCGATGATGGTGTACTCGTTCCAGTCCTTGCTCTTATAGTAGCCGGCTTTGATAAGCGCATCAGTATCGGCCACTTTGCCGACGACGTTTTTCTTGCCGTCTTTGTCAACGACCATAATGTCGCCGACGTTGACCATCCACCCGCGACCCCCCTCGTCGTAGAGGAAACCGACCTTGCCAGGGTTGTTCTCGACCTCCGCCTGGTAGCCGCCGACTCGCCACTTCTCAGATTCCTTGCTGCGATACTGGATGCCGGAGTTACCGTTCTGGATGCGGAACTTGATCTTAAGGACGAAATCCTTCAGCTTGCCCGCTCGCCAGACGCAGAAGGTGTTGCCCCTGGCGGGATTTTCCGGGGTCGTTTGCCCGCGGATGACCCCGTCCTTGACGGACCACAGCCTCGGGTCGCCGTCCCAGCCGGTGAGGTCCTTGCCGTTGAAGATTTGCGTGAAGCCGGAAAGCGCCTCAGCTTTGGCTTTTCCTTCTGCGGCAAAGCTCGGCGCCGAGACCGCTGCGGCAAAAAGCAGAACTACCGTAGCCAACAGCAATTTTCCCACGGCCCCTGGTTTGGAAATTTCGCGTGTCATTGTTCGCTCCTTTCTTTGTGCTTGTGCCCACTTTCCTTGAAGATAGCCCTCCTTAATAAGACTGTCAATTCATTTCTATTTCCCGGCTGTCGCGGAAGCCCGGGAGCCCCATTTCCTGAGAAATTTTCCCGAAGAGTCGAACTTCTGGATTCTGTTGTTGTTCGTGTCCGCAACGAAGACATTGCCCCGCGAATCAACAGCTACGCCGAATGGACTGTTAAACTGCCCGTCGTCATCGCCTCTCGAGCCCCATTTCCCGAGAAACTTTCCTGAGGAATCGAACTTTTGGATTCTGTTGTTCTTGGTGTCCGCTACGAAAACATTCCCCGACGAATCCACGGCTACGCTCCCGGCCTGATTAAACTGTCCATCGCCGGAGCCCAAACCTCCCCATTTGCCCAGAAACTTTCCTGAAGAGCTGAACCTTTGGATTCTATGATTGTTCGTGTCCGCGACAAACACAGTTCCTGATGCGCTGATTGCGACCGCATGAGGCCAGTTAAACTGCCCATCGCCGGACCCACCGGAGCCCCACCTCGTCAGGAGATTCCCCGACGAGTCGAACTTTTGGACCTTGTTGTTGTCCACAACGTAGATATTTCCTGAAGCGTCAGCGCCAATCCCCTTGGGACAAAAGAACTCCACCTTGCCGCCCCGCGTGCCCCATTTGAGCAGAAACTTGCCCTGGGAATCAAACTTCTCAACCCTCTGGTTATGGGTATCGGCAACAAAGACGTTTCCGGACGAATCCACCGTTATGCCGCGAGGGTAAGTAAACTCTCCATCGCCATTCCCTTTTGAGCCCCACTCGGCTAACAACTTACCCGATGAATCCAACTTTTGAATCCGGTTGTTGCCGCTGTCGGTGACGAAGACCTTCCCGGAGGAATCCACGGCTAAACCATGAGGTTCCTTCAATTGTGCGCCGCCAGCCCAGAAGGGAAAGGAGACCAGCCAAGCGCAAAACAAAGTCAATCCGCACAATCGTGCGTTTACTCCTACCTTCCTTTTCATTTCACTGCTCCTTCTTTCTTCAACGGATTTTGAGGTTTGAACGGGGCGCCCGAACAAATCTCGGACATCCCGTCAGGCGCCTTGCCGGGAGGCCAGAGGTTGCACTCAAGCTGAAGGCTGCGATTCTTTGGCCGCATCTTTTGGCCGAGATTGCAAAGCATTACTGACTTGTATGCCCCCTCGGATGCGCCGGTCAGAGGCGCGCAAAAAGCTATGCGTTTTCCTTAGAGATGACTTCTTCCAAGTGCCTCAGGCTAACCTCCGCTTGGGGAACGGTTCCGCACTCCACGGAAAGTACCCCGTCGAAGCCCGCCTTCTTCAGAATCTGCACGACCCGTGTCCAATCTATAACACCATCGCCGCAGGCACACCCCACGGCAGTTCCGGTAACTTTACCCCTTTCGTCTTCGCTTTGCTTCAGTGCGATGTCTTTGGCGTGGACGTGAATGATGCGATGCCCAAGCGCTTCCAGCATTTCGTAAGGATCGCTGACACCGCCGAGATATGTGTTACCCGTGTCCGGATTGAAGGCCACGTTCGGCGAGGGGACGAGGTCAGCGATCTTGATGAGCGTCTCGGTTCGGACGCTGTATTTCCGATGAGGCTCGATGCCGATTTTGATGTTGTGTCTCTCGGCGACGGGGACAACGGTCTTGAGAGTGTAGTGCATGATTTTGAAAGCGGTCTCCTCGTCCATCCAATCGGGTACAAGCCCCTCGTCGGTATTGCAAACCGGCGCGCCCAACTCCGCGGCAAAGCGGATCGCCTGCTTGAGATATTCCACGGAGACCTCGGGCCTCGCCAGCGGGCTGTGGCACGACAACGCGCTCGCCTTGAGGCCGTGCTTTTCCAGGAGCTCTCGAATCTCCAGCGGGTCCTCGAGCATCGAAACGGTGTGGTAATATCCAGCTTCGCTCATCAGCTCGCGGCCCAGGTGAACCATCGGTTCGCAGTACTTGTAGCCGATTTCAGCCGCTTTCGCCACTCCCCACGCGAAAGGTTTCTCCGCCCTTCGGATGAACTCCATATTGATTCCGACTTTCATGCCCATTGTAACCCCTCCTTATTCGTGATTTTATATGCCTGCGTTAAGAGAACTGCCGCCGCGGCGCTGCCTTGAAAAAGCAATCTCCTTGAGGCCAGCACTCCGATGCTGGCCATCCAACAACAATTAGTAGTTTTCCACCGCCGCGTTGTCAAATACTTTGAATGCGATAGTGTAAATGGATGAGGGAAAGTGATACGCAGATTTGCTACGATGTACGTGCGGGGGGAAGGTAAGAGCACAAAAAGGGCGGTGCCTTGAATCGGGAAGGCAAAGGCGTAGCGAGGTGCCGGGAAAGGCTCGGAAGAACTCGGTTTGCATCAACGCAATTCTGAAAAAGGAGGGAACTCATGCGAGCACATCTCAAAGAGCTGTTTGGGATCACAATTTCCGTGTTGGCACTGTGCTTCGCGGCGAGTTCATCACCACCTGAAGGGAAACTCAGCGAGCGGTATGCCAGGGCAATCTTATCCGAAAAGAGCCTCGCCGGGTATTGGCGAATGGAAGGCGACTTGACCGACAAAAAGGCAGATACCTCCGGAGTCCTGCACGGGGGAACGGCGCGCTTTGTGGAGGGACCGGGCGGAGGCAAAGCGCTGGCATTGGGAGACGGCCAATTCGTCATTATGGACAAAACGGCGCACTTGGACCTGCCAGAGACTACGGTCGAACTTTTTTTCAACATAACAGCGAAACCAACGAGCAATGCGTGCCTCTTCGCAAAGAGGTCTGCGACGCAGACCCGCTTTAGCCTTCACGTGAGCAAGGACCTGACGCAGTTGTTGGTCTGGAACGGTCTCGCCGTAATCCCCGCGGACTTTCCGATTGCGCCGCTGCGAGTCGGCCAGTGGCATCATCTTGCGGTAACCGCTGAAAAGAGCAATCTCGGCGTTTACCTTGATGGAGTGTCGTGCGCCCGGGTCGCAGGGAGTTCGTTTAATTTCTCCGCCAAAGATTTGCCGCTGCTAATCGGCGCCGCGACCCCGAACGGCTATGAGCAGTGTGTGTGCGCTGTGGATGAGGTGGTGGTCTATTCCCGTTTGCTTACGGAGGATGAAATTGGCCGACATCTGAACGCCATTGGGTGGGCACAGAAAAAGAAAGCCCTCCTCAGGAGGAAGGAGGAAATTCTCCAGCAGAAGCGAGCTCTTGAAGAAGAAAGGAGACGTATCCGGATGAAGATGCTGGCCGAACGGATGAAAGACCTCCGCCTTTTGGCTCGGGGGCAAACGCGAGTGTATCGCGGGGAGAACCTGACTGCTATCAGCCTCCCGCTCGGCGGCATCGGCGCCGGCTGCATCCAGATCAACGGCAAGGCGGAACGGCCAATCTGGCAGATTTTCAACAACTTCAACGGGGTGTTCGTGCCGGACAGTTTTTTCGCGGTGCGAGCGAAGGCCCTTGGCGGCCAGCCGATTGTGCGAGCTTTGCAGACCAGCCCTGTCGGACCCTTTGAGGCTGTGAAGAGCTTGACTTTTCGCGGAGAGTATCCCTTCGGCTGGTACGATTTTCAAGATGCGGGGCTGCCGGTGACCGTGGGCATCGAAGTGTTCAGCCCGCTGATTCCACTCGACGCCAGGGACTCGGCGATCCCGTGTGCCATATTCAACCTCACGGCAAGAAACACATCCGGAAAGGCCGTGGAGGTCAGCTTCCTCGCAACCCAGCAAAACGCCGTCGGCTTCGCCGGCGATGGAAAAATCGAGGGCCGGCGCTTCGGCGGCTACGGGAGCAACCGCAACCGCGTCCTGAAAGAAAACGGCGCGACCATTCTTCACATGACCTCCGACAGGAAGAAGAATTCGCCGTCTTACGGTGACATGGCTCTGGCGGCGTTTCAGGACAAGGTCGCGGCTGCCGCCTCCTGGGACAGCTTTGATGCGTTGTTCGAGGACGTGTCGGAGGACGGTGCGTTGAGCGGGCCCGAAACAGCCGGTCCCTCCCCCGCAGGGCAGACACTCGACGGCGCTCTTGCTGTGCCGTTCACCCTCGGGGCGGGCCGGAGCCGCACGGTCAGGTTCGTGTTGACCTGGCATTTCCCGAACGGCAGGCACGGCCAGGGAAAGTGGGGCGGCGAAGGGAACATCTACGCCAACTGGTGGGACAACGCCGTGAGCGTGATGCGAGAGGTTCACCAGCGTTTCGACGAGTTATCTGGCCTCACGAGGCTATATCACGACACCTTTTACGCCTCCAATCTGCCGCACTGGCTTCTCGACCGCATCAGCTCGCAGGTGGCGGTGCTGCGGAGCAAGACTTGTTTCTGGACCCGAGACGGTTATTTCGGCGGGTGGGAGGGCTGCTGTCCCGGCTCCGGTTGCTGCCAGGGCAACTGCGCCCACGTTTGGCATTACGCTCAGGCGCACGCCCGCTTGTTTCCTTCCATCGCCCGCCGAATGCGGGAAGAGGCGCTTCGTTATCAGACGGACGACGGGAAGATTCCGTTTCGTCAGCCGGGAGGGGGGACAGCCACCGACGGACAGTGCGGCGAGATTCTCGAGGCGTACCGCGAACACCTGTGCAGCGTTGACCTCCGATGGCTCGACAAGCACTGGCCGCGAGTCAGGAAGGCGATGGAGTACGTCATTGCGACCTGGGACCGGGACGAAGACGGCGTGCTTTCGGGCGCCCAGCACAACACCCTCGACTGCGAGGCGGGCGGAAGCACCTCGTGGTTAGGCTCGCTTTACCTCTCGGCGCTGGGAGCGTCTGAGAAGATGGCTGAACTGCAGGGCGACAGTGCAGCGGCACAGCGCTATCGCCGCATTCGCAACACAGGGGTGACACGGCAGAATGAAACTCTGTGGAACGGCGACTACTACATCCAGGTCCCCGACCCGCAGCCGTACAGGGATTACAACGATGGCTGCCACATAGACCAGGTGTTGGGCGAGTGGTGGGCGAACCAGGTCGAATTGGACAGGCACTATCCTGCGGACCGGGTTCGTTCCGCGCTCCGGTCGCTGCTGAAGTACAACTTCCAACCCAACTTCCGTGGTATCCCGCAAAAGCCTCGAAAGTTTGTCACCGACGACGACGCGGGCATGCAGATGATAACCTGGCCTTACGGTCCCCGCCCCGATAACCACACGATTTACGCGGACGAGGCGATGACCGGTTTCGAGTATGCTGCCGCCGCTGCCATGGTCCAATACGCCCTGGTAAAGGAAGGATTCACGGTCGCGAAAGCTATTTCCGACCGTTACGACGGCCGCCTTCGCACCGGATTGACCGCCACAAAATGGGCTTCGTGGGGCTACAGCGGCAACCCCTTCGGTGATGACGAATGTGGGAAGTTCTATGCGAGAGCGATGAGCGTGTGGTCTCTGCTGCTCGCCAGCCAGGGCTTCATATACGACGGCCCCGCGGGCGTGATCGGCTTCAAGCCCGTGTGGCGGCCGCAAAACCACGCCACGTTCTTCACTGGCGCCGAGGGGTGGGGACTATTCACGCAGAGCCGCCGCCAGAAGCAGCAGAGCGAGCGCATTGAGGTCCGATACGGCAAGTTAAGTTTGAAAAAGCTGATATTCAAACTCCCCGACGATGCAGAACCATCGAGAGTCTCTGTGAACGTGGGAGGCAAGAGAATCAACGTCGTCCACACCATCAAGGATGGCTCCATCATCGTCTCGCTGCCATCGGAAGTTGTCCTCCGGAAAGGTGAAGTGCTGACGGTTGTAGTGGAGTGATAAACATCTTTTTGGCCGACAAGAAGGCGCGATGTGAAATCGTGGCCCGACCGAGGAATGGAGCCCGAAATTGTAATTGCGCGACATTCAAAGGCGCGGCGACTGTTCCTCTCGGGCGAGTGGGGCTGCGTTTCCGTGCCAAAGCTTCCCGGAACCGAGGCGGCCTGGCGCCCCGGTTCCCGGGAAAAAAGAACTATGCCATGCCCTCAGTTGGGCAAGAAAAAGCACGGGCCCGTATCACAGAAGGATATTGTGATGAGTGCACGCAAGAAGACAAACGCCAGAGTGATTATGGCAGCAATGCTCATTGTCGGAGTGGCAATCTGTAGCACTGTGGCAAGTGAGTCCCCTCGACGAGCCAATGAAGGCATGAAGCGTGACAGATACCTTCTTCTCGATTCTCGAGTGATTGAGAGTGTGGAGAATGCAGAACTGACCGTCGGCACGGTGCAGAAAGACAAGAACAACCCACTTTTCAAAGAAGACAAGCCCTGGGAGCCCCGTTTCGACAACGTCTATGCCAATGTTATGTATGACGCACAGGACAAATTGTACAAGTGCTGGTACAGTCCGTTTATCATTGACGAGAGGACTACCAGCACGCCGCCTGAAAAGCGGAATCCTGAGTCGCGGGACTACATGGGCGTCAGGCCGAACCGTCGAGAGATGGGTGTCTGCTACGCTGTCTCAAAGGACGGCATCCATTGGGAGAAGCCGGAGCTCGGTTTGGTCGAGTTCGGCGGCAACAAGAGGAACAATATCCTGATGCGTGGCCAGGAGATGCGGGGCATGTTCCGTGGCCCGCACGGTGCGGGCGTCTTCAAGGATCTGCACGAAAGCAATGTGGCCAGGCGTTACAAGATGTTCTTCCGGGCCGAGAGGATGGCGGTTGCGTTTTCCCCCGACGGCGTGCACTGGGACAACCCGATACTGTGCCGTGAGATCGAGGCGCCGGGCGATACGCACAATAATGCGTTCTGGGCGGCAACATTGGGCAAGTACGTCGCCATTACGCGTCTCAAGACGAGGGGCAACATCCGCTTAGTGGCGCGGACGGAGTCGCCCGACTTTGTGAACTGGACAAAAGCCAAAGTCGTCCTTAGGGGAGTGAAGCCTCGCCTGCAGACCCATGATATGGTTGTATTTCGGACTGGGGGTGTCTATATCGGATTGTTGGGGCTCATGGATTTTCCGCAAGATTCCAACTACCACGTCAGGCAGCATGTTGAGCTTGCCTGGAGTCCTGACACCGTAACGTGGCGCCACATACAAGGCCTTCGGCGCCGCAGGCTTGATTACGAGCGGGGCAGGCCGGGACCTGGAACAGGTACGGACACTTAGTTTTCCCGCTTTCACCAGCGGAGCAATCTGCGCTCACGGTTACTGTCATATTCCCGCGATCCAGGCGCCCGTTCTCGTCGGAGGAATTAGTGTCAATCCCGGCGACCTTCTTCATGGTGACTGCAACGGCGTGACCACCATTCCTGGCTGCATCGCTGCCGAAGTTGCCCAAGTCTGTGACCAATTTGTAGCGGCGGAAGCTGTGGTGTTCGACTATCTGAGGTGCGGCAGTGTCACGCTCAAAGGATGGGCTGAGGCCGAAGAGGAATGCCAAAGCATGATAGAAAAGTTGAGGGAGCAAGTTGCCCGGAAATAGAGACCCAACCAGACGCCGAACCGGGCGCGGACAAGCTTCGGCTGCAAGAAAAGGTCCCCTGAATGTAATGCCTCACTTACTGGCGGCTATGGGTGAAACCGCAGAGTCCGTAGAGCACGCAGAGAGGCGCATGTATCGCCGCCGTCCTGTCCCGCCCTTGGCGGGATGTCGAGGAGCTCACCTGCCCCCGCCGAGGGCGAGACGCCCTCGGGACTGCCGGCGTCTCTGTTAGGCACGGGCTTCAGCCATTCTCACCATGCCCTGGCGGTTTTTCGTGCTTCCGGCCGGAAACGTCATCTCTGTCCGCCCTTTCCAACCGCTTGTGGTTCTTCGTCTGCCAGACGATGCGAAGGCAGAGGTCCTGAAAAACACGTTGCGGCACGGATGAATCCTTTTAATCGAGAAGCCCGGCTAAAGCCGGCTCTCACGGCGGAGACGGCTTATCCGATGACCACCAGCTTAAGCAGGTGGCTAAAGGGGCTGCCCCGCCGAGGGCGGGGCATGTCCGGCGCAAGCACGACAGCGAGGAGATTGAAGAAAGCCTGCCGGATATGCCACGATTTCGCAGCCACACCCTTGACAGGTTATGCCTCATCTGTCAGCATGGGTTTCGCTCTCGTCGAGGTGGGAGTCATTGATTGAAACGCGACTATGAGGCAAAAGGTGGATGGAGCTGAAAGACGAACGCTGCATTAAATGAAGGGAAGGAAAATGAGAAGGAAACTCGTGTGGTTGGCGCTTACTGCAACGATATTTCTCTTCCGGGGAATTGCCACGGGGGGAGAAGTAATTCTCATTGTGCACGATGAGCTCCCGCAGATGAAGTTGCTGGCGGGTTTTTTGAGGGAGGGATATGGATACGATGTGGACGTGAAAACCCAGGCGGAAATGCCGTCGGAGATTTCGCACTACAAGGCGGTGATCGTTTTCATTCACGGGAAGATGCTCGAGGAGCCGGAGAAGGCGTTTATTGCGTACGCGAAAAGCGGCGGGCGGTTGGTCGTGCTCCATCATTCCATATCGAGCGGCAAGCGGAAGAACAAGTACTGGTTCGATTTTCTCGGGATCAAGCTGCCGGAAGGAAGCTGGGAGAAAGGCGGATATAAGTGGATAGAGCCAGTGAGCCAGAAGGTCGTGAACATCAATCCCAGCCACTACATTACGTCGCACGAGGTGAAGTATGATGGCAGGATTTCTTTCGAGAGCGAGAAGGTGAAGCGGGGACTGTATTCCTATTTCACCTTGAAGAAGAATTCGGAAGTCTATCTGAACCACACGTTCACCGACGGGAAGGAGAAGACGCTGCTGCTGGGATTCGTTTACGATGGCGAGAGGATCGGCGGGAAGAAGGTCATGCAGAACACCAGCGGCTGGCTGAAGAAGGTCGGCAAAGGATGGTTGATATATCTCCAGCCGGGGCATTTGGTGGACGACATCCAGAGCAAGGCGTACCGGCAAATTATCGTGAATGCGATTCGGTGGAAGCCGGAGGAGAAATGAGGAGGCGAGCTTCGGCCGGAGCGAAAGTGAAACTTATGGCGGTGGCGAATCAGGAAAGAGGGGGGCGCCGATGATACGAACGGCATCGAGAGTTGCGCTGTTTGGATTTGTGCTGGGCATCGCGGTTGGCACATTGCCCGGGGAAGCCAGAGGGGCGACATTGCTGGCTGGGGTTGATTTCAGCCGGACGTGTTTGATTTCGGGAAAGTCGGAACCCCAGTACGTCCTCACGGGCTTAAACAGCCCCCTTGCTGAAACGCTCGCTTCCGTGTGTGACTACAAGGTCACTTTTTCTGATGGTAGCGACTGCCTTGCACGAAGGCCGGGGCCGACGGCCGTGATCGTAGCCGGGAAGGAAGCCGCGATGAGCGCCCCGGCAGGCGCGCCGCGAGTCGCTGTCCCCGACGAGGAATTGGGAAAAGAGGGTTTCATCATCAAAAGCGCTTTCAGCGAGAGGCAACGCCGGCACTACTTTTTCCTTGCGGGAAATGACCCGCACGGGACAGAGCTGGCGATAACTGAGCTCACACGGCTGATTCGGCTCTCGGGAGCGGGAAAGAAAATAGCGCTTCCGCTTGATGTGCGCGAGACCCCATATTTCGCAAGAAGGGGGATGTACGGGCACCTCCACTGGGCGTACAACTACCCCTATGCGTGCCGGAGCTGGTCGCAGTTGGATTGGAAACTGTACGTTGATCTGCTTTCGCAGATGAAGTTCAACATGATTCAAATCTGGACGATGGTGGGGATTCTGCCGCATCCGCTGAGCGAGGCGGACAGCAAGTACCTGATGAAATATGGGGAAGTGGTTCAGTATGCACACGCTGCGAGAGGCATGGATGTTTGGTTGGGAGATTGCGCGAACAACGTCGCGGAAAGCGACAAGGGAATGCCTATCGAGACAAGGGAATACTTTGAGGTGGAGGTTTTGAAGGACCCCGGCGATCCGAAGCAGTTTCAGGAGATCATGGCCTCGCGGGAGGACCTGTACCGGACGCTGCCGAATGCGGACGCGTACTGGATCATTGATTGCGACCCGGGCGGATGGAAGGGAAGCCCGGCTTCGGAGCTCGTGGACATCTTCGTCGGGCACCGGAAGTTAATGGATCGGTTCTGCGAGAGGCCGAAGGAGCAGGCGCTCATCTACTGGATGTGGTGGGGATGGGGAACGAGTTCGCAAAAGGAGAACTGGCGGGATGTCGTGCTGGGCTTGAAAAAGAGGCTCCCGGAGCCGTGGTTTCTCTCGGCTTGCAATCTCGGACACATCGCTTTGCTGAAAGAGTTAGGTTTGACGGACAAAGCGATATGTTTTCCGTACGGCGCCGTCGAGCATGAGCCGAGTCCGCCGATGACGGTCTTCCAGGAATACTACATAAGGGAGGCGGCACGGGTCGCCAAGGCGGACAAGCTCGTGGGCCTCATGGGGAACTCGCAGACACCGGCGGTTCAGCTTCCGGACATATATTTGATGAGCCGGCTTGCGTGGAATCCGGATGATCCGGCGAGCTTCGATGAAATGCTCGATGACCTGTCCATGCAACTTGACCCGCGGAATCCCTTGGCGCTGGCGACGGCCTGGAAGGCGCTGAAAGGCAACGACCCTGACGCGATGCTCAAGGCGAAGGAAGGGTTAAAGCGCGCGGGAGAAGATAAGTCGAGAAAAAGGAAGTTCGATGGAGGTCTCGCGTGGTACGTGCCGGGGGGTATCGCGACGTTGCACGCTGATTTGAGAACGCTCCTGACGATTAGGGCGTCGGAAATCTTCTCAGCAGAAGCGGCTGCGAAGGGTTCTACCGAAGACCTAAAAGAGCAGTTATCCACCTATTTTGACTCGCTCCTCGGTTGGACGGAACGCACGGGCTATCACGGGAATTATCTGGTTTACGGGCCGTACCGCGAGATTTTCGATAAGGAGTGGAAGAGGTTCCGCGAATCGTTCGGCGACGCGAAAGCCCGAGCGAAGATTGCTCGGCCGGTGTACAATCGCCTGCTCGAGAAGTTTCGCCCCGCGTTGGCGAAGGAAGTTGTTGAAGGCGTGCTCGGGAAATTATCGCCCGGGAAGTGAAGCGGGAGCGAGAGCGAGTTACCGCCCCGCTCGACTGGCAACGCAGTCGGAGAAGGAACGATATGGCGAAAGTGGCAGAGAAATCGCAGCCTTTGGTTTCCATTGTGATTCCAGCGTACAACGAGAGCTTGCACATCGGCGCGACGATTCGGTCGGTCCATGAATATGTTTTACGCAAACCCTGGCGATTCGAGATCATCGTAGTGGATGACGGCAGCGAGGACGGCACGGTTGCCGAAGCGCAGCGTGCAGCCGAGAGAGCGCAGTCCCCGATTCGCGTTCTGCGAAACGGGGCGAACATGGGAAAGGGATACAGCGTCAGACGAGGGATGCTTGCGTCGAGGGGCGATTTTGCATTGTTTTCGGACGCGGACCTTTCGACGCCGATTTACGAACTCGACCGCCTCCTGGAAGGGGCACAGCGCGGGTACGACGTCGTGATTGGCTCCCGAGCGTTGAGGAACTCTAAAATCGAGCTGCATCAGCCCTTCTATCGGGAGCTAATGGGCAAAGCTTTCAACCTGATTTTGCGCTCGTTGGGGCTGAGCCATTTTCGCGATACGCAGTGCGGATTCAAGCTATTTTCTCGTCGCGCGATAGGAATAATTTTTTTCGCCGCGAAGCTCAATCGTTTTGCGTTCGACGTGGAAATCCTCCTGATTGCGCAAAGGTTGGGGCTTAAGAGCAAGGAGCTGCCGGTTCACTGGCACGATTTGCGTCCGTCGAAAGTCTCGCTCTGGCAGGATTCGCTGAGGATGTTTTTCGATGTCGTCAAGCTGCGACTGAGGCGACCGAAGTGGAAATGTGGCGACCGGGAGGTTCAGCAGCGGAGAAAAGGGGAGAGTGGAAATGGTTGTACCGCGTGAAGAACAATTCAGTGGCTGCCTGATTGCGCAATGTTTGGGGGATGCACTCGGCTTTCCGGTTGAAGGAGCTTCTCCTGAAACCTGTCAGCAGTATGTCGCAGAGATACTCAAGGGAGGCCGCGCGGGAGAAAAAGGGCGAAGGGGGATTCCATTCGGGCAATACACGGACGACTCGCAATTGGCGCGCGAGCTCCTTCAGAGTTACGCGGCGTGCAAGAATTTCGACCCGGAGGATTATGCTCGCCGCATCGCTGCCATCTTTCGGGAAAACCGAATTGTTGGTCGCGGTATCGCAACTGACGAGGCGGCGAGGCGTCTCGCGGACGGGGTGCCCTGGGAGCAGGCGGGAGCGCCTCCCGGGCGAGCGGGTAACGGCACCGCCATGCGTGCAGGACCCGTGGGATTGATCTTCTTTGACGAGCCGGAGGAGCTGATTCGCGTGGCGCGCGATCAAGGTCGAATTACTCATCAGGACAAGCGATGCTCCGCTGGCGCGGTGGCGATTGCCGGGGCCGTGGCGCTGGCGCTTCACAGCAAGCCAATAGATGTGAAGCCGTTCCTTTCGCAGCTCAGCGAGTGGGCGGGGAGGATCGAGCACTCGGTTGCCTCTGCTATTCGACAACTGGCTGAATGGGTGCCTTTGACTCCGGAACGAGCGGTGAGCTTCATCTCCAAAGCGGGGAATCCCGACTATGCGAACGGTTGGCAAGGCATCTCGCCCTTTGTCACGAGCAGTGTGTTGTGGAGCCTATATTCATTCCTGAGATCGCCCGATGATTACTGGGAGACCATCTGTGCCGCGATTGCCGTCGGCGGCGATGTGGATACAACAGCCGCCATGGCAGGCGCCATCAGCGGCGCTCACCTGGGCCTTGAAGCAATCCCCTCGGACCTTTCGCGCCGGCTCACGGATCGAGGGACCTGGGGCTATGACGAGCTTGTCGAGCTGGCCCGCGCGTGCTACGAGTTGAGGATGCAGCAATCGCACACATCCTAAATGGATGCCACTCGCACTATGATGCAAGGCTCCTCGCGCACATTCCTGGTCGGCAGCCGGCGCCTTACTGTGGCTACTTGACCCCGGTCGTTCTCATTCCCCTGAATCCGGATTATTGGGGTTCTGTTGCGCCGCGCAGTTCTGCGCATGATGCTTCGAGCACGACCGGAGATTTGCCGAGGGGGACGGAGAGGAGACCGTGTCTGGGGTGGACGGGAAAGGAGCGGAATTGGTGTTTTTTGTCGGGGACGACTTCTGTGGCGAGGAAGGACTTCCTCTCGGGGATTCGCGCGATTTTGCCCTCCTTTGCACCACCGCTCCCTCTGAACCAGTCCCACCAGATGGCATAAAGAATTCGCCCGCTGTCGCGTTTTCTCAGGCGATAGCAGAAGATGTTATCCTCTCCATCTGAGATTATCTGGATGTGTCGCCAATCCACGCCGTCGAGCTTTTGCGTCATGAAGCGGTAGGTGAAGTAGGCTTTTTTGCGGCTGGCGGCGCCGGGGTCGCCGATACCTCGCCCATCGTAGATTAAGCCGGTGTGGTCGAAGTAGTCGTTGTCCAAGGGATCGCCGAATCCCTCGACGATGTTCCATGCCCAGAAGATTTTTTCGACGCCGTGAGCTGTGGAGAAGATGTAGCGTTTGAAAAGGTCGGCTGCTTGGTCGCCCTCGGTCTGCGGGCCGAAGCCGCGAGGATGGCCGGAGTAGGAGCCCATTTCGGTTATCCAGATGGGGACGTCGGCGAATCCGGTTTCACTGAGGCATTGGCGGATGCCGGAGAGGACGTGTCGGATGTCGTAATCACCTTTTGCGTTGCCGTACCAATGGAAATCGAAAATGTCGAAGCCCTTGCCGTCGAGGGCGCGGAGGATGGGGAGATAGACTTTGCGAAAATGCTGCATGTAGCCGTGGGGCATGCCCGGGCAACCGGCGATGAGAACTTTTGCATCGGGGTCGGCAGCCTTGATGGCGTCGCAGGTGAGCCGGAGGAGTTGCGGGTAATCTCTGAGAAATGGCGGTGGCTCGTTGCCGACCTGCCAGTACTTGCAAGGGGTGACGAGGCCGGGCATGTCGTCTTTACCGTCGCCATCGTATCGCTCGACGGTGGCTTTGACCCAGCCGATGTAGTCGTCCATCAATTCCTCGCGTGGCAGGTAGGACATCGGGCGCATGAAATCTGACATGCGGGGCTTGGGCTGCGGCGCCAATCGGGCGGCAGGGCGCGGCTGTCGGAGCGCGGGAGTGCCCGACTTGGTGCTCGGGTTGAGAAGCGCAGGTATGTTGACGCGAAGCGCGCCTTCGTGAAGGGGCTGGATGTTTTTGAGAAGGCAGAAGCCTTTTGGGACGCTGCGGAAAAAGTTGTCGTATCCACGCCAGTTGTAATCCCGGCTTTTAGGGTTTTTCTGGACGAGAACCCACATGACGTAGAAGCCGTCGCGCCCCCAGGAGACACCGAGGTCTCGGGCAAGAAGGTAGGCGTCGGAGGGCCCTCTGACTTTTGCGGGGTGGAAGCCGAAAGGAGAATCGGCGGCGTATCTGGAAATGGGGCGCAGCTTGACGTCGTCAGGGGGATGCACCATGATCGGCGTGGGCTTGAAAAGCTCGGCCGGGAACGCGGGCGCGAGCAGGGCCATCAAAGAGAGTACGATCTCAAGGGGTCTCAAGAGACTTGTGTTGGCCGCACTCCCTCGCAGCCGCGAGACAGCCAGGTTGGGGACCCTTTCTGTCATGCGCAGTTATCCTCGCCTAAACAGCGCAGGATGAACCCCTTGACCGAGAGGACCGGCTGAGCTCCGCCCGGAGGGGACACAGAGTTTGGCAGTCGCGCGGCGGCATGAGCTACGGGGCCGTGACCCGGTAGTAGCGCTCGCTGACGCCGGTAGTGTCCTCACCTGCCCAGCTTCTATCGGTCGTGGGCCCGCCGGGAATGTCCACCCATGTGCCGTCCAAAAGATCAGAGGCCCACTGCACGGTGTAGAGACGTGAGCCGAATGAATCCCAGCTCAAGGTGACGGCATTGTCGCTCTTGCCGATGCTTCTGACCTGCTGCTCCGGAAGCACGCAAAAGTCCTGCTTGGAAGTCCGGCCCGGTATGACAGAGAGAGTGGCAGTGGCGAGGCCGGTCTTATCACACACCATGATGCCGTTGAAGGTTATGTTAATGGCATCATTGGGTGTTCCAGGAACGCCCTCAGAAACCAGGAGCATTTTTATGATTCCGCTGCCGGGCTCGTTTCCCGTGACCTCCAAATCGAGGTTGTCCGAGGCGATGTCCGCGGGAGCTGTCAGCACCCAACCCCCTGGAAGCTGTAGTATAAGCTCGGAACCTGCCTCGAGGAGGCCGTTGTCAAGATGCTCAAACCCCTCCGGCAGACCCTCCTCTATAACGAAGGAAATCTCCTCGATGAGACTTCCGGCAACGACGGGCAAAGGCCCAATGTGCGCGAACAGCTCGGCCATTTCGCCGACAAGCTTCAACTCCTCGTGCAGGGAGATGGCCGAGGCGTCAGCGATAAGGCCTGCGAGCTCAGTGAGTAACACACCCTTCTCAGGGCCCGGTCCGAGCTCGGCGAGCTGCTGAATCATAGCTATTTCTTGATCTACAACCGCCGAGACGTTGTTGAGTTTCTCCTCCACGCCCGCGCTAACCTTACTGTCCGCTTCCTTCAGCTTTCCCATCTTGACACCAAGCCAGCTCTCCAGCAACGGTATCCATTTGCGGATATATTCCAGAACTTGGACCAATTCGGTGTCATCTAACTCCTTGATTTCTTTGGTCAGCTCGGGAAGTTGCGCGAGCACCTGATCTCTCTTTCCATTGAGAAGCTTCTGTTCGCTGTCGATCTCTGTGGTGAGCTTCTGTATGGCGTTTCTCGGAGGAGGGTCCTCCTTTTCCCACTCACGCAGCTTGGCAATCTTCTCCTGGAGATGGTCGGATTCTGCCTGAGCTGACTTGAGTATTCGCTCAATCACATCCCATTTTCCCTTGAGCTTCCCAAGTTTGTCGTCACATCCTGACAATAGAACGAGAGCAGAGAGGAAAAGTGTTACGAAGCCTGTAAACCTCGGAAGGTTCTTGGGAAAGTGGCTTTTTGTGACCATAGCGTGTGCCTCCTTTCTAACCTTAGGTTGAGTTAACAGTTCGAGCTATTCTGGGCTAACCGTTTTAGCCTTTCAACTTCGTTTTGGCTTTCCGTGGGAGGCCGATTTGGGCCATGCCGGCATTTGACCGGAACTTGCCAGCTCCGAGAACGAGAAGCCAAAAAGCGACCTTCTCTGCCTGGGATATAACGTTTGGATAGGGAGGCTGTCAACGAAAAAGAGCGTGAAAAGGTAATCCCTCACTTACGGGCGGATAGCCGGCCGAGGCGCAGGAGGGAAGAAGGGAAGACCAGATTAACGCAAAGGCGCAAAGGCGCAGAGAATAAGGTGAGAAGGACACCCCGCCATGGCGGGGCGGCAGTCCCGAGGGCGTCTCGCCCTCGGCGGGGGCAGGATGCCACCGGCCCAAGGGCTACACTGCGTTCTATGAGATCGGAACCTCAGCCGCCGCTAACTGAGGCATTACGTGAAAAGGTAATCCCTCAGTCTCGGCGGGGCATCCGCCCAAGACTGAGGCCATACGGCGCCCATCGGGTTTGGCGTTGACATAGGCTCGTCCGGAGCGCAAACTTGCGACCGGTTATTTGCTCACCGGTGGTCATCCAACACGGCATCCCGGCGGCCGGACGCAGTTGTAGAATCTGTCTCCAGCATCACGGACGAAGCCATGAAGGAAGCGACGCTTTACAGGAAGCGAGACGATGGCAAGACGGCCTGCGTCCTATGCAGCCACCGTTGTGTCATAGGCGATGGCAAGCGGGGGTTCTGCAACGTCCGCGTAAACCTCGGTGGAATCCTTTATACCCTCACTTACGGCAAGGTCATTGCTCGGCACGTTGACCCCATCGAAAAGAAGCCCCTCTTCCATTTTCTCCCCGGCACCTTCGCTTATTCCATAGCAACTATGGGGTGCAATTTTCGTTGCTCCTTTTGTCAGAACTGGGAGATCTCCCAATATCAGGACGAAGGCGACAGCCTTCCCGGCAGTCCTCTTTCTCCGGAAACGGCAGTAGAAGAAGCCTCTCGCTCGGGATGTTCCTCCATCGCCTACACCTACACCGAGCCGACCATATTCTTTGAGTATGCCTACGACATAGCTATTCTCGCCCACCGAAAAGCCCTCAAGAACATATTCGTGACGAACGGCTACCAGACCCCGGAAGCAATCGAGAAAATGAAGGGCGTCATTGACGCGGCGAATGTGGATCTGAAATCCTTTTCCGAGGAGTTCTACCGTAAGGTATGCTCTGCCCGCTTACGGCCCGTGCTGGAGACGATTCGGCTTATGTACGAAGCGGGGATGCATCTGGAGGTCACAACTCTCGTCGTGCCCGACCTGAACGATTCTGAAGGGGAGTTGAACCAGATTGCGGGCTTCATCGCTGACATTTCGCCTGACATCCCCTGGCACGTCTCGCGGTTTTATCCCAACTACCAGGATCACTCCACCCCGCCCACCCCCAGACAAACCATCCGCAGAGCCGCAGCAATAGGGCGAGAGCAAGGGCTGCGATACGTCTTCGCGGGCAACCTCCCCGGCGAGGGAGACGAGGACTCCATCTGCCCGCACTGCGGACAAGTCGTCATCGCCAGAAGCGGTTATACGATTCGTTCCCTTCGGTTGAAGGGAAATCGGTGCGGGAACTGCGGCGAGGTTCTTCCCGTTGTTATCGAAGAGAAGTAGGAAGACCATATTATATCCAATGCCAAAATTACCCGAAACCCGAGAAGCCCTATGGCTCTTGATGTGTCAAACATAAGCATTGGCGAAGTTCTGAGCATAGCTATCCGCCTGGAGGAAGACGGAAACCAGTTATATAGAGCAGCCAGCGCCAAGGCGGACTCCAGGCGCCTCCGGGACACGCTGACCCGCCTTGCGGACCAAGAAATCGAGCATAAGATCGTCTTCCAACGTATGGGGAGAGATATGGGCATTGACCTGACCGGAGAACTCTATTTGAGTAGAATCTCCCCGCGGAACGTGCAGTCCTTGACCGAGGCTGGAGTTTTTCCTCGCGCAGAAGAAAGGGATTCAGCGATAGCCTCCCTGTTTAGCCTTGCGCAGGCGATCCGTTTCGGAATCAGGGTCGAGAAAGGCTCGATCCTTTTCTACGAATCGGCGGCAAACGCTGCAAAGGCCGAGCATATTCGTCAGACGTTCAATAGAGTGCTGGCTGAGGAACGAGATCATCTGCGTCTTCTGAGGGCCGAACTCAAATCGCTCATGGCAAACTGACGGTTCTCAACCGCTGTCATGCCGTGCTGCTTTCCGCCAAAATAGAAGCCCTGTTGCACAATTCCCGGAACAGGGCGACCACGCTGGCGGATAATGATGGAGCTCCCATGCGAGTACGGGCATCAAGACGGAAATGCCGTGAGGTACCTATGTTAAACTTCTGGCCGAGGCTGAGCGTTACAAGTTTTGGCCATTGAACGAAGTCAAACGTACATTCAGCGTTAGCCGCAAAGGAGGGCGTATGAAAAGAAAGATAAGTCGCAGAGAGTTCATCGGAAGATGTGCCGGAGTCGCCGTCGGTTCCGTGGCAATGCCGTCCGCGCTGCGCATGGCGGCGGAGGCGGCGCCAGCTTCCGCAGGCAGCATTCCGGACATCTTCGTGGTCAAAAACGGTTCGCCCGCGGAAATGACTCGCAAGGTCATTGACCGTTTCGGCGGAATCGGCGCGCTGGTGAAAAAAGGGTCGAAGGTCGTCCTCAAGCCGAACATGACCTGGGCACTTCCGCCGACGCAATCGGGAAACACCCACCCGGAGGTCGCCAAAACCGTCGCCGAGCTGGTCGTGAGTGCTGGCCCCAAAGAGTGCATCGCCCTCGACAATCCACTTCGCAAGGGAGCCTTTGAAATCTCCGGAGTCAAGCCCGCTTTGGACAAGGTCCAAGGCATCAAGGTTCTGAAGATTGACAAGAAGGAGTTCTACAGGAAGGTCGAGATTCCGCGTGCCAAGGTAATCAAGGAGCCGATTCTCGTTTCCAAAGACATTCTCGACGCCGACGTGATTATCAACATCCCCAATGCAAAAACCCACGGCTCAACCGTAGTGACCTTCGGACTGAAGAACTGGATGGGAGTCATATTTGACCGCGGCTACTTCCACCGGAATGGTCTTGGGGAGTGCATCGCCGAGATATCATCGAGCATCAAGCCCGCTCTTGTCATTGTGGATGCCACTCGCATAACCCTCTACGGAGGCCCTAACAACCGCAATCCGAAAGCCACTCGCAACCTCAACATGCTCATCGCCGGCAAAGACCAACTGGCAGTGGATGCCTACACACTCGGCATAGCCAGATGGAATAACAGGTCGTATAAGCCGAAAGACATCACGCAGTTTCGCTATGCGGCCGAGCTCGGTGTCGGACGCATTGATGTGGACAAGCTGAAAGTCGAAGTCATTGACATGAAAGCGTGACCCCGCCTCCACGACGCGGTCCGCACACAGACGTAAATGCAAGCGGCCGGCGCTTCAAAGAACCAGGGAGCTGCCGGCCGTTTCTTCTTCATCCTTGCTGCGGCGCCGAAAAGGAGGCCTGAGCCTCCGCGACAACCTTGCCTCCCTCTTCCCGGACCGTCGCCTTGCCGAAGTAGAAGCTGCCCCGGTTGGATTCGATTTTTGATTCGCCAATCAGGGTTTTGCCTTTTGTCGGCGACCTGAATCTTATCTCCATTTTCGCTGTGGCGAACTCCCCGTGTCCGAGGAGAGAGACCAAAGCCACCGCCATCGCCGCATCCATCAGGGTAGCGATCGCCCCACCGTGAACGTAACCGGTGGGATTCCTCAGTTCATCACGGTAAGGCATGACCAACCGGGCGGTCCCATCTTTCCTCTCAACTTCCTCAATCTCCAAGAAGTTTATGAACGGACACGGGCTTTTCTTTTTCATGAGTCTCCGCGATTACGGTATTGGATTCACCTCCTGCGATCAAGCCAATTCCTCCGGGTGCGGCTGCGTATGAGGGGATCATGGATGAATCCTCTGATCGAGAAGCCAGGCTGAAGCCTGCTGAGACAGAAACCTGCATGGCGATGCTCCCACGGACTGAAGCCCGTGTCTGGCGGCGGGACGCCGGCTGAAGCCCGGCGCGACCGTACCAGTGAAATGCCATGCGCACGGGGAGGTGCCGAAGCCTAATGGTGAGCATCCGGGCTCAACCACTCAAACGCACCCGCACCCGACCCAGCTATGCGATTCGGGGAAGCATCATGGGCGAGATGCCCATGCCACTGAACTGATCAACCGCTTGCTTCGCGGAACCTTTTCTTCAAGAACTCCGTCTCCAGAGCGGACAGAAACCATCCCGCTCGCGGCCCCCTCCGTTTCCCGAGCAAAACAACGTAAATCGCCTCAAACACCTCTCTCGGCTCAAGCCCGAACTCATCCTTGAGGGCATACAATAACTGGTGAATTTCATCCCCCGACATCCCTTCCGATAGCTTTTCCGATAGCGCGGCGAGGGCCTTCCTCTGTTCCTCGGACAGATTCCTCGCCTCTTTCGGCAGAGTCTCCTGAAGCTCGAACTTCGCCTGTTCGGGCGCGAACCTGTCGAGCCATCGCCTGGCATAGCCCGCCCGGTTGAGAAGTTCCTCCTTATGTGTTACGTCATAGCCGCTTCTCTTCAGAGCGGCCAGAATCTCCTCCGGGTCGTCGCGAGCCATCTGAACCACGTTCACAAGGTGACGATAGGGAACGCCGGTCGGCGGCTTTTTCGTGATTGCCGAAAGCTCATACGCCCTCCTGCTTTCCACTTTCGCCCCGGCTTGGTCGTATTCATCTATCAGCCGCAGCATGGGTTGTCCCGTGTCGAGGACGATTGACTTCCTCGGCGGTCTCCGGAGGATCAGGTAACGCAGGATGTCCGGCGGCACGACCTCCAGCATCTGGCTTATGCTCACGACATTTCCCTTGCTGGACGACATGTCCCCCATCCCCTTCAGGCTGAGCCACTCGTAAATGACAGCGTCCGGCGTGGTGAATCCGAACACTTCCTCGGAAATCCTCCTTCCTGTCGCAAAGGAGCCGCCGCGGGAGGCGTGGTCCTTCCCAAAAGGCTCATAGGTTACTTTCAGAATGCTCCAGCGAGCCGGCCAATCAACACGCCACACCAGTTTCCCGCCCCCCGCCATCGATGCGCTTCCCCTGTCGCCGCAATCGCACTCGTAGTCAACGAGCGCCGCTTTTGCGTCGAAGCCTTTCACGACCGTCGAAGTTATTCGCCCGCACCGATTGCAGCGAGGCACAAAAGGCGACCATTCCGGGGGAGTGTTCTTGCCGGTCTCCTCGTCTATGATTCGCGCGATCTGGTCCCGCTTTTCCAGCGCCGTGATGATGGTCTGAACGTATTTTCCCTCCCGATACAGCTCGTCCGCCCGCAGCGCCTCCGCAGAGATCTCGAGTTCCCGCAGCGATTTCAGAAACGGCTCGAGGAAGTGCTCCGCGTAGTTCGGATGGCGACCACACGGGCACGGAACATCGCACAGCGGCTTGCCCACGTGCTCCTCGTACGACGCATCAAGAAAAGGATATACCCTCCTCAGCGGGTCCGCCGTATCGGCAATGTAATAAAACCGCGAGCTCTTCCCCCTCTCCACAAGCGCCCGATAGACCGCATCCGCCGTTATCATCTCGCGAAGATTGCCGATGTGAATATCTCCTGACGGAGTTATCCCCGTGCAGATGACAATTTCTCGGCCACTCTCGATAAGCCTCTCCGCGACTTCATCAGTCCAGTGCATCGAATCGCTTTCCTCTCTCCGCGAATCAAGTCTTTTCTTTTCGCTCTCATGGCTGCCGGCCTCCGCCAAGCGCCAGGAACTCAGCAGCCGACCCTCAACCGGAAAGCCCTACGCCATAAACTCCGCACCCGAAATTCGCCGCCGGATTGAAAACATCATAGACAATATGTATCACATTCGGAACAGCGCTCCCATCCTTTTCCCCATAAGGCGCGCCGACACGAGGATGCTTGCCGCCAGCAACACCATGCCGATTACGCCCAGAGCGCTGGCCATGCTCGGGCCGTCCCCGATGCGATTAAACAGAAAATAGATGCTCTTGGTTATGGGGAAGAACCGGTGTTTCAAAGCCAGCACCAGACTGGCGCTGACCTCCAGCATGGCAAAAGCAAAGCACATCAGCCCGCCCGCGATAAGATTCGCCGAAATCAGCGGCGCCGTGATTCTCCGCATCGTCTGCATCCAGCCGGCGCCCAGGTTGAAAGACGCCTCCTCGAACGCCGGACTGACCTGCTGAAAGCCGGCATACGCCGCTCGCACGATGAACGGCAGGCGCCGAACGGCATACGCAATGATTAGAAGAGGAACCGGATTCACGAACGGGTCCAGAAGACTTCGCCTCGGAAACGCCACTACGTAACCGAACGCCAGCACCAGACCCGGCAGCGCCAGCGGCAGCATCGCCATCGCGTCCAGAAGACTCCTGCCGCGTATGCTTTTTCTCACCAAGAAATAGGCTATTGCGATTCCTAGCGCTATATCGAGGAGCGAACTCGCCGATGCGTAGAACAAACTGTTTCCAATGCTCGAGGCGGTCAACGGATGTGTCGCCAGTTTGGCGAAGTACTCGCCGGTCAACTTCTCCGGCAGAACGGTCATAAACCATCGGTCCGCGACCGACCTGAGCACGACCGAGATGTGGGGCAGCAGAGCCACCACCACGAGAAGACCGATGCAGACGTGCGCTATCACAGTCCCCAGTGCTCCCGCTCTTCTCTCCTCCTTGGAGCCGTGTCCCCTGGGCATCATCTCGTACCGGCCGGTGGAGAAAACCCTCTTCGACACCAGAAAGGTCGCCAGGGTCAGCATCAGCACCAGCACCACGAGGGCATATCCCGTCGGGTCAACCGAGCCTTCCGAGATCTTGTTGAAAATCTGAATAGGAACGAGCTTCTGATACCCAAAAATCAAAGGGGTTCCCAGGTCCGTAAAAGCCCATATGAAAACGATGGAGCTTCCGGCGAAAAGCCCCGGCATCATCAATGGCAGCGTCACGCTCCGGAATCGCCGCCAGCCCCCGGCGCCCAGGTTGTGAGCGGCTTCCTCGAGAGAGGGGTCAATGTTCGCCAGTGCCGACGATAGATTCAGATACATGATCGGATAAAGGTGGAGCACTTGCAGAACAACTACCCCGGCAAACCCAGAAGTCAGCCATGTTATCGGGCGGTCTATCACGCCGCAGTGCATCAATAGCAGGTTGACCGACCCGAATCTCGCCAACAACTGCCTCATGCCGATAGCTCCCACAAACGGCGGCATAACTATCGGAACCAAAACCAGAGAGCTCAGCCAGCGCTTTCCGGCAAAACGCACCCGAGTCAACACGTACGCCAGCGGCAGCGAAACCGCGAGCGTTATCAGCGTCGTCGTGATGCTGAGCCTGAAGCTGTTGTTGATGCTCTCCCTCAGGAGCGGGTTGTGAAAAACCACCGCAAAGAAAGCCAGCGTGAACTTCCCCTCCGGCCTGACCGCTCCCACGACCACTCGCAGGACAGGGTAAACCATAAACCCAAAGAAGAACATCCCCAGGGCGAAAAGCCCCAGTAAAGCCGACTGCGATAGTTTTTGTTCCCCGAGACGTCCCGGCATTATTCCTTCTCACAGTTCGAGATCAGATAGAATCTTGTTTCGCGCGATAACAAGATAGACCGGGCCTCTCAATCCCGTTCATCCTGTCCTCAGGTTCCGTTCGAAGGCTTGGATAGAAGCACGTCCTTCGCATCGAAGGCCACGCCTACGTCCTTCGCCCGCTCGACCCATTGCGCTGCCGATGGCGCAACATAGACCCTGATTCTCGAGCCGTCCACAAGCTCGATCAGGAATTCGTCAATCTCTCCCAGATAAGCATGCTCCACGACCGTTCCCTTCAGGAGATTGGCTTCGCCGGCAAGAGCCGATTGTTCAGCGACGATTCGCATCGCTTCCGGCCTTATAAGGCATTCCACATCCTCCCCGGGCGAGAATTCCGCAACCGGCTTGACCGCCCTTATTTCTCCGACGGCTGTCCTCACGACAACCTCTCTTTCGGGCATCACGCTTACGACCCTCCCGGGGATCGGGTTCATCCTTCCGAGGAAAGTCGCCGCGAATCTGCTTTTCGGGAGCGAGTAGATTTCCCTCGGCGTTCCAATCTGCTCGATTTTTCCATCGTTCATCAAAGCGATCCTGTCAGCCATGCTGAGCGCTTCTTTCTGGTCGTGTGTGACGTAGAGGAAAGTGATCCCCGTCTCCTTGTGAATTCGCTTAATCTCATCTCTCATCTCGATTCTGAGCCTGGCGTCAAGGTTGCTCAGCGGCTCGTCAAGAAGGAGGACATCCGGGCCCACAACCAACACCCTCGCCAGAGCTACCCGCTGCTGCTGCCCGCCCGACAGCTCGTTCGGGTACCTCTCGCCGAAGCCGCCCATCCTCACCAGAGAAAGAACCTCGTTAACTTTTCTCCGCCGTTCCTGCGACGAAATCTCCCGCGCCCGAAGAGCATACCTCACCAGTGAAAGAACCTCGCCCAGCTTCCTTCGGCGCTGCTCTGCTGGAACCTTTCGCATGCGAAGCGCGTCCCTGACCTGTGAAAGAGCCCTGCCAAGCTTCCTTGCGCGTTCCGCCGCGGCAACCTTCCGCACACGGAGCCCATATTCAACATTTCTCCTGACCGTCATATGCGGCCACAGCGCGTAATTCTGAAAGACCATCCCCGTGTTGCGACGGTTTGGCGGCACGTCGTTCATGAACCTCTCTCCGAATACGATTCTGCCTCCATCAGGCGAAATAAATCCTGCGATTAGCCGCAGGAGAGTGGTCTTCCCGCAGCCGGACGGCCCCAGAAGAAAGAACAACTCTCCATCCTCGATCTCGAAGGATGCTCCTTCAACAGCCACCACATCGCCATACTTCTTCGTTACGTTTTCCAGTGCGACCCGCATAGCTCCACCGTCCGCAAGGGTTCGGGCTTCAGGGTTCAGGTTTCGGGGATCAGGGATCAGGCTTTAAGGTTTAGGGTTCGGAGTTCCGGCCCCCGACCCCCGATCCCTGACCCCTGCCCCACAATCACCTCAATTCCTCGATTAGCCGTTCCATTTTTCTCCGAGAAAACGCGGTCCATTCCGCTATGATTCTGGCTCGTTGCGCTGCGTCTCGCCACCTGGTTGCGGCCATTTCCAGCGCGTCCTTCTCCGTGATGGGAAGACGCGTGAGCGCCCGGAGATGTCTTTGCGGCATCCCTGCGTCAATGAGCGCCTTGTACGCTTTCTTGAGCTCGTCGTGGGTATCAATCACCACCGCCCCGATCAAAGCGTTGACAAGGTTCCTTCTGGCGGCACTCTTTTGCTGGTCATATTTCATCCCCATTTTTATCGCGAAGGGGCTCCCCGCGACGAGCGTCTCGCCCTTATGCTTCTGATAGACCGAAGGAAGAACAGCCATCCTTCTCAGGGCGTGCTTCCTCGGCCCGCCCCGCGTTCCGCGGGGCAAGACCCATAACCTCTGACCCTCCTCCGACATGACGAATGTCACGAACCTCCTGGCAAGCTCGACATGGGGCGCCCCTTTTAATATGGCGATGCAATCGGGGTTCATAACGGTCAGCCCGCTCGGCATCACGAACCCCATGTTATCCCTGCCGCCTTCTGCAATTTCCGCCCAGGCGTAAAAGTCAATCGCCAATCCGCAAGCCGCTTCTCCGAGCGTGACCATTCTCGCGGCCTGGCTCGAGTTAGGAACAAAGCCGGGGGCGTTGGCGCCCATTCGGATAATCAAGTCAAAACCTTTCTCCCACCCGTACGCCTGAAGGATGATCTCGAACATCATCCCGATGCTCCCGCTGTATCGCGGGTCCGCCAGGCTCAGCAACCCGAAGAACTTCGGATCGGCAAGGTCGTCCCACGCCATCGGCGCCGGCAACCTCAGCCTTTTCAGTACCGCCTTGTTGTAGAGAATCCCGAACGCGGTCAAACTCGTCCCGTACCAGTTGTACGAGTAGTCGTAGAGAGGTATGCCTCCCACCTCCTTCGGCAACTGCGAAAGCTGCGCCTCCGGCAGCTTGAACGGCAAACTTATCCGCAGCTTCGCAAAGTCGAGATAGGGGTCGCTGCCCCCACCGAAGAATATATCGAAATCTCCCCCTTTCGGCCGCTCCTTGAAGCTTGACCTGACATACTGCTCGTCCTTCGTCGTTCCGCCAAAGTCAATCCAATCTATCCCAACCCCGCCGGCGGCGGGGTACTTTCGCTTGTGCCACTGCGAGAAAGCTCTTTCGAACTCCACCTGGATTCCTTCCTGATGCGGAGAGACGATGATTAGGTTGCCCGCCTTCCCACCACCGGCTCGACGCCCAGACAGGATGCCAACGTCATCTGTCTCTCTCTCTCGGCCCCGCCAGAACAACACCGCCGCCACCACGGCGATTATCGCCGCCATCGCCAGTAGCATGCCCATCGTTTTGCCAACACTTTTCATTGCTTTCCATATCCTTCTTCACCGCGGAGACTTTTCTCCTTGTTCGTCTCTCCCAATCTTACTGTATCCCGGCGGCCGGTTTCAACGCCGCGATTGTCAAGGGTGTCGCCGTGTCTCCGTGGCACAGAGGTCCCCTCTCGTGTCCTTGGAACGAACTCCACATTTGCCAGCGACTTATCACGCCCCTTCAGGGCTTTGCGATTTCATCACGCGCTATCCCCAGGGCGTTGCCCTGGGCTTGAATATCGCGCCCTTTCAGGGCTTAGGCGGCGATTTCGGGTCGCCCTGTAAGGGCGGACTGGAGAACGATGAGCCCTGTAAGGGTGACATAATCACCTGGCCCCTCCTTTGCGTCTTGGCGTCTTTGCGTGAAGCTTTCTTCGTCCTTTGCTTGCCTCGACGCCTCGTTTTGAACCCCTCCCGGCCTACGTTGACGCCGTGGATCCGTGCCCTCTGTTCCTTTATCATAGAACGGAAAGGGCCACCGCCTCCTTTTCACCTTCCCTCGGCGGCCGCCCCAGTTAGCCACCGGCTTTAGTCGGTGGTATCGGATACGAGAGTCTTCTCGTGACAGCCGGCTTCAGCCCCGCCGAGGCGGGGCTTCTCGACGAAAGGATTCATCCGAAATATGCCACGCAAATACGGCCGCACCGATTGTCAAGGCAACAAAGTCAATCTCAATGAGCCTTTTACGCACTTGTTGTGCCGCGCGCGGTGTGATAAGATTTTTGTAGCTGGCGGGCAGCGGTCATCGGGAGCGCAGCACTAAGCCTATCGGCCCCGTTTCTCAACCGGCGCGATGCTTGCTGAATGCGGGGCATACTTGACGAAAACTATGCTCTCGCGGGCACTCTGTTGATAGCGGCCTCCCCTCCTGAAGCGATGCGGGAGGTAAAACAAGTTGTCGCGAGGAGACTCTTGCCGAGGAAAAACCCGTGACCGGCTACGAGTTCTCGGAGACAGATATCGAGCACAGACCCGGAGTGATACTTATTGCCGGGGCGGTGGCTTTTTTCGCCATCACCGCTGCGCTGTGGGCTTTTTTCCTCGGAGAAGCGTTGATCCTCAAAGGCATCGCCATCGTCGCGGCAACCATGGTCGGTATCGTGATCTTCATGGAACCGCTCATAGGGTTGTGCCTGATGGTCTTTCTGGTGCCGGTCGAAGAAGTGCGATCATTCCTCGGAGGATGGGTCACTCCCACCAAGGTTGTCGGAGCAATAACCTTCGTTTCCTTCCTCATCAACGCCCGGTTGAGACGAGGAATGTTCCGTTTCGACAAGCAGAGCCACTGGATGTTTGCTTTCGCCGTTTGGACCGCCTTATCCTTTTTGTGGGCAAAACAAAAGGCCTCTGTTCCTTTCCTCGTACTTACCGTGGGCCAACTCGCCCTCTTCTGGGTGCTGATACGGGCGTCGTTGAGGAGCCCTCGGGAGTTCCTGGCTGTCTCCATGGCCTTTATCGTCGGCACGCTCGCCGGCATTTTGATCGCGGCTGTTCTGCCTCGGTGGGGGCTTGCACCGCGATTGATGTACACCACAGGCAACCCAAATCACCTTGCCAGAGACATAGTCGTCAGCCTTATCCTGCTATTGTATTATGCGCCCCGGTTGCGTTCGTGGGCTTTTCTGTCCGCGATAGCAGCCGGCGCAGTTCTTGTTCTGGGGCTGGTTTTGACTCAGAGCCGAGCTGTCTGGCTTGCCGCGGTTTTCTGCATACCCCTCGTTCTCCTCGGCCATAAAAAAGCCGCATCCGCCGCCGCAGTCGCATGGATGGTTTCTCTCGCTCTGGTCATGTTCTCGATTAGAGTCCTCAGCGCCCATCTCGGTGTCACTGAGGCCAACCTCGAGCATCGCTGGGAGAGCATCTTTCACACACGCGTAGCGAAGTCCTCTCGCGTGGACATCTGGCGCGCGGGCATCCGTCTCGGAAGCCGCTATCCGATTCTTGGCGTCGGCGCGGGAGGATTCGTGGGAAGCGTCCCGGATGTGATTGAAACAATGCCCGATTTCGCCGGAGCTCACGCGGAGATAGGCGCCCACAACACCTTTCTCTGCGCCTTCGCCGAACTGGGCGTGGTCGGCTTGATCGTGGTTGTAGGTATTCTATGGCACTGTGGGCGCGCCATTGCTCAGCAACCACGCTCCCTCGAAAAAATGGTCGCCTGGGCACTATTCGGCTCCGTGGTTGTACGAATGGTATTCAGCACAGCTCTCATGCAGAAAACGATATGGTTCACTCTGGCTCTCAGTCAGGTTATCCTCCGGAAGGGGATAGCTGCCCAGGAACCCGCGGACGATGCGCTCGCGTTCAACCACGCCGACGGCGTGGCGGGGGACGAATGACAGCGTGAAAATTCTCGTTCTTACGGAAATGTATCCTCGAAAAAGCGATCCCACCGCGGGCATCTTCGTTCATCGCGAATGCTTAGCCATCAAGGGCGCGGGGTTCGACGTATGTGTGCTATCCCCTCTCCCTTACTCGCCTCGAGCCTTATGGGGCAAACCGAAATGGAGGGCACTCGGAATGGTTCCTCGCTCGGATACATGGGACGGAATCCACGTACGCTATCCCCGCTATCCCCGTCCTCCCGGGGCCTTCTACCGCAAATTCGAGCCTTTTGCCATGTTTCCCGCTTTGTACTCTTCCTTTCGAGCATGGTCCCGAGAACAGCCCTTTGACCTGATCCACGCCCACGGCCTATTGCCCTGCGGAATGGCAGCCGTCCTCCTTTCCAGGGCTTTCCGTCTGCCTTGCGTGTGCCACGCGAGGGGCAGCGACGTCAACGTCTATCCCCGGGAATCAAGAGCGAATTTCCTCCTGACCCGATACGTCATCGAGAATTGCAACGCACCAGCGGCCACCAGCAAAGCACTTGCCGAAAAGATGGCGCCCATGTCTCGAGTCCCCCGGAAAATAAGCGTTCTCTACAAAAGCGTGGACACAAAGCTCTTCACTCCGGCAGCGGACAAGGGCGCCCTCAGAAGGCGCCTGGGCATACCTCTTCAAGCATTCGTGACCATTTTCGTGGGGAATCTATCCCACGACAAGGGAGTGACTGACCTCAGCGCAGCGTGGACCAATATCACAGAAAAATTGCCAATGTCTATTCTCGTGCTGATAGGCGATGGGCCGCTCTCAGGCAATCTCGCCGCTCTGGGCTCGACGGTGCTCGTCTGCGGCCCCAGACCGAATGCGGAAGTCGCCCTCCGGATGCAGGCAAGCGATGTCCTCGTGTTGCCCTCTTATAGCGAAGGACTCCCCAACGTCGTCTTGGAGGCGATGGCTTGCGAACTCCCTGTCGTCGCCACTTCCGTCGGCGGAATCCCGGAAGCGGTCATTCATGGGAAAACCGGGTTTCTACTTCCCGTGGGCGACCGGTGTAAGCTGGCCTCCTCGATTCTCACCCTCGCCCAGAATGAAAATCTCCGCTGCTCTATGGGGAAAGCTGGCCGCAAACGAATACAGACCCTTTTTCGGTGGGATACCTATGTATCACACGCCTCCGAGCTTTATCACTCGGTTCTGGAGAACAGGACGGCTCAAACTTTCAAGAAGGTCGCGCGGGCGTAATGAAGATCGAAGTGCGCTACATAACCGAAGACGAGATGCCGCTGTGGGACGACCTTGTAGATCGCTCTCCTCAGGGCTCCCTCTTCTGCCGGAGCTGGTGGATAAAAGCTTCGTGCGGCACAAACTTCAAGATACTCGGCTGTTTCAAGGGCGGAGGCCTGGTCGCAGGCATCCCCCTCCACTTCGTCCGCTACGGCCCATTTAAGGTTTGCCGGATGCCCAAGCTGAGCCAGACGTGGGGGCCGGTCCTCCAACCGATGAAAGGAAGGTATGCCAGTCGCCTCTCTCACGAGATGGAGCTGTTGCAAAGTCTCGCCGACCGCCTCCGGCGTATTCCTATTTTCTTCCAATGCTTCCATTACAACCTCCCGAACTGGCTGCCCTTCTACTGGGCGGGCTTCCGCCAAACTACCGTTTTTACATACATCCTCGACGATATTTCCGATGACGAGCTCCTGTGGTCCGGTGTTCGCAGGAACGTCCGAAAGAATATTCGAAAGGCCGAGCGGGCATCAATCACCATCTCGAGGGCTGAGCCCACTGACGTCCTCGCCCTCTGCAATAAGACGTTCGCACGTCAGCGAATGAGACCCCCATTCCCACGAGAGCTTCTCTTCTCCCTCGTTCGTCAGGCCAGGAAACGAAAGGCCGGCGAGTGCTTTGCTGCCGTTGACCGGGAAGGGCGCAAGCACGCTGCCGCATTGCTGGTGTGGGATCGCAGGTACGCTTACACCATTGCTGGGGGGGCAGACCCGGAGCTTTGGAACAGCGGCGCCAATACCCTTTTGTACTGGTCTCTGGTGCGCTTTGCCAGGGACCGGAGCAAGGGTTTCGACTTCGAAGGATCAAACCTACAGCATGTGGAGCGGTTTTTCCGAGCTTTCGGCGCCAGACAGCAGCCTTTCAATCGAATCATCAAAGCTCCCCTTCCGGGAAGAATGGCCCTGACAGCTATCGGGAAGTTATGACGAAGGAATCACCTTACATCCTCGTCCTCACTCACGACGTTGATCTGCTCTCTGTGCGGGAGCTCCCCTGGCATTCCCGGACCCTGTGGGGCTTCATCTTCCGATGCCTCGTGGAAAACTTTCCAAGAGTTGTTCGCGGCCGAATTTCCTTCAGGCAATACATTCACGGACTCATCTCGGCGGCTCTGATCCCATTCGTAAAATCGGGTCTTCTTCTCGACCCCATCGAAGAATCATTTGACATTATGCTTGACATCGAAAGGCGGCACAACGTTCGGTCAACCCTCTACTTCATTCCTGAAGCGCGAAATCCCGGCACGACGCCTCTCGGACACGATGCTCCAAAGCACAGAGCCGCCCATTACCGGATAGAAGACCTGGGGAGGAGACTTCGCCGCTTAGAGAAAGAAGGATGGGAAATTGGCGTGCATGGCATTGACGCCCACCGCGACGTGGTTGACGCCCACCGCGAATTCCAGACCGTGTCCGAAATCCTCGGCCGGAAGCAGCTCGGTCATCGCTCACACTGGCTCTACGGCAAAGGGCGACGTTCCTGGAACGTCCTGCGCGACGCCGGGTTCATCTATGACGCCACATACGGTTCCAACTTCGAGGTCGGCTGGCCCCAGGCGAGAAAATCGCCTTTTCGTCCTTTCGCCTCCTCGGTTTTCACCGTCCTCCCACTGAATATCCAGGACGGCACCCTCCTGGACCGCGCAAGGATGGGCCTGGAGGCCGGCGAAGCCTGGAAGAGAGTTTCCATCCTTATTGGCGAGGCAAAACAAAGGGCCGGCGTAATCACCGTCCTGTGGCACACCCATAGCTTTTCGGCCCCTCGCTATTGGGGCGGCCTCTATGAAAAGATCATTGTTCGCGCAAAAAACGACGGCGCACTAATCGTCCCGGCAAGGCAAGCTCTTGCTTTATGGAGGGATCGTGAGGAACCGAGGGAGTAAACCAGCGAAGGTCGTTATCTTTTCCACCGTTCACCGCGCCGCGGACGACCGCATATTCCATAAGGAGGCGCGCAGTCTCGCTCGGGCGGGGTATGAGGTTGTGCTGTTCGCCGATGCCCCCCACGATAGGGTCGTGGACGGCGTCCGGATACGAGTTCTCTCTCGTCCGTCTTCTCGATTCCGGAGAACGTTTGCCTCCCTGAGGCTTATCCGCGCAATTCTCAAGGAGAAAGCCGACATCCACCATTTCCACGACCCCGAACTGCTCCCCGTCGGCCTTCTCCTTCGGCTGCTCGGCAAAAAGGTCATATACGACGCGCACGAGGATTTCCCAAAAGACATCCTAAGCAAACTATATCTGCCCCGGCGGCTGCGTCCTTTCCTCGCGGCTCTCACGGACCCAATGGAGCGTTTGGCGGCCCGCGCAATGAGCGGAGTCGTCACCGCCACAGATTCCATTCAAAGACGGTTTCCTGGCTCCGTCGCCCTGCACAACTACCCTATCCTATCCTATATCCTCCCCACTCAGGGACCCACACTTCCAGCGCTTGCTGAAAGCCCCTTTGTTCTCTATTCCGGTGTCATCTCCAGAACACGGGGCGCCGTGGAAATGAGAGCCGCAGTGAAACTCCTTTCCCGCCGCTACCATCTCAAACTCCGGCTGTTAGGGCTATTCTACGATGATGCTATCCGTGACCAAACCCTCCAATTAGACGCGACGCGCATAGTGGACTATCGCGGATTCATGGCCATGAGTGAAGTTTACCGTCACTACCACGGCGCGCTGGCTGGGCTCGTCGTTCTGCATCCTCTGCGCAAGCACCTCGAGTCTATGCCCATCAAAATGTTCGAGTACATGGCCTGCGGCGTCCCAACAATCGCTTCCGATTTCCCTCTATGGCGCCGAATTGTCTATGAGCAGGGCTGCGGCCTCGTCGTTGACCCACTCGACGTGCCTCAAATCGCCGACGCCATCATGTATCTCATGAAGCATCCCGAAGAAGCGAAGGAGATGGGCCGGAGAGGCAAGGAGCTTGTCGCCAAAAAGTATAATTGGGAATCGGAAAGCAAGAAGCTGCTGCTTCTCTACGACCAGCTCCTGGCCAAAGGACGAGGAAGATCGCATCCTGTCGGATCACCATAAGCCGGAATGCTCCCCTTCTCTCTGGGACGGAGAACGTTTCGGCCGGAGCAGGATTGGCCTCAACGCTCACAAAGCCTGGAAACAAATCTGCGCGCTCATTCGCGAGGAAAAAAGAAAAGGGCGGCATCGCCACCGTTGTCTGGCATGCCCGCAGCATTTCCGCTCCTCGCTATTGGGCGGACCTGTATGCGAAAATCATTCTAAGAGCGAAAGCCGAAGGTGCATCCCTTGTCCCGGCGAAACGAGTCTTCGCCCTTTGGAGGAATAATAGTGAAACAAAAGAGCAAGGGAGTGAAAGTAGTTATCCTTTCGACCGTCCACGGTGCCATGGATGACCGCATATTCCACAAAGAGGCGCGGAGTCTCGCCGGGGCGGGCTACGACGTGGTCCTGTTTGGCCAGGCGCCCCACGATGACGTCGTGGATCATGTTAGAATACGAGCTCTCACGCAACCGTCTTCTCGATTTCACAGAGTTCTCGCGGCCATGAAGCTTCTCCGTGCCGCGCTCAAACAGAAAGCCGACTTCCACCATTTCCACGACCCGGAGCTGCTCCCCGTCGGCCTTCTCCTTCGACTTCTCGGCAAGAAAGTCATCTACGATGCCCACGAAGATTTACCAAAAGACATCCTCAGCAAGCCGTATTTGCCTCGATGGATCCGACCTTTCCTCGCAGCTTTCATCGAACCAATGGAACGCCTTGCTGCGAGCGCAATGAGCGCTGTGGCCGTCGCCAGCGATTGTATTCAGAAGCGATTCCCCGGCTCCGTCGTCCTGCACAACTACCCTATCCTCTCCTATATCCGCCGGGGCTGCAGTTCTCCTTCTTCCTCGACGCCGGAAGCCCCTTTTATCATCTATTGCGGCCTGATTTCAGAAATCCTCGGCGCGCTCGAAATGCTTGCGGCAGTGAACCTCGTTTCCCGCCGCCACCGTTTGAAGCTTCGGCTATTGGGACCATTTGACGATGATGCCATTCGTCGCCAATTGCTGGAATCTAAGACGTCAACCATCGTGGACTATCGCGGCTTCATCCCCATGCGGGAGGTTTACCGCAACTACGCAGGCGCCCTGGCGGGGCTTCTCCTTTATCACCCTTATCCGAACCACATCGAAGCTATGCCCAACAAACTCTTCGAATGTATGGCATGTGGTGTCCCAATAATCGCTTCCGATTTCCCCCTCTGGCGGAGGATTGTCCACGAGCAGGGCTGCGGCCTCGTCGTTGACCCACTCGACGTGCCTCAGGTCGCGGATGCCATCATCTACCTCATCGAACATCCCGAAGAGGCGAAAAACATGGGCCGTAGAGGCAAACAGCTTGTCGCCAAAAAGTATAACTGGGAATCTGAGAGCAGAAAACTGCTCCTTCTGTACCAAGAGCTTTTGGGGAAAGCCCCGCTTGGCGTCTAAGCGTCTTGGCGTGAGGAACGGGATGGAGGACACCTCTCGCAAAGCCGCAAAGGCGCAAAGAACGACACGTAAACGCTAAACGTCAACCAGCAGGTGAGCCCATGCAGACGAAGAAATTCGGTGAGCAAATTACACGTATCCTCGCTGAAAACGAGAGGCGCAGAAGGGAAATCCCCGCGGATTTCTATTCGTTGATGCGACTTCCGAACCTATTTATGTACACCCAGCGGAACCGTTCCATCTTGAGACTTCTGTGGCGAGAAAAGGTCGTCTCTCTCTCCGGACGAAGAATTCTCGATGTGGGTTGCGGTGCGGGCGGTTGGCTTCTGGATTTCCTGTCCTGGGGCGCCAACCCGGAGCTTCTTTACGGCATAGACATTGATGAAAAGCAGATCGCAGAAGCTGCCCAAAAGCTTCCCGAGGCAGACCTGCGTGTCGGCAACGCCGCTGAGCTGCCCTGGCCCGACGCTTTCTTCGACATCGTTTTCCAAGCGACATTGTTTAGCTCAATCCTAAGTCTCGATTTCACAAGGGATGTCGCCGCCGAGATGATGCGGGTCACCAAACGGGGTGGACTGATTCTGTGGTACGATCTCCGCTTCAACAATCCCCGCAACCCACACGTTAGGGGAATTTGCGCCAGAGAGATAAAGCAGCTTTTTCCCGGCTGTTCCTTCACGCTGAGGCGCCTGACGCTCCTGCCGCCCCTCGCCCGGAACATCGTCCCGATGAGCTGGCTCGCTGCCCTATTGCTCGAAAAGCTCCCCTTCCTTCGCACACATATTCTTGCATTCATCAAACCACGCCGCGAATCCGCGATAGCTTCCGACATAAGAGCTCGTCCCGTACCCACCTTCGGCGGCTTGGCCACAACCCCCGATGATGCTGAAATCTACTATTCTCCCATGACTCGCTCCCTCGCAGAAGAAGTCGCCGACCTGCACATCCTTTGCTTTCAGGACTTTTTTCTCACGGGATTAGGAAGGGGCGTCCTGACCCGCTATTACAACCACTACGACGGACGTCCCGATAGCATATTTTTCGTCGCGCGTTCCTCATCTGGCAAGGTCGTCGCGCTCGTCGCTGGCTCGCGCAACTATGAGGAGTTTCTCCGGACGTTCTATCGGGACAACTTGCTTGCTCTCACCATTGCCATTGTCAAGGCCCTCTTTTTCGACTCCCATCTCCGAGGAAAAATCCGGCGGCGGACGCCTCAAATCAAAGCTGCCATAACATCTCTTTTCCAGAGCCGTTGCTCTTCCGGGCACGCCTATAAATCCGATGGACTTTCCCCTTTTGACACTGCGGGCCTTGCGTGTGTGGCGGTCCATCCGCATTTTCGCGGAAAAGGCGTGGCCGTGGAGCTTTTCCGATTGTTCGAGGAATATGGAAGGAAGCTCGGTGTGCGAAAAGCTGGATTGAGCGTCATCGTATCAAATGCGCGCGCAATCGGCTTCTACAAGAAAGTCGGATGGCACATCGCCAGCAGCGACTCGGGCTACATCGTATTCGAGAAGATGTTGTAATTCCACCCCTATTGTTGAGGCCGCCCCCTTCGATAGAGCAAACCAGATGCGCGCATTCGTCATGCTTATTGCAGAATGTCTTCCGGGTCGCCTTGCTTGTTGCCCCCGGCATCTTGGCGAGGGAGCGACTAAGCCCCCACTCGTTCACTCTTTCGCAATCGAGACCGATTGACCGCATTCGGCGGACTTGAACGCCGCCTCTATGATCGCGATGGATTTCCTGACGTTCTCCGGTCTCACAATCAGGTCGGCGCCTTCGTTCAGATGCTCGGAGACATTCTTATAGACCGCGCCCCAATCGCCGGGGACACTCTCGACCTCGATGTCAGCGGGCATGTCGTTCGGAGAAGTCTTTACGCGCGCTTTCTCTTTCGGGTCGAAGCCTTGCTTGACGAGCGTCCCCTTTTCACCGAAGACCCGCCAGCGAGGCTTGCTTATCCGCTGCACGTTGCCGAGGTCCACCTCGAAGATACATCCGTTCTCGAATCGCACCAGCACCTTGGCGAAAGTATCCACATCTACATCCCACACTCGCCGCTGAATGTCCGCAAAGACCGTCACCGGCTGCGCCGGAATCAACTGAATCGCCTGGTCCAAAAGGTGGGCGCCCCAGTCGTAGAGCTGTCCCCCGCCGTGTTTCTTCACGGCGCGCCATCCGAATGGCTTTTCGTACACGCTGACGCAGGACTCGACGAGAAAGATGTCGCCGAGCATTCCGCTTCCCGCCGCTTTCTTCACCGTCAGGAAGTCACTGTCCCACCTTCGGTTGTGGAAGACGGTCAGCATTCTGCGGCTTTCCGAGGCGGCCCGAATCATTGCGTCAGCTTCCGCCGTATTCAAGCACATCACTTTTTCCGTGAGCACGTGCCTCCCCGCCTTCAAGGCTTTTATTGCAAGCCGCGCGTGAGTGTCGTGCGGAGTTACCAGGATGACCATCTCCACGGCGTCATCTTCCAGCACCTCCTCTAAGTCCGAAAAGAGCTTCACCCTTCCGGCGAAGTTCCTTTCCGCTTTCCTGCGAGCGTCCTCATCCGTGTCGCAGATACCGTAAAGGCGCAGACCGTCGGTTCCCTCCACCCACTCCGCGTGGTGGTGTCCCCAGCGATAAGCGGAACCATATCCTACAACGACGCACCTGATTTCCGACGACATTCCATGCCCTCTCTTTATGCACGCGACTTTGCGAGAGGCCCGTCCTTCTTCCGTTTTTCTCTCGCCAAGACCCGAAGGCCGCCAAGGTTTCTGTCATTTCGGCGAGACCCATTCCACAATCGAGATGACAGCGTTTGAGCCTTCTCTGGCGTTGGATGCCCTAATCCGCACTTTGCCTCCTATTGCTTCCTCTTTGCTCACGCGATGCTCGAGCCAACGGCCCTGTTGGAAGTTTTCGATGACTCCGAGCGATTCGCGCCCGACCGTCACCCTCTGCCTGCGGCCCCCTCCGAAGTTGTCAGGATCAACTACATACAATCGGACATCGCCACCCGCGCCTTCGGGGACGGTTAGCTCTATCTGCACTTCCGCCTCGCTCGCCCGACAGTAATACACCGGTGGGCTCCAACCGTCGTATGCGTAACCTTCCGTCGCAGTTGCGGCATAGCCCGGTTCGGCGAAGACAACCTCCTTCTCCGGCCGGCCACAGTGCAGGCGCAAACGGACGCCTCGTTTTCGCAGCTCGTTTGCGGAAGGTGACTTCTCCCCGTGCAGCCAGAACCGGTCTTCCGGCGCCGGGGCACGCTTGGCCGCCGGTGGCAGCGGCGGCAGCGGCGAGTGCGGTTCCCTCTGATACCAATAGACCACGCTCGAAAACTGTAGTTCATTTCCCGGTTTCGAGAATTGCGAGCGGAAGGTCGGATGTTCGTTCTTACCGAAGCCGATTGTCACAAGTAGTGATTTCTCGAAGCTAATCGCATCGTTGACGAAGAAGCGGTACGCCGTCGCTCCTTTGAAAAACGGGAAGAAGCCCGTGAGCGGAAACATGTTCTCCGTGGGCGGAAATCCCCAACTGAATCCGAAGGAATCTTCCAATCCCTGAAACTCGATTGAGGGCATTTCTTCCCCGTCAATGTAGAACTTCTCGTTCTCATCAACCGGATACCCCGTCTGCCCCGGGTGGCGAACTGTCACGTTCCAGCCGATGAACTTGCCCTTCCCCTTTGCCTCGAGGGCAACGTAATCCCGCCGCCCGAGGAGCAATGCTTCCTGGCGCCAGTGGGCCTGAAAGTAACCCTCGTCATCGGCAATCCGGTCCGCTGTCCGATACATCACGTAGCTGTAGCAGGGCATGATTCGCCAGAGCTGACCGCCCGGCTCGACGGGGCCGTCGTAAACAAGCTCGATCCTCCCCGATTTGCGAAACGGCATCGGGAAATAGGCATTGTACCCACGCCGCTTGTTGACCAGCGCGGTGTTGACAATCTCCCGCCTCCCGGCAGGGTCGCAAAAGAAATCCACAAACGGACAATCAACGCTCGGCGTGGTCTCGCCGTCCCAGTACATTTTCAGAAGTACGTCTCGGTTCAACTTCAACTGCTGCGGCATCGCGAAATGAATCATTGTGATGACCGCCGGCCCCTTCACGTCGGCGACCACTACCCGCTTCGACGTGTTGAAACGTGCGGTAAGCGGGTTTTCGATCCACAGCGAGTTCTGCGCTGCCGTTCGCCCCGGTGTCAAGCGTGCCAACCGAGAGACATCGCTTACCTGCCCCTCCACGGAAAGAACGATTGCCCCCGCGAGCAATACTCCCGTCACAATTCGCCTCACCATTTCAGCACCTCCAGACTCCTCAGAGTTCTCTTGCGTCAAGGACATGTCCTTCATTTGTGCCCGGCCCGCAGAGGCCGGCGTCTCATGTCGGATTTCGGATTGGCGATTTCGAACTCGCCGTTCCCCAATCTACAGTCCGCAGTCCCCAATCCCCAATCCGCAATCCGCAATCCCCAGTCCGCAATCCGCAATCTGCAATCTGCAATCCGTTGTCGCCTTTCGTCCGATTACCTTTCCTCGCGTTCAATCACATCCACGATTCCGGTGTCAATGTACTGCCCTCCGCCGGTCTGTTTGCAGTGCACAGCAAGGGTGTTTCCGCCGGGCCGCAGCGACGCACGCGCCTGCTTGCTCAGCGACACACTCACATAACCGCTCGTATAACCGCTGGCTTTCGCCGCGAGCTTACCGTTGATGTAAACCTCCACGTCCTCGTCATGGTGAAGGAACAGGTGAGGGCTGTGCAGCTCGAGGTCTTCGCGCAGGTTGAAGGTGCGGCGTATCCAGATGTCGGGCGTGTTCCACTTTGTCCGCACCACCGCGCCGGGTGTGCCCGTCGTGCCAAAGCCAGCGAGCCCCGCCTTCCAGGACGAGTCGTCGAAGCCCGGCTTATACCAGTCCTCGGCGGGCTTGCCGGTCGTGTACCGCCACGTGTAGCCGGTCTCCTGCGACGTCGGCACAATTGTCCTGAGCACTGGCGGCGGCAGATACATCTTGCGGTTCGCCTCCCTGATACGAGCGGCGTCCATCTTGATGATCTCCCGGTCGTAAGTCATCAGGCCGTTCACCTCGACTTCCACATCGGTCGTCTGCGTATAGACCCCGGCGGAAAGTCCTGGAGAACCGATAAGCATTCGCAGATTTTCCAAGAGACGGAGATACGCCTCGGTCAGAGACAGCCGGTCCTTGAAGCTTCGGTAGCCCCAGTTTTTTTCTTCCTGCCAGGTGTGCCCGTGAAGCGGCAGTCCAAGCCCGCCGAACTCACCAAGCACTGCGGCGCGTTTCGGCTCCGGCTTGGGCGCCGCGGGACCAGGGTAGCTATGGATGTCGTGCACGTCGCCGACGCCCGCATCGCTCCAGCCGCTGGCGCAGTTGACCAGCCGCGTCGGGTCGTACTTCTTGATCCACTCCACGATGCGTTCCGTGTCGTACTGCCCCCATCCTTCGTTAAACGCGACCCACATCACGATGGACGGGTGGTTGTAGTGCGAATCAATCAGCGCCTTGAGCTCGCGCTCGAATTGCTTGGCGGAATCCTTTGCTCCGGCGACCTCGCCCTCGCGGCGGGGGGCATTTGGCTGCCCGTTCGGCATGTCCTGCCAGACCAGAAGCCCCAGCTTGTCCGCCCAGTAGTACCAGCGCTCCGGCTCGATTTTCACGTGCTTGCGGCACATATTGAAGCCGAGCCTCCGCGTCACCTCGATGTCGTAGCGAAGCGCCTCGTCCGTCGGTGAGCTGTACAGCCCGTCCGGCCAGAAACCCTGATCCAGCGGGCCCAACATGAACAGCGGCTTGTTGTTCAGAAGTATCCGCGTGACGCCGTTTTCATCCTTGCCGATAGAGACTTTCCGCATGCCGAAGTAGCTGGTGACTTCGTCAATCGCCCTGCCCCCTTGCATGATGGTCGCCTTCAGGTCATACAGGTGCGGCGAATCCGGCGACCACAGCTTGACGTCCGGGATGCGCACTTTGATTTCCGCGCCCGCCTTGCCTTCCGCTTTGGCGATAGTCTTGCCGCCATCGCTCACCACCACCACAACCACCTTGCCGCTAACGGCGGGATTGAAGCGGTCTATCCTCACTCGCACCTCGCCTCCATCTATATCGGGCACGATTCTCAGGCCCTTGACGTAGTCCTGCTTTTGAACCGGCTCCAGCCAGACCGTTCGCCAGATGCCCGTGCTCGCCGTGTACCAGATACCCCCCGGTTTGTTGACCTGCTTGCCGCGCGCCTGATGCCCGCGGTCCGTTGGGTCCCAGACCGCCACCACGAGCTCTTGCTTGCCCGTCTGTTTCAGCCAGTCCGTAATCTCGAAGCTGAACGGGTCGTAGCCCCCGAGGTGCGTCCCGACTTCCTTGCCGTTGACCCACACGTTGGTCTCCCAATCAACCCCGCCGAAGTGCAGCAGCACTCGCCGACCCGACCATGCCTGCAGCGTCTCGAACGTGCGGCGGTACCACAGGCGATTCCTCTCGCCCACCCGTTTCATCACCCCCGACAGCGCTGACTCCACCGGGAACGGCACGAGGATTTTGCCGTCGAACTCCTTCGGTTGGCCTTCCTCCTTCGGCCGGATCGCGTAGTCCCACAACGCGTTGAGGTTCAGCCAGTCCTCGCGGACCATCTGCGGCCGCGGGTATTCCGGAAGGACATTGTCGGGCGAGACGTTCTTCGCCCATCGCGTCATCAGCGGGCCTTTGGCCGGGCGCCACTGACCCCACGCTGGACAACAGACCAACAATGCCGCGAACGCGGCGATTACATGACGCATGTGGTTCATAGTTGTCCTCCTTTTGATGCGATGTGATTCAGTCTAACGCCTTCTACCGAGAGAAATAATTTCCATGTGAAAGGCGGGCCTACGCGCCTGTCCCTGCGGTTTCCTTTCGCCTTTTCTGGCGGGGCTGCGCGCGGCCCCCGCGTGGCGCATCCTCGGCGTTGACCTTGGGCAGCCAGCGCGCCAACTCTTTCTTCACACGAGCGTATTTCGGTTCATTCGCAAGGTTAGTCCACTCCAGCGGATCGTTTTTGTGTTCGTACAACTCCTCCGTGCCGTCCCGGTATCGGATAAAGCGCCACCGCTCCGAGCGCACGCTGTGGTTGTTGCGGCCGTGGGTTGTCAGTGCGGGGCGGTCCCACGCAGCAGCGGGCTTTTTCAGGAGGGGGACAAGGCTCACGCCCTCCAACTCCTTTCGGGGTGAGAGTCCGCAGAGCTTGCTCAGCGTGGGATAGATGTCTATGAAGCTGACCGTCCGGCTGCACCTTGCTCCGGCCTTAGCGGCGCGAGAACCAGCAATTATCAAAGGTGCGTGCGTCGCTTCCTCCCACAGCGCGAATTTGCGCCAGTGCAGCTTCTCCCCGAGGTGCCAGCCGTGGTCTCCCCACAGGACCACGATAGTATCCCGAGCATAGCGGCTGCGGTCGAGCGCATCGAGCAGGAGACCCACATTCGTGTCCGTGAAACTGATGCACGCCAGATAGCCGGACACAGCTTTTCGCCAGTTGTTGGTCTGAATGACTTTCCTGTGGTCGCCTTGAGGCTTCGCCATTTGCCGCCCGAGCGGTGGGACGTCGTCGAGGTCGTCCTCGTTCACGTTGGGCAGCGTCACCTTATCCGGCGGGAACATCTCGAAGTATTTTCGCGGAACATACCACGGCAGGTGCGGCCGGAATAAGCCACAGCCCAGGAAGAAAGGCTTGTCGTGCTTCTGGTTGAGATAGTTGATTGTCCACTTCACCATTTTCCTGTCGTCCATTTCTTCGTCGGATACGTCCAGCGGCCCCCAGTCGAAATGTGCCGTTTTCGGGATACCGTTGAGCGGCCTTCGCGGCGGCATAGGGTCGGGTCCCCGGCTGAGATAGTCGTGCCACGAAGGCGGGTCCGGATAGCGCCCGTGAAAAATCTTGCCGCACCCCACAACGTGGTATCCGTGCGCCATGAAGTGTTGGGGGAGAGTAACGGCCTTCGGCATCGCAGGCCGCCACGGTTGAGGGTTAAGGTAAACGCCCGAAGTTGACGGAAGAATCCCCGTGAGCAGGCTCGCCCGCGATGGATTGCACGCGGGGGCCGAGCAGTATGCGTGAGTGAACAACACCCCCCGCTTCGCAAGGCGGTCAATGTTCGGCGTTTTCGCGTCAGGATGTCCACCGAGGCAGCCGACCCAATCGTTCAGGTCATCTATCGCGATGAAGAGCACATTCGGTTTCGCAGGGCCTGCACCCCTTTTCTCCGCCGCTGCCGCTCTGCTCAGGCGGCTGGCAGCCAGCGCATAGGCGGTGCCTTTCAAAGCTGTCGAAAGAAACTCCCTTCTGCTTTGCATCTTCCTGTCTCCTTGCTGAGCACTGTGACCGATAGATTCGGCGGCGTATTCTCCTTTTGACAGCACAACCCGATGGAGGCGACTTTGCGTCTTTGCGAGAGCCCCCCCCTTCTTCCCCTTTTTCTCTCGCCAAGAAGCAAGGCGCCAAGGTTTTTTAAGCCCGCCCCAGGAGGCTGTGATTTACTGGATGGTTCACGTCTCTGGAACAATCCGGTCTATCCTGTTATCCCGTCAAAATAGCTCCTTGGACACCACCATCATACCTCACCGTATTCGCGAATCTATGCACTAAGGCGTAAGAGCGTACCATATCGTCGCATCCCTTTCGAGAAGCGAAAAAGTAAATGTCATCCCTTTCTTTGCAGTAATCGGTATCCCCTGATTTTTCGGCAGTCCTCGGCCGTCCAAAGGCATCAGCCGCAACGGAGCCGCGCCTTGTTCCCTGCGCAAAACGATCTCTCCCTCCACGGGTTCGATGACGAGAGGCGGCCCGCCCCAGTGGTCGCTGATGCTGTTGCGTGCCTCATTCCACTCCATTCCGGTGTTAGCGGAGCGGGCTGCGGCGACGAAGATTTGCGCTGTGAAGCCCAATAACGCCCACGCAACGACATTCCCGATCAACGTTTTTCGCAACCGCTTTGTTCTATTCGTCATTGTCTGGTTGTCCTTCTCCAATCGCGTTTATGCTTCTTTCTTGAACACTCCCTGGCTACGGCACGACGTTAAATGTCTGCAGGCTGGGTAAGCTATTCCGCAGACGGTTCAACGCCCTCTTGCTGAAAGCGTTTTCGGAGGTGAGGCTCAAGATGCTCAAGCCCTCGAGTCCTTCAAGATAGCGCAGTCCTTGATCGGTGAAATCCCCTCTGAGTCTCAAGTGCCACAGGTTCCGCATGTTGGCCAGGTATCTCAGCCCGCGATCGGTTATCCGGCGGCCGCCGACATTGAGAAACTCGAGCGAGGTCAAACCGGCGAGGTACTTGAACCCCGCGTCGCCGATCGCCGACTCATGGGGACGACCAAGCTGAAGTTGCTTGAGCCGGCCCAATCTCGCAAGGCAGGCCAGGTCTTCGTCACGAAGGGTCTCTTTGCGCCTGAGAAACAGACTCAGGTCTTCCAGTTTGGACAAGCCTGCAAGGTTGAGACCGGAATTGTCCTGTCGAACATTACCGACGCGGAGCTGCACCAAGTCCGGGAACGCATTGAGATGGGCCAGCCCCGCCATGGAGATGTCGAGACCGTAGCCCAGGTGCAGTTTCCTCAGGGACTTCAGCGGTTTCAATTCAGCCAGGCCACGGTTCGTCACCCTTGGAGCGCTGAGAAGAGAGAGGGTTTGCAAGCTGCTCAGTTTGCCAATATCCGACATCCCCACGTCAGTGATGCCGGCGCCTCCGATGGCGAGGGTCTCGAGAGCGCGCAGTTTGACCAGATGGCTGATCCCTGCGTCGGTGATGGGACGGCCCGAAAATCTCAGGAACGTCAGCCTGCTTAGCTCTGCCACATGCGCCAGGCCTTTATCGGTGATCTCCGGGCTCAACAGTTTCAGGTGCTCGAGGGACTGGATGTCCTTCAGATGCGCGAGGCCCTTATCGGTGATCTGGGGCTTCTTACTGGTCCTTGTCCAAAGGTTCAGGCTCTTCAGGGAATTCAGTCGTTTGAGGTGGACACACCCTTCATCGCCGATCAGCACGTTGTAGAGGCTCAAACTCTCCAGTTTGGTGAGGGTCGATAGATGTGCCAGTCCTTTGCCGCTGATTGAAGTGTGACCAAGGCTCAGATCAGTCAGTTGAACGAAACTGCCTACATGCTTCATTCCTGCATCGCTGAGATTCAGGATCCCTTCGAGGCTTAGCTTGGTCACCGAAGGAATGTTCTTCAGGTATTTCAGTCCGTCATCGCCGAAGTGGTTCCCTGCCAGACTCAGGTTGCTTAAAGACGGCAATTTCGCAAGATGAACCAAGCCGGGACCGCGGACCTTGGGAGCCCAAACGTACAGCTCGCTGAGTGACCTCAACTTTGCCAGGTGGGGCAGCCCTGCATCCGTGATCTGAGGGCTCATGACCTCCAGGATTCGTAGCGAGATCATTTCGCTCAGGTGAGCCAGACCGGCGTCGTTGAGCCTTTCCGACTTCAGGTAGAGCTTTGTCAGCCACTTCAATCCCCTGACTCGGGCAAGTCCCAGGTGGCTGACATCGGAGTTGGTGAGCATCAGGACTTTCAGCCCGGTGAGGCCACCGATGTGTGCCATGCATCTGTCGTCGGGCCTGCTGCCGCGCTCGCCACCACCGGGTAGCCATAGAATGTGAAGGTCGTTTGGGCCGAGGTATCGGAGGCCCGACAGGTCATTCAGGGCCGTGCTGTCGACCCAAAGGCCCAAGCGTTTCCCAGCAGGAACCGTGACGTCGCCCTTCGCCTGGCCGAGATAGTCCCAGCCCTCGTATTCTGCTCGACCGAAGTCGAGAGCACTGACAGGCTGGTCGGTGGTGGCGTCCTTTGTCTTGAGCTTACCCAGCGACCGATCCCGGGGGAAGTGTACTACGCGCGAGCCCGCCTCCCTCGGTTCAGCCAACTCTCTCCTCGATGTCGCTCGTGCAGAAGCGTAAGCGGACCCGTTGTCGGCACGCGTTAGTTTCAAGCCGGCCAGGCCGACCACAAGAATACTGCCTGTTAGCAGCAATACGACGGCCGAGCGTCGGTGAATCTGACAAGCCCAAATCTTTTTCTTCAACATAGCCAGGCGCCTCCCGATTTGCGGCCTGTGCGCCATCGGGATGCCTGCCAGCGCCCGGCGTTGACTAAGAACTCCCAGGGCTACACGGGCCAGTGTTCCTAAGTACTCGTCCGCATTTCCTACATAGTGCGCTGCCACCGCGTCACACACTTGCTCGCACGACGTAGAATGGGCAGCGCGAATTCGCCACACTAATGGATGAAACCAGAGAATGACGGAGACACCCTGGATGAACCGAGACCACAGAAGATCGCGTGACCTCAAGTGAGCTAATTCGTGCGCCAATACCGCCTCCAGGTCCGCGGCAGAATCTCCCACTACCATGCTTTGCGGCAATATGATGCTCGGCTTGAGAATCCCTGTCAGAAGCGGCGAACAAACCTCCGCCGAGCAGCACAAGGGAACGTTTTGCCCGCATTGGAGGTCTGCGGCAACCCGCTCGAGCATAGCTCGCGTCCAGTTCGGCGCCGGACGGGAGCTCTTCACAATTCGGCGCGACCCGCTATGAACCTTGACGGCAAAAACGGTGAGCGCCACGCCTATCACGGCCCAGGCGCAACCGAGCAGGTGACCGTAATGAGCCCGAACCCACTCCGTCGCCCCAATCCCTGGCGGCGAGGTCGAAGACGGCTTGCTCACCACAGGTTCCTCTGCCCCAGTTGTCGGGAGGGGCGCCAATCCGAAATGGTGATCGCCGAATGACGCTGCAATCGCGACCCACACCGACCCTCGCTGAATCGGGGCCAAAGCCGGCTCCGGTTCAACCGCAGGCACAATGGCTAATCGAAGCTCCGGCAACACGACTCCAAGCAGCGGCAGAGCGAATAACCCCGCAGTTACTCCGCGCCACAGAAGCACGCGCCACCGAGGATTTCTCCGGCCAAGTGAGAAGTGGATAATCCATCCCAGGGCAAGCAATGCGGTGATTTTCACCATCATGCCCGGGACCGGAGGTAGATCGCCCAGTGCACGCATCCAACTCGCGCTCATTTCTTGACTCCTTTCTTGCCAGAGGCTTTCCTGGAGGATGCTTTCCCGGCAGCAAGGCGCCGCAGCTCGCGAATGTCTTCCTCAGATAGTTCTTCTTCCGACTCGATCATCTGTCCGATGAGAGCCACAGCCGATCCCCCGCAAAACACATCCGCCATCCTACGGGTCAGCTTCTTAAAAACGCTCCGCTGGGGCGTTGTAGCTCGATAGTAATAAGCCTTGCCCTTCTTACGGCGCCTGACCTGGCCTTTTTTCATCAAAGCCCCTAACTGCCAGCGCAACGCCGAATTCTTAACCGCAGGAGAAAGTCGTTCCTGGATCTCAGCAGGCTTAAGCGATCCCTCTTCCCATAAAACCTTCATGATCTCCAACTCATTGGGATTAAATGAAGCCATAACGAATCCTCCAAACTTGAGAAAAATGACCTGAAATCAGCTCCCTTTTATCGGCAATGTCAGGCACAATCCCCGCCCTTGTTGTGCTATGTTCCCAGAACTTGCCGAGCCCATCTCACCTGGCTCTTATCTGCAATATACCTGCACTTAATTGGCCTGTCAAGAAAAATGTGCAGAATTCCTGCATGTTTTCCATCAGCTTATATTCTCGTCGGAGGGGTTAATAACGATTTTGCGCCTCGACCGGATTGCGATTGAACGCTGCCTTTCGCTCAGTTGCGGGTAGGCGATGCAGGATTTATGAGACAGAAAGGGGCTTGTCGTCAAGCATTTCAACCGGATTGTCTCCCCTCAGGTAATGCCTCAGTTACCCGTAAGTGAGGGCTTACTGATAAGCTACGTAGGGAATTGACAGCCCTTGAACCCTCTGCTATCATGTATTGGTATCGTTCTGTTGTTGGCGTTGTTTTACTTAAGCGGACCGTTTTCCCCACGGGCTTTGAATAGTCGGGGGGTGAAGAAGGCCGAGAGGTTTTTTTGTTTTTTTCGGCTTAAGGAGGTGATGGCGATGTTATGGCTAATGCGTCGCGAGTGCTCGGATGGTAAACGGTAACAAAAAGTGTAACCAACTGAGACTGCGGAGGATATGAAGTTGTCCAAGACAATAGCTCAGATAAATGAGAAAATACGGTCGGGCGAGGCGGTGGTCGTCACCGCAGAGGAGATCATCGGCATCGTCCAGGAAAAGGGCGCCGCGGAGGCGGCCAAGCAAGTGGATGTCGTGACCACCGGCACCTTCGGCCCGATGTGCTCATCGGGCATTTACTTCAACATCGGACACTCGAAACCGAAGATCAAGCTGGGCGGAGGGACGCTTTATCTCAACGATGTTCCCGCCTACGCGGGATATGCGGCGGTGGATATTGTGCTGGGGGCGACGGCTTTGCCGGAAGATGACCCCCTCAACCGGGTATATCCTGGGGAGTTCAAGTACGGGGGCGGGCACGTCATCGAGGAGCTGGTGGCGGGCAAAGACATCAAGCTTCTCGCCACGACCTATGGCACCGATTGCTACCCCCGGAGGAAGTTGGAGACCTGGATCAACATCAAGGACCTCAACGAGGCGGTTCTTTTCAACCCTCGGAACTGCTACCAGAATTACAACTGTGCGGTAAATGCCTCCGACAAGGTCATTTACACCTACATGGGCATGCTCAAGCCCAACCTCGGCAGCGCCAACTATTGCAGCGCCGGCCAGCTTTCCCCACTCCTTAACGACCCTCTTTACAGGACAATCGGCATCGGCACAAAGGTTTTCCTCGGGGGCGGCACCGGATATGTCGCATGGAACGGGACGCAACATAATCCCGCTGTGCCTCGTGGAGAGAACGGAGTTCCGAGAGAAGGAGCCGGGACGCTGGCGTTGATCGGCGACCTGAAGAAGATGAAGCCGGAGTGGCTGATGGGCACGTCGTTCCAGGGGTACGGCGCGACTTTGACCGTCGCCATAGGCATCCCTATTCCCATTCTCGATGAGGAGGTTTGCCGTTTTACGGCCGTCAGAGACGCCGACATCTACGCGCCGGTCGTTGACTACAGCAAGGATTATCCCGCAGGCAAGTCAGATACCCTGGGAGAGGTCAGCTACGCTCAGTTGAAATCCGGGGCGATCGAAGTCAGCGGGAAGCGAGTGCCGACGGCTTCTCTGTCGAGCTATCCGAAGGCTGTGGAGATTGCCGAGACTCTCAAAGAGTGGATACACCGAGGCCGTTTCCTGATAACCCAGCCTGTGGCTTCGCTGCCGGGGCCGGAATCCGGTCACGTGTTCAAGGCCCTGAAGGAGCGACCCTTGGAATAATGAAGCCAACCGCGAGCGGCAGGCGCCGCGTGCTTCTCGCGCCCTCTGCTTCGCGCATTGAATAGGGAGAACATTGTGGTCTCGAAACGAATTGTTCTGCGTTTTCCACCGAGGTTGGTGGACCAGCCTATCGTGTCCAATCTGGTCAGGAAATTTGACATTGAGTTCAATATTCTGAAGGCCTACGTCACGCCGAGAGAGGAGGGGCTGCTCGTTCTGGAGCTCAGGGGGGACGAGAAGGCTTACGAGGAAGGCGCCGCTTACCTGAGGGAGCTGGGCGTATCGGTTCAGCCTCTCAGCCAGGACATCGTCCGCAACATCGCTCGGTGCACGCACTGCGGGGCCTGCGTGGTGGTTTGCCCGACGGAGGCTCTCGTGCTCGACCCGCAGACCCGAAAGGTGCTCTTTTACGACACCAAATGCATCGGGTGCGAGCTGTGCATCAAAGCCTGTCCGACGCGAGCGATGGAGGCACATTTTTAGTGTATGAGCCCCGAACCTACCGGAACCTCGTCAGCGGTCGGGACTTGGTCGCATTCACGGTCCAGCTCGAGGAGACCGACCTCTACATCACAGCCGGGCGCAACCTCTCCGAGCAAGCCTCGGCTGCCGTGCGCGAGGTGAGGCGTTCCCTGGAGTCCTACATCGCCGAGCATCCGCACTTCAAAAACTCGCTGAAGCCGCTCGTGGTCGCTCCGGATGCTCCTGCAATTGTCCGCGAAATGTCAACCGCTGCGATGAAAACCGGCGTCGGTCCCATGGCTGCGGTAGCGGGCGCCGTAGCGGAATCGGTGGGGCGGGAACTCCTGCGGCTCTCGCCGGAAGTCATCGTCGAGAATGGCGGCGACATCTTCCTGAGCCTCCGAAGCCAGAGGCGGGTCATGATATATGCCGGAAGGTCACCGCTTTCCAACCAACTTTCCATCGAAATCTCCCCTGAAAAGACGCCGCTCGGCGTTTGCACCTCCTCGGGAACTGTCGGCCATTCCCTCAGCTTCGGGGCCGCCGACGCAGTGACGGCTCTCTCGCCTTCTACGGCCCTTGCCGATGCCGCCGCCACAGCCATCGCAAACATCGTCAAGACCGGTGCGGACGTTCCCAAGGGACTTGATTTCGGAAAACGAATTGCCGGCGTGAGAGGTATCATCATCATTATCGGTGAAAGGATGGGCGTCTGGGGGCATGTCATGTTTTCCGAAGCGCCTCTCGGCCCACCCGCAGTCGGGGGATGAAAACAGTTGGCCGGGCTCCTCACCCTGCCTCAGTGCTTATGCTAAGTGTTCGGGTTCGTATGCTCGGTTATGTATTCGGGTGCTGCAAAGAGAAAAAGGCTGTAGAACACGTGAGATTTTGAACCCACACTTCGTCGCCGTATTTACGAAGAGGGTTTAGCCACCGGCTTCAGCCGGTGGTCTCGCACGCGCTACATATTCGTGTCGAAGCCGGCTTAAACAGGCCGGGGCCGGACGCCAGACACGGGCTGAAGCCCGTGCCTAACGGGAGCGCCGAGAGCGAATCGAGAGCCAAAAACCTTGTACGGCGATGAAAAGAATTCAAAAAATGCGGTCTGTCCTGCTATCTCGTCGAAAAAAGACGCCACCGAGCTAATAAATCGCAGCGCTAAGGAACTTTTTGTGGAAAGGTAGTGTTTGATATTGTGAATTGACAGGCCAGCATAGGGCCTCAATCGGTCCCCTTCGGAGACTGTTTAAGGGGCGAGCCCTCCCCGCCGGTTTCACCCCTTGTTGTTCTAAATCTCCGTAGGGGACTTTCTTGCGCCCCTGCGATGAAGCGGCTGTCGTTTTTTCTGTTTGGGCAGCGCCCGTCTCTGTCTGCTCTGGAGGCAAAACGATGGCGCCACGCTCAGATCTGACGAAGCGCCCTCGTGGCATCTGGGCGGAGGTCCCGCGGAACGCGGGATGAACACTTGTAGGCAGTATCCCATGCCACGGCAGGCAAGAACGCAGTCCCACTCATTTTCCTCTCTGCGACTCTGCGACTCTGCGTTATTCTCTCCTTCCTCTTTTCTGTCCCGCAACTCAGTATCCGCCCGCGACTGAGGGGTTACGTTCGGTGACGTATTTGCTCTGAGACCATAACAGGGTGCCTGGGATTTCGGATTTCGGATTCCGGCTCTGCCATTTTGGATTTCGCATTCCGCAATCTGCAATGGACGGGTCTTTGCGTTTTTGCGACCCCGCGTTTCGCGGGGTTTTTCCATTTTCTCTCGCCAAGACGCCAAGAGCGCGAAGGTTCTTGGCCTTTCGCTGGTTACGCGACGTATTTGCTCCGAGAGGATAACAGGATGCCTGGGATTTCGGATTCCGCAATCTGCAATCTGCAATCCGCAATGGACGGGTCTTTGCGTTAATCTGCTGTTCCCTTTTTGCCTTCTCCGGGTCCGCCGGCTATCCGCCCGAGACTGAGGCCATACCCAGGAAAGGGGTTGATATTGTTTTGCTCGCATATTATCTTGAAGTCGTCGGGATTGACGCTTTCGGCGCCCGTCGCCGAGCAGCCGAAAAACGGCACGCGGGCGACGACGAGCGAGCGACCGGGAGTTTCCTGACAGAGCAAAATGAGACGAGGGCATTCCAGACGAACGGAGGAGAAGCCAATGAAACCGAATAAGAAGTTAAATCGCGTGGCCACTCGATCCCTGCCTTTCATTTTCGCGGTCCTGTTTGCCGTGCAGGCAGTTGTTGGTGCAAAACAGGCGCCGCCAAAACCCGCCGCAGAGACCGAGGCGCAGAGGCAACAGCGAATGGCATGGTGGCGGGAGGCGAAGTTTGGCCTCTTCGTCCACTGGGGGCCGGTGAGCCTGAAGGGGACAGAGATCGGTTGGTCACGTGGCGGCGAGCGCCGGGGCACAGGCGGCAGAGGTTCCATCCCCGTCGAGGTGTACGACAACCTTTACAAAGAGTTCAACCCGGTGAAGTTCAACGCGAGAGAATGGGTTGCCATGGCGAGGGCTGCCGGGATGAAATACTTGGTTTTTACGTCCAAGCACCACGACGGCTTCTGCATGTTCGACACAAAACTGACGGACTACAAGATCACCAACTCGCCCTTCAAGCGAGACGTTGTCGCGGAGCTGGCCAAGGCGTGTCACGAGGGCGGCATCAAGCTGGGTTTCTACTACTCGCCCCCCGACTGGCATCACCCGGATTACAGGACAAAGAACCACGCTCGCTATATCAAGTATCTGCACGGCGAGCTCAGAGAGCTTTGCAGCAACTACGGGCGAGTGGACATCATCTGGTTCGACGGCCTCGGTGGCAAGGCGGTGGACTGGGACTCGCAGAACCTCTTCAAGATGATCCGCCGGCTCCAGCCTCACGTAATCATCAACAACCGCGCGGGGCTGCCGGGCGACTATGACACGCCGGAGCAACACATCGGCGGATTTCAGACTAATCGCTCCTGGGAATCCTGCATCACGATTTGCCGGCAGTGGGCATGGAAACCTGGTGACCGTATGAAGTCCCTCAAGGAGTGCATAGACATCCTGGTGCGATGTATCGGCGGCGATGGGAATTTGTTGCTCAACGTGGGACCGATGCCTACGGGTGAGATCGAGCCGCGTCAGGTCGCCCGACTCAAGGAGGTCGGCGAGTGGCTGAAGCGATGGGGAAAGACCATCTACGGCACGCGAGGTGGGCCTTTCCGACCGGGGCCGTGGGGTGCGAGCACCTACAAGGGAAACAAGATTTACGTGCATGTTCTCGACTGGCCCGAGGGCAGCGTTGTGCTTCCGCCTATCCACAAGAAAATCGTGGCGAGCTCAGTGTTGACCGGCGGGACCGCCACCGTGAGGCAGACCGATGAGCGCATCGAGATTTCCGTGCCGCCTGCCAAACGGCAAGAGCTCGACACGATAGTCGTTCTGAAGTTGGACGGTCCCGCGGCCGGAGTGAAGGTCGGCAGGTTGGCCTCGGACTCTCTCACGGCCGGCAAGGCGGCGGCTGCGTCGAACGTGTACAACAATATGAAAGAACACGGGCCGGACAAGGCGGTTGACGACGACCCCGATACCCGCTGGGCAACCGACTCCGGCGCTCACAAAGTGTGGCTGGAAGTGGACCTCGGCAAAGCCGTCACCATCGGGCGAGCCTTCATCAGCGAGGAGTACGACCGCGTGCGGGGCTTTGAGCTTCTATACAAGAAGGGGCAGGACTGGAAGAGGTTCGCCAGCGGCGGGAAGATAGGGAAAAACCTTACGGTGAAGTTCGATCCCGTGACGGCCCGCTTTGTTCGCCTGAACATCCTTCGGGCGACAGAGGGTCCGACGATATGGGAGTTTCAGCTTTTCCCGCCGAAGAGATGAGGTTACATATCATTGTGCAGCCGGCGCGCCTGCCACTCGTAGCTCATCGAGTCCTGCCGCCAGTTGCGGATTGCTGTATCGGACAACCTCGAAGAGCTTCCGCAGGTTTTCACCCGCAAGCACCCTCTCTTTGGAGGTCATTTCCATCATCTGTAATTCTTCTTACTCAGCTTCATCACGCTGGTGGCGATGCCATTGTAGCCGCTCGCCCCATTTAGATGTAAATCGCTCGTAGAAGCGGCATCATGCCGCTTTGTTTGAAAACGGCTGGAAGCCGTTTCTACTCGATGGAAATAGTTTCCGTGGGCATTGTCCATGCGGAGATCATTCGTAGTGGAACACCTCTTCCATAGCGGCCCACCACCGTTCACCTTCAGCCCTCGTGGTAAGCGGTTCCTGGCACGGCTCGCACAGTTCCCACCACTTCTGCGTGACCGGGTCGCCCGCCATTCGGGCCATGTCGGAATCGAAATCGTCCCCGACATACTCGAAGTAGCTGAAGAGGTAACCGTCCTTGTGGAAGATCGAGTAATTCCGGAGGTTGCAGTCGCGGATCGTCTTGAGCACCCCCGGCCAGACGCTCGCGTGCAGGCGCTTGTACTCTTCGAGCTTCTCCGGACGCACCTTGAGGACCATCCCGTATCGTTTCATTCTGTACCTACTCCTGCCATTGTCATATCTCCCTGTCCGACGACAGGCGTGAGGGAAGGGAGCTTTTGACAGGATTTACAGGATGAACACGATTTCGGCTATCTTGTATATCTTGTTATCCCGTCAAAATTATTCTCTTCCCCGCCTGTGGTCGGACAGGTACGTTGCAAGCTCATAACCACCCGCTCGCGCTCGTATCGCCGGGGAACCGCGCGAGACGCGCGGCATCCTCCCGCAGGAATCTAAAAGCGGCTTGGAACCGGAACGCCGAATAGACTCAGGATGTCACGTCCTGGAAGAACTTTTGCCATGGACCGCGCATCTGCCTGGAAAGCATGTCGTTGGCCCCGCGGTCATTGATGAACCGCTCCCTCTTCGGGTCCCAGTGGAGCTTCCGTTCCAGGGTAATGGCGATAATGCCCAGATGCCCGACCATGATTGAATGGTGCCCGACATCAGCCGGCGCGACGGTCTCCTTCCGTGTCTTGACGCAATCCAGGAAGTTCTGCCTGTGGTCGTCGCTCTTATAGAGATGGATGTCGTTCGGACCGAACTTGATGTCCAGAAGCGACTTCGGGCTCGCGTCGAGCCGCCCGCGGTTTACATGAACCCAACCTTTTTCGCCCTCGAAGCGAACTCCCATTGGCAATCCCCCCGCCACGATCATCGTGAACCCTTCCTTGTATTTGCACACGAACCGATAATCCTCGACGCCATTGAAAAGCAGGGACTTGGGCCAGATTCCCTTCCCTTCAATTTCAACAGGGCTGGTGTGGTCGGTATTCATACCCCACTGGGCGATATCGCAGTGATGGCCTGCCCAGTCGGTTATCTGACCGCCCCCGTAGTCCCTGATCCAACGGAAGTTCCAGTGGCAGCGGCTCGGATTATACCAAGCAAACGGAGCCGGCCCCAGCCACATGTCGTAATCAAAGCCTTCCGGCGGGTCGCAGGGGTCTGTGCTGCCTCCGCGAACACTGTTTCTATTGGGAAGCCCGACCTTAACAGTGTGCACCTTACCGATGGCGCCGTTGCGCACCAACTCGCACGCAAAACGGAACCTTCTGTCCGAGCGCTGCTGGCTGCCCGTCTGCCACACGACGCCGTGTTTCTTAACTGCATCAACAATCGCCCGCCCCTCGGCAATGTTGTACGCCAAAGGCTTTTGGGCATGGATGTCCTTGCCTGCCTTTGCCGCCGTAACCGCCACAATCGCATGCCACTGATCGGGCGTTGCAATCATGACCGCATCAATATCTTTCCGAGCGATCAGGTCGCGGAAATCGTTGTACGCACCGCAGTCCTCGTTGCCATTCTTGGCGTCAACCACCTTTTTGGCCCTGTCGCGATGCTGCTTGTCAACGTCACACACCGCCAGCATCTGCACTTCCTTCTTGCTGATGAAATCGCGCAAATCCCCCGTGCCCATGCCGCCGACGCCAATCGCTCCCATGGTAATCTTGTTGCTCGGAGCGATACCCCCGGCCCTGCCAAGCGCGGAAGACCTTGCCAGATAAGGAAATGCTACGGCGCCCGCCGCGAGCGCACCCGTTCGTTTCAGAAACTCACGACGGTCAATTCTGTTCCTGCTCTTCATAACACCGACTCCTTTCTGTTGAATACAGTCACGTCTCGCATCTTCAACTATGCGCTGTACTTCCAACCTTCTTCTCTTAAATAGATGGCAATTATTCTCTTTCACAACCGCGTTTTCAAGCAAAAATCCGCACCGGGTGTGGCTACATTTGAGTGGGTGATCTTGCCAAGTGTAACGCCGCCCCGCCA
>CAZXGF010000001.1:64036-190853 GCA_964640185.1 uncultured Verrucomicrobiota bacterium | reverse complement strand
GCTCTTCCCTTCTTGCCTCCTCCGCCTCGGCCGGCTATCCGCCCGAGACTGAGGGGTTACACGTGATGAAATACAAAAGCCCTGAAGGGGCGTAATAGGGTCGTCCTCAATACACGGTTCCCTCCAGACACACGAGAGCGGGCCCGCGTGCCACTGAAATGCAGCGCCTCCCGGATGGTTCAAGTCTCTGGGGCAATCCCGTCTATCCTGTTATCCCGTCAAAATAGCTCCTTTCACGACACCATTATACGTCAGCGTATTTGCGCATCCGTGTACTTAGCCGCACATGCCGCTGTACAGAACGAAATTGATCCGGTAAACTTACGTCACGGTAGCCGGTTTTCCTTGGTTGTCAGGGATTCCAAGCGACAACGGTTCCATCGAGGATTGAACCAAGACTTGCACGGCGAGGAAGGAGACAATGAAAACGAGCAATTACACACGGCGAGATTTCTTGGCAGCGGTGGGCGTAGGATCGGCTTTGCTTGCGTCGCCCGAAACGTGGTCCGCAGGTGAGGCGAAGCCGGCTCGTAAGCCCAATATCGTTTTTATTCTGGTGGATGACTTGGGTTATGGCGACCTGTCGAGTTTTGGGGCGAAGGACCTGAAAAGCCCGCACGTTGACAACCTCCTCATGTCGGGCATGCGGTTCGATAACTTCTACGCGAACTGCCCGGTTTGCTCGCCGACGCGCGCCTCGCTCTTGACGGGGCGGTATCCGGACCTTGTCGGCGTGCCGGGCGTGATTCGGACACACCCGAGGGACAACTTCGGATATTTGTCGCCCCGAGCCGTGTTGCTGCCGACATTGCTCGGACGGGCTGGCTATCACACAGCGCTCGTCGGGAAGTGGCACCTCGGATTGGCGAAACCGAGCACTCCGAACGAGCGGGGCTTCGAGCACTTCCACGGTTACCTCGGCGATATGATGGACGACTATTACTCCCACCGTCGTCATGGCATTAACTACATGCGGCTAAACGACCGAGAGATCAACCCAAAGGGCCATGCTACCGACCTCTTCACACAGTGGGCAATTGACTACATCCGGCAGCGCGCGAAGTCGAAACAGCCATTCTTCCTCTACCTCGCCTATAACGCCCCGCACTCGCCAATTCAGCCGCCAAAGGATTGGCTGGAGCGGGTCAAGCAGCGTGAAAAGGGTATCGAGGAGAGACGAGCAAGGCTCGTGGCGCTTATCGAGCATCTCGACGATGGCATCGGGAAGGTGATGGCGGCGCTGAAAGAATCCGGTGTCAGCGACAACACTTTGGTCATTTTCACCTCGGATAACGGCGGGCAGGTCAGTGTCGGCGCGAACAACGGCTCTCTGAGGGGCAGCAAGGGGGAGATGTACGAGGGAGGCATCGGCGTGCCAATGTGCGCTGTATGGCCGGGTAAGATCAAACCCGGCTCGCGCAGCGACCGCGTGGCGCTGATTATGGACATGTTTCCGACTCTCTGCGACGCGGCGGGCGTGGGTTTCGACCACGAGATTGACGGACGAAGCACCTTGCCGACGCTGCTCGGGAAACCGCAGCCCACGGAAAAACGTTTTCTCTTCTGGGTACGGCGCGAGGGCGGCAGATACGGCGGCCAGGCCTATTACGCCGCACGTTACGGTAACTGGAAGCTGTTACAGAACAGCCCATTCGAGCCGCTGCGACTCTATAATCTCGACGACGACCCTCAGGAGAAACGTCCCCTGGACAGTCGGCACAAGGCGTACCGGCAGCTCTTTGCCGCCCTGCGTGACCACATAATTCGCGCGGGCGCCGTCCCCTGGCAGAAATACCCTGTGAACCTTCCCTCGTAAAACGCGCGAAGAAACGTGGTGCGCATCGAAGAAGCCGCGTCGCTCTCCATTGCTTCTCCAGGTGAGGCTTGCGCACTCAACCGAGGAGCGCGGCCGACGAAAATCTGCCGCCGAGACGGCGGGGTTACATAGAGGGAAAACTCGACCGCACGAGGAAGCAGGGGCGTCCGCAGAATGCTATCCGAAAACCGCAGACCTGCTCTCCGCGCGCTCCGCGTTCTCTGCGGTGAGTTTATCTCCCCGGCGAGTGAGGCATCGCGCTCCGCTCAAATTTCCGCTTGCAGCATGACGGGACGTTTGATATGTTGCGGTAGTCCGCAGCGGATTTCCGGAAGAGGCGCAGAGAGCAAAACCACCATTGACCGTTAGAAGAAAGAGCTAAATGAAACAGTACGCTCCTGAGAACGTTCGAACCATCGCCCTCGTCGGCCACGGGGGATGCGGCAAGACGATGACCTGTGAGACAATGCTTCACTTCGCCGGAGCGACCGTACGCCTCGGCACAATCGAGTCGGGGACGACCGCCTCCGACTACCTGCCCGCGGAAAAGGAAAGGTTCATCAGCATTTCGGCGTCGGCGCTCCATTTCGAGCATGGGGGCAATTTAGTATTTCTGCTGGATACTCCCGGATACGCCGACTTCTTTGGAGACGTGGCTTGCTGTTTGAGGGTTTGTGACGCGGCGCTCATCGTTGTGGACGCCACGTCCGGAATTGAGGTCGGAACCGCGAAAGTTTGGGCTCTGCTGAAACAAGCGGGCATCCCCTGCGTTTTCTTGGTCAACAAGCTCGATAAGGAAAACAGCGATTTCTTTGCGGTGGCGGACAGTCTCACGGAGGTCTTCGGGGCGCAATGCATTCCGGTTTTGCTGCCAAAAGGAAAGGAATCGTCGTTTTCCGGGGTGGTGAATCTGCTCGATGCCGAAGCCGTGGAATCTCTCCAGGGGGAAGAGGCGGCCAGAGCCGCTTCTCTCAGAGTGAAACTGATAGAGAGTGCCGCGGAGAGCGATGACAGTCTGCTCGAAAAGTACCTCGAAGGAGAAGAGCTTTCCCGAGAGGAAATCCTGGGGGGGCTGAAGGCCGCGGTTAAAGGCAGGAAGCTCGTGCCGGTGCTTTGTGGGTCAGCCGAAAAAGAGGTCGGCGTTGCGGAAATGGTTCAAATAATCGAAACGGTTCTCCCTTCCCCGGCGCAAGGAGAGCCCCTGACGAGCGCAGATGAACAGCAGCAAAGAAACCCGGATGTGAACAGCCCGTTCAGCGCTCTTGTGTTCAAGGCAGTCACGGACCCTTATGTCGGGCAATTGACATATTTCCGCGTCCTCTCCGGGACGCTGGGAAGGGACAGTGAAATATTCAATGCCTCCAAAGGCCAGAAAGAAAAGTGCAGCCATATTTATGTCCTCCAGGGGAAAACGCAAATCGAGGTGGATGCTGCGGGACCGGGATATATCGCGGCGGTCGCAAAGCTAAAGAGCACGACGGTCGGCGATTCGCTCAGCTCCCCGGCGGAGCCGATCATCTATAAGGGGATACGTTTGCCCAAGCCCGTCGTGTCCATGGCCGTCCACCCGCTGACGAGGGGAGACGACGAGAAAGTGAGCGTCGGGTTGAGCAGGCTTGCAGAGGAGGACCCGACCTTCCGAGTCATCCGCAACGCGGAGACGAAGGAGCTGGTTGTGGAAGGGATGGGCGATCTTCACCTGGACATCATGATGTCTCGCCTCAAAAGCAAGTTCAAGGTGGAGGTCAATCTCTCCACCCCGAAAGTCGCCTATAAGGAAACAGTTACGGCCCTCGGCGAGGGGCATGAGAAGCACAAGAAACAAACCGGTGGAAGAGGGCAGTACGGAGAGGTTTTCCTCCGAGTGGAGCCGAAGGGCCTCGGCGAAGGATATGAGTTCGTCAACGGGATCAAAGGGGGTGTCATCCCGACGAACTTCGTCCCGGCGGTGGAAAAAGGCGTCGTTCAGGCCATGGCGGAAGGCGCGCAGGCGGGTTATCCGGTGGTGGATGTGAAAGTCACGGTCTATTTCGGCTCTTACCACAGCGTTGACTCGTCCGAGATCGCCTTCAAGATCGCCGGAGCCAAAGCTTTCAGAGATGGAATGTCCAAAGCCAAGCCGGTGTTGCTCGAGCCAACCATGATAGCCACCGTGACCGTCCCGGCCGAGTACATGGGGGACATCGCCGGCGACCTGAACGGGAAGCGGGGGAAAATCCTCGGAATGGAACCTGTCGGGAACATGCAGGCCGTGAAAGCTCAGGTCCCCCAGGCGGAAATGTTCAAGTATTCAAGCGAGCTGCGTTCGCGAACGGGGGGACGCGGTAGCTTCGAAATGGAGTTCTCTCATTACGAACAAGTCCCCCAGCAGATTGCCCAGAAAATCATCGAAGCCGCGAAAAAAAAGGAAGAAGACTAAAGTGCCCGAGTTCGGGGCCTAATGCGCGCCTACGGAAGCGCAAAGGAAAGGCGGTGATGGCAAAATGTCTGGTCACTCAAAATGGGCGAGCATCAAGCATAAAAAGGCAGCGGTTGACGCAAAACGCGGAAAGGTTTTCAGCAAACTTGCCAAGGAAATCATTGTCGCCGCAAGGAGTGGTGGGGGCAACCCCGACATGAATTCCCGGCTGAGAACCGCCATCGAGACGGCTAAGGCTGTCAACATGCCAGCCACGAACATAGAAAAAGCCGTCAAGAGAGGAGCGGGTGAGCTGGAAGGGGTTACCTACGAGGAAATAACTTACGATGCCTACGGGCCGGGCGGCGCAGCCATCCTCATCCACCTCCTTACCGACAATAAGAACCGCACCGCATCCGAGCTCAGAAGGATTTTCTCCAGGAAGGGTGGAAATATCGCCGGCGTGGGCGCCGTGTCGTGGATATTTAGCAAAAAGGGGTTTATCCGCGTTGACCGAGCAAAAGCCGATGAGGAACAGCTTTTCCTCCTCATCACGGAAGCGGGGGCCGAGGACTTCACAACCGAAAGCGATGCCTATGAGATCATCTGTCCCCCCGGCGAGTTTGAAAACGTGAAGAAACAGCTTCAGGAAAACGGCATCGAGTGGGATACGGCCGCCATCACCTTCGTGCCGAACAACACCGTGAAAGTCGAGGGCAAGGAGGCTCAGCAGTTGCTGGCTTTGATGGAGGCGCTCGAGGAACACGACGACATCCAGAACGTATATAGCAATTTTGACATTCCCGACGAAATCCTTGCCCAAACCACTTAGTACACCCGTTCGCAAGTACCGTAACGCATAGTGCGGGGTGAAGGGAATCCTTCGACAGGATAACAGGATTGACCGGATCGTTCGACGAATGTGAGGTATCCAGTAAATCGGATCCGGCGTGGGGCACTCTGAAAAACCAGCAAGAACAAGCAATTGGCTGACAAGTTGTCGCAGAGTTCGCACCCCCCGCCCCGGCGGGGTCGAAGGAGATACCGTCGTTGTGGAACTGAAGTCCGTGAGGCCCCTGGCCAGTGCTCATGAGATATAGCTTGTCAATTATCTCATCGCCACCCCGCGAAACGCGGGGTAGGCCTTGTGTTGCATTTCGGAGAACGGAAAGTGGACGTAAAGCGAAAGGTCAGGGACCTTTCGCAGGGATAAACAGGATTCCAAGAATCCCGTCCATCCTGTTATCCGGTCAAAAAAAATACGTGACCGAATTTATGAACCAGAGCAGTTAGCAGGGAAAGCCGTCTGCAACTTGCTCGCGACAGCTCTTCCGCCCGGGAGGCGCCGTGGAGGGAAAGGGGAGGTGATGCCGCGTGAGAGTCATTGGCGTTGACCCGGGAAGTAGATTCACCGGATACGGCGTCGTCGAGCTCGATGGCGACAAGGCCGTAGCGCTCGACTACGGGTGCATAAAACTTCCCGTGGCGTCACCGTTATCGCGAAGGTATGTCATAATCTACGACGCCCTGCGGGACATCATCACCCGTTTTGCCCCTCAGCAGATGGCCGTGGAGTCCCCTTTCTACAGCAAGAACGTCTCTTCCGCGTTGAAGCTAAGTCAGGCTCGCGGAGTGGTTCTTCTCGCTGGTTCAAAGGCCAATCTGGAAATCTACGAGTATTCTCCCCGCAAGGTCAAGCAGGCTGTGGTGGGGCGCGGCTCAGCGGCTAAGCGGCAAATTCAAACCATGGTCGCCCAGATTCTCTCCCTCGAGGAGCCTCCCGCGTCGGAAGATGCCAGCGATGCGCTCGCCGTCGCGATATGCCACATTCACTCCATCAGCGGCGCCATCCCCGTCGGGAAAACCACGTGAGATTCCCCACACGGAGGCGCTGCACATTGAACCTCCACACGCAATCCGCCTTCTATTCTTGCTGAAGGGATTGGAGGAATTGTCTTGAGATGAGCCGGCCGTTGCATTCGAGCGTGGGGTCGGCGCCATGGGCTAATAAGATGCGTCCGATTTGGACATCATTCTTCCAGGCGGCGACGTGAAGCGGGGTGGCGCCGTAAACAGCCCGGGCGTTGACATCGGCTCCTTTAGCGACCAGAAATCTTACCATTTCGATCTGGCCATGAGAGACGGCGGTTCCCAAGGCTGTATATTCGTCAGTGCCTTTTTGGTTGATATCGGCGTCGTGGGCGAGGAGGAGTTTGGCGGCGTCAATTCGGCCCGCTTGAGCGGCCCATTGCAAGGGCGTGCCGCAACCGGTACCCTTCTCGGAGACACCCGCTCCGTTTTCCAGGAGAATCTTCATGGTGTCCACGTGTCCGTAATAGGAGGCACGGTGCAGGGGCGTGTCGCCACCTTCTGCACGGCTGTTTACCCTCGCGCCTTTTTCGAGGAGATATTTCACCACATCCGCATGGCCATTTTCAGCCGCCAGATGCAACGCCGTTTCGTGCTTGAGCAGGGTCGCGCTGTTTACGTTGAAGCCAGACTCAATTAACGTCTTGACCTGCTGGAGGTTTCCTTCCCGAGCGGCAATTTGAAGGTCATTACAACCGGTCGAAAGGGCAAGAACTAAGATTAGCAGGCACAGAGCAACAGTCCCCCCGGGTACACGAAATGTTGTATTACGCACTTTGGTACCTCGTTTGAATAGCATCGCTGCATATCTGTAAAATATATTATACATGTGTTTCGTGCTGTTTTCAATATGCACTCTTGGCAGGATGTGGCCGCGTTTCGGTGGTGGACTCGGCCCGTACCCAGCCTGTGCGGGAATCTCGACCCCGTCCCCACGGCCCCATTCACGAGGAGGGGGAAAACGCTGACGTACTTTGAGCACGAAAAAAGTCGAACTCGCCTTGAGGAAACTTCGAACTTGTGGGGGGATTATGTCGCCCTTTCAGGGCTCGCCATTCTTCAACCGGCACTTTTTCTCAGGGCGTTGCCCTGAGCTTTATTAACTCTGCCCTTACAGGGCGAGCCCAAATCGGCGCCAAGCCTTGGAACGGCGCAGTATCGGAGAACGGCCCCTTTTTCTCAAGGCCGACGCGAAGTGAGCACCCAAGCCCTGAAAGGCCGCAATATTCCAGCCCAGGGCGACGCCCTGGGAAAATAGCAGGTGCTGAAATACAAAAGCCCTGAAGGGGCGTAATAGGCTCATCCCCAACATACAGTTCGCTACAGACACATGAGAGGTGTAAGGCCGCGTCTCCGTGGCATGCTCCGACGCCTGGTTTTGAACGTGTCCTGCCTCACGTTGACGCGGTGGATACGTCCAGTCTTCCGCTCTATCGCACAACGGAGAAGGCCACGCTTTCCTTTCCGCCTGCCTTCAGCGGGCGCCGAACTTAGCCACCGGCTTTAGTCGGTGGTATCGGATACGCGATTCCTCTCGTGCGAGCCGGCTTCAGCCGGGCTTCTCGAACAAGGGATTCATCCATACCTTGCCACGGAAATACAGCCGCACCCTCTTGGCGGGGTGTGGCTGTGTTTCGGGGCCATGGAAAGGAGGAAGGGCTTAACCCAAAGGCGCAAAAAAGAAAATGAGACGGAGCCTGTCCTCGCCTGGCGTGACATGGGCATTTTGCCCATGAGTGTTCACGGCTCCCCCACCAGAGGCGGGAGAGCCAGCAATAAGCCGGGGTGCAAAAAAAGTTTGCCCGTGCATTGGTAGCACGGGCAAGAAGCTCAACACGTTTGCCTCGGCAGCTAAAGGGGAAGTTCAGTAACGATTCAACTATCCCTTACGGTCCCGCCAGTCCCCGCGAAAATCAACCGGACGAGCGACCGCTGCCGGGGGCAAAGCAGTTCCAGCGATATTACTGACCGGGTTTTTCCTTTTTCTCGGGTTCCCCCGGCTTTGGTTCCTCTTTTTTCTCGGGTTGAGGGGGTCTGGGTTCTTCCGGCTTTGGCGTCTCGGCTTTCGCCTCCTCCTTGGCCATCTCCTCCTCTTCTTTCTTGGCGGCCATCTTATCTCTCACCTGGCTTATCCCGAGGGCCACGGCGGCCAAGCCCGACAAAACGAAGATAGGGGGCAACGAGCCCTGTAGCACATCAAGAAACTCGTCCGCCCAATGGAAAGCGGTGAAGCCGAGCACACCCAGCACAAGTAGAACAATCCCCACGAGAAGAGCTATCATAACCTTCCTCCTTTCAGACCTCTTGACCAGAGTTTATTGCCTTCCCGCCGGCTAAGACGCAGCGTCCAGCCAGCCCAAAATGCGCCGTCCGGGGTCTCAGGAAGACCGCGACAGAACTCAACCTTACTTCCGGCTCACTGGGAGCAAACCGAGGCTTGGGCGTCACTTTGACATGGCTTTTCAGCTTATCAAAAGCCGTCAGCTAAGATAATAGAAAAACTCTCCTTTTTTGTCAAATGCTTTTGATAATTTTTTGCAGTGCCTCACTTACGCCTGGCTGACACTGGAATCGCGAAGTTCGCAAGTTGTGCCGCCGGCATCCCCTCATGGGCAAGATGCTCATGCCACGGCGGACGATGATGGCGTCCCTCTCATCTTCTCTCTGCGTCTTTGCGTTAGCTTTCCCTTCTCTTCTTCCCCGCGCAGCTCCGTACCCGTTCCAGACCGAGGGGTTATCACGCAACGTGAATTGTGCTTCCTTTTTGCGATTTTGCCTTTTACAATACCGTGAGGTAAAAACGAGGTGAACAAGATGCGCATGGGCGTAGCGAAAACAATATGGTTAGCTCTCATCTTGCTGACGAGCGTGGTTATGGCGGCGCACGCGGCTCGTTTAGAAATCTGCCGTCGGCATCCTTACTACTTTTGCGACGGCGACCGACACGTGGTTCTCGTCGGCGTTTCGGACCGCTCTCTGTTCACCATTTGGAGCAACGACAAGGGTTTCTCGTGGCGAAAATATCTCGATGACCTGGCAGCGCACCATCTCAACTATGTGCGGCAAAATGTGTGCAGTTGGGGCGGGCTACGGGGGCCGGTGAAGTATCCGGCGCAGCTCTCCAACTCGGCCTGGCTTTTCGCCCGCACGGGGCCGGGTAAAGCTGTAGATGGCAAGCCGAAGTTCGACCTGACCCGGTTCGATCAATCCTATTTTGACCGGCGATTCAAGCCATTTTTACGCGAGGCAGCAAAACGCGGCATTTACGTTGAGCTGACGCTGTTTGAAGGCTTCAGAGCACAGCGTGATTTCGAGGAAAGCCTCTACGCCGACGCGAACAACATCAATCGGCTCGGTCTCCGCCCCCGCGGCGTAACCTCCGATGCAGCGTTCGATACTGCGCGTCTGATGGCTGTTCAACACGCCTACGTTGATAAGGTGCTCGCCGAGACGGCGGATTTCGGTAACGTCATCTATGAAATAGCCAATGAAGCAGGCGGAAAACGCTGGGTCGCGCATTTCATTGACTACGTCCACCATCACACAACATACCCCGGCCGTCTCGTCTCCGCGGGCGAGCAGTCCAGTTCCTTCGACCCTCGCATAGGTGACAATGACATCGTCGTCAAGCATCGCGGCGGGGGAGGGTTGTATGCGACGAACAGCGACGTGCGAAACCATCATGCGGCCTTGCTGCGATTCCGTGTCGGCAAACCCGTCAGCCATAACGAATACTTCCTCTACGCCAACGGCAGCACAGATGATGTCAACTTCCCTCGCAAGATCATGTGGGCCGACTTCACAGCGGGGGGCCATTCCAACTTCTTCGATTTCGCCTTCTGGCGTGGCACGGGACACACGCTCAACGACGGGCGGCCATCTCGCTCTCCACCGCGGGAGATCCTCCGTGGGGGGCAGTATCTCCTCGATTTCCTGTCCGACAATGAGGTCAAATTCTGGGCGATGGCCCCGCACGATGAGCTGACGACGGTCGAGGGAGAGGGCGAACATTATATCTTCACCATCGCCCGACCGGGCGAGGAGTACATCTGCTACGTGCTCGGCGACGGCCCCGTGACCGTCGCCCTCCGCCTGACGGAGCACCCTTTCACGGCCCGCTGGTATGACCCGAAGCGCGGCCGGTTCCTCGGCCCTGAGAAGCCAACCCGGGGAGGAAAGCGCCGCGTTTTTCGCTCACCATCCTTCCAGCAAGACATCGTATTGTACGTCCGGCGATTAGCCGCCGGCGACTGAATGTAGTTGACAACCGCCGCCAGCGGCTCGTATATTCTGCTTGGCAGGCGGCTGCGCTCAAAGAACTGAGCGCCGAGGCGATGAGCTGGCGAGAAACCTTGCCCCGCCGTCACGTCCGGCGAGTAACTCTCCTCACAGGGGATTCGTCATGGACATCTCCGGAAAAACCGAGGTCGTCGGGTTATTCGGATACCCCGTGCGGCACACAGCTTCCCCTGCGTTTCAGAACGCCGGTTTTTGCGCGGCTGGCCTGGACTGGATTTACCTTCCGTTCGAGGTTCATCCCGATGACCTCGGCGAAGCTGTCGGCGGCATCGTTGCACTCGGTTTCCGCGGCGTCAACCTGACTATTCCTCATAAGCGGGCGGTCATAGAATACCTTGACGAACTCTCCCCGGAAGCCGAAGTTATCGGAGCCGTCAACACAGTTGATGTCAGAGAAGAGCGGCTCAAGGGCTACAATACCGATGGCAGCGGATTCGTCCGGTCAATTCGGGAGGAAAGCGGCGTCGAGCTCGTCGGCAAAAGAATCTTCGTGATGGGCGCCGGCGGGGCCGGAAGAGCTGTCGCTGTGCAGGCTGCGCTCGACGGAGCAGGGGCGGTCTTCGTTTGCGACCGTGATGAGGGACGCTCTCAATCCCTCGTGTCGGCCATTGGCGGCCGGATTCGCCCCGGAGTAGCGAAACTTGTCCCCTTCGACCACGCGCTGATTCGCGACGCTCTGGGAGGCGCGGAGATATTCGTTGACGCCACTCCTCTTGGAATGAAGCCGGAGGACCCCACGAGTGTCAATGTGGACTGGCTCAGTCCGGACACCTTCGTCTATGATCTTGTCTATAACCCGCCGGAGACGCCCCTGCTCCTGGCAGCAAAACAGCGAGGCTGCCGCACGCAGAACGGACTGGGCATGCTCTTATACCAGGGCTGTATCGCTTTCGAAATATGGACCGGGCTATCCGCGCCGGTCGAAGAGATGAGAAACGCCTTGCACAAGGCCGTCCTCGGCAAAAGATAAACCGAGAAAGTTGTGCTCGTTGGAAAGGGTTGAGACCGGGTGACCCTCGAAACTTTACTGATTATTATAGGCTTCGTCTTCGGCGCGGTTTGCGGCAGCTTCTTCAATGTTGTTGTCTGTCGCGTTCCGCTTGGTGAATCCATCGTCATGCCCCCATCTCACTGCCGCAAATGTGGCGAGCCTATCAAGTGGTACGATAACATTCCCCTCCTCAGCTACATCGTTCTCGGCGGGCGTTGTCGAGCATGCAAGACACCCTATTCCTTCCGCTACTTCGTCGTCGAATTGTTGACGGCTGTGCTTTTCGCCCTGGTGGTCTCGAAATATGTCGAGGTCACCACCGGCGAGTCCGTCGCGAAAGGTGTCGGCCTGACCCTCTTTCACCTTTTCTTCGTGGGCGGCATGATTATATCCGCTTTCACAGACCTCGACCACCACATCATCCCCAACGAAGTGACGTATCCGGGAGTTCCCCTCGGTCTTCTGGCGGCGTTTCTCTTTCCGGAGATGATGCTTAGGGGGATGGCGCCGCTGTCAGGTTCCGGCCATTGGAAATCGCTGCTCTGTTCGTTCCTATCTTCGGTCGGGGCCGGCGGCTTCTTGTTGGGCATCGCGGAACTCGTGAAAAGGGTGATGAGAGCTCACGTCGTCGCCTCGCCTGTCGCGGGCGCCTTCCATACTCCGCCCGCGACCGATTCCGCCCCCTGCCTTGCCGTGGGCAGGGTCGTGGAAGCAGAAGATACTGTGGGCATCGTCAAGCACAAGGGAGACGCGACGGAGATTCCCGCCGATTTTTACGGGACCATAGTTAAGATACTGGTCTCCGACGGGGAACGCGTGAAGTCCGGCCAGCCTCTCCTCCGCATAAGGAAGGAAGCTCTCGGAATGGGGGATGTCAAGCTCCTCGCCGTCATAGGAGCGTTCCTGGGATGGCAGCTCGCTCTATTGACCCTGCTCTTATCATCCGTGGTGGGCTTGCTTGGACATGTCGTCTCGGTGACGTTTAGGAAAAGCGATTGGCACGCCGAAATCCCCTTCGGCGTCTATATCGTCCCCGCGGCATTGATTAGCTATTTCTGGGGGCACGCCATAATAGAGTGGTACGTTACCACGCTCGTCCGCTGAGCATCCCTCGAAAACCCCGACGTGCGCCCCCATTGCCAGAACCTTCATCCACCCTTTGCCGTCTCGGGCCGCTCTTCCAGGGCCGGCTGGATAAGGGTCGCGGTTAGGTTCTTGGGCCACTTCTTCAGGCGGACCGCTTTTCCTCCGTTCGCCTCCACGATTTCCTTCCCAACGATGTCATCCTCGCGGTAATCCCCTCCCTTCGCCAGGATGCCCGGAAGAATCTCTCGAAGGATGTTGTGGGGCGTGTCCTCGTCGAAGAATATCACATAATCAACGCACTCCAGAGCAGCCAGTATTTCCGCTCTGTCTTCTTGAGGAACGATCAGTTTGGGAGGACCTTTAATCTTCCTGACCGACTCGTCCGTGTTGATAGCCACAATCAGCACATCCCCGTGCTTTCTGGCCTCCTGAAAGTGGCGGACGTGGTGAATCTGGATCAGGTCGGAACACCCGTTGGTGAAAACAATCTTCTTCCCCTCCGATTTCAGCCGGCGCACAATCTTCATGAGCTTGCACCGGCCCGCGATTTTCTGGGAGCCAATGGCCGGGGCTGTTTTCCCCATTCCTATCACCGCACGTTATCTATTTTTGGGGCCCCTGCTGCTTCCCCGCCAGCAGCGCTTTGATGTCTGCCTCGAAAACCGACTTGTCCCGATATCCGATGTACTTCCGCCGCACTTTGCCCGCCTTGTCGAGGACGAAGGTTGTCGGGATAGACCGAATCCCGCCATAGGCTTGAGGTGTCTTAGCATCCACCATCAGTATCGGATAATTGACCTGATGCTGCTCGACAAACGATTTGACGACATCAACGCTTTTGCGGTCCAGCGAGATGCCCACCATCGCGAAGTCCCGCTCGTTGTATTCCTTGTAAAGCTTGACGAAAATGGGGAATCTTCTTCGCGCAGGGCGGACACCACGTCGCCCAGAAATCCAGGATGACGACTTTGCCCTTCAAGTCGGAGAGCTTCAGTTCTTTGCCATTGAGGTCGCGCAGTGCGAACTCGGGCGCCGGGCTGCCCACCAATTGCTTCGCGGCGGCCGCCGCAACACGCGCTGGAGCCTTTTATTCCTCGGGCGGCTTTTTCTGTTCAGCCGCGGGCTTCGTTTCCTTATCGGGACGCGGAGGTTTCGTTCTCAGCCCGCGTTGAAGGAGCCTCCGCAACCCCGCCGTGCGACCATCGTTCGGCTTGTTTTTAAGGTGTTTGTCGAGCTCAGCAAGGCCCTCCGCATTGTTGCCCTGGCCCAAGCAGATGGTCGCCAGCTTGTAGTGAACGTCCGGCGCCTCCGCCCCCAGCTTTAGAGCCTTCTTATAAAGCTTTTTCGCCTCGTCATAGTTATTCCCCGCGAACGCGTTTTCGGCTCCTTCCCTGTAAGTCATCCCCAGCCGCAGACGAGCCGGCTTGAAGCCAGGGAAGATTTTCATCGCCAGCTCATATTTCGCCATTGCCTCGTCAAACTTCTCTTCGTTGTAAAGCTGCGTGCCCCGGTTGGTGTACTTGACGGCAAGGAACTTCGCAGGCACGTACAACGCCGCGAACAGAATCACCAGAATCAGAACGGCCGACTTAATCTTTTTGGCCAAGCTCGACCGTTTCTTTTCGGTCACAGCGTCACTCATGTTTTGTCTCCCTCCCCTGTTAGAGGCGTGCGGGTTTTTGGCCATCTCGGATACCCTGCGTCTTCTCCCCACATTGCCCTCTCCCTGGAATGCTTCATCCGTATGCTTCGCCGCGCCCGGTGAAGCCGCGGAAGGACAACCTTTTCTCTAAAGGCTCGCTACCCGAAGAATATCCGGGCGGCGTCGTACTCTTTCGGGGCAACTGTCCGCAACTTCCTGACCCGCCGGAGGTCAACTGCGACGAACTTCGTTCCCCGCAGCCCCACCATTTTCCCGAACTCCCCTTGGTCAGCGAGTTCCACAGCCCTCGCCCCGAACCACAGACCAAGAAACCTGTCGTATGCGGTGGGCGTGCCTCCCCTCTGAAGATGCCCGAGCACGACCGTTCTCGTCTCAAACCCGGTTCTCTTCTCGATTTCCTCCGCCACGATTCTTCCCATGCCGCCCAGATAGACGTTTCCGAATTCGTCTTTGCGCACGCCTTTGGTGACGAATTTACCGCCGATTTTCGCTCCCTCCGCCACGGCGATGATGCTGAAATCTCGTCCCCGCTTGTGCCTTTTCTTGATGATGTCGCAGACCTCTTTCATGGTGATTTTGACTTCGGGGATCAAAATCACATCCGCCCCACCGGCTAAACCCGCGTGCAGCGCGATCCACCCTGCGTGCCGCCCCATCAGTTCGACCACCAAAACCCTATCGTGCGACTCGGCGGTCGTGTGCAATCGGTCAATCGCCTCCGTGGCAATGTTGACAGCGGTATCGAAGCCGAACGTCCTGTCTGTCCCCGAAAGGTCGTTGTCAATTGTCTTAGGAACGCCGATGGTCTTGAGTCCTTTCTCGAAAAGCGTATAAGCCGCCCCGAGCGTGTCGTCGCCCCCGACGCAGATCAGCCCGTCGAGCCTCAACTCCTTGTAGCTCTTCTTGACCTTCCGGATGTCTTCTTGCGACTTACAGGGATTCGTCCGGGACGTTCGCAGGATTGTTCCGCCTCGGTGCAGAATCCCCGAGACGGCGTCTCTATCCAGAGGCATCACGTCCTTCTCAAGCATCCCTGCCCATCCTCTTCGGATTCCGACTATCCTGTGTTTCAGCGAGATGGCCTTCCGAACGACCCCCACCAGCACAGCATTCAGTCCAGGGCAATCTCCTCCTCCGGTCAAAACGCCAAACCTTTTCATCTTCGACCTCATTCCCTCTCCCTTCCTTTTGTTAATGTACTAAAAAGCCAAGAACCTCCGCCGCCGCCTTTTTCCAGCGTTGAGATTCTTGACCCCTTTCAGCTCCGCAATGACTTTTCCTCTTTCGCGAACCGCGGTGTTGTTTCTCGCGTCGGGCACTCAGGCGCTCTCCTCGTCGGATTCAGGCGGAACCTTCCCTGCCGCCTCTTTGTCGGGGGTGGCTTCCCTGCTAACTGTCCGCACGACAAATACCTTGACCTGATGCACATTCGCAAGGCCGAAGAAATCCTGGATTTGAGTCTTGATTGTCTTCTGGATTTTCGAGGTAGCGGACTGGATATTCTTGTCGTCCCAGAGCACGACCTTCATCTCCACGCCGACCCCGTCGTCTCGCGGCTCGATAGTTGGCGTTGCGTCCTTGACCTCCCAGAAGGACTTTGTCACCCGTTTCACGAAATCCTCGATGGCGCTGACGGCGATGATGACCTCCCCGTCAGCACTGTCAAAGGAGATGCAGTCCTCCCTCTTCGTAGCGAGGTACTGCGAAGCAATAAACGCCAGCCCTATGAGCACAACAACCACGCCGACGAACCTTCCCCAGAAGCTCTGGATGAACCCATCTACACTGATGACTTCAAAGGTCGCCTTCTTGGAAACGACAAAGAAGAATCCTCCCACAATGAAAACCACCGTGTAAAGAATCACGCAGCACAGCGCGATTATCTTGAATACGTTGCTGAAATAACTCATCCGTCATTCTCCTTGTTTTCCTCGTTTTCCGAAGGCGTTTCCTCTCCTTCGCTTGCCGCGGCCTTCTCCACGGGGGGCTGGACAGTACCAGGAAAACGCATCCCTTGGATCGCCACATTTACTGCCCGAACGTACTTGCCGGTTATCTTCTCCACGGCTTCCCTGATTTTGCCCTGGATGTTCGCCGCCACCTCCGGGATTCTACTCCCGTAGTTGAGAGTAACCGCCACGTCAATCGCGATCTCCTCATCGCTCGCCTCCACCTTTATTCGCTTGCCGGCGCCCTTTCTTCCGAGGATACCGCTGACGATCCCGCCGGGGACCGAGGCCACTCCTTCAATTTCCGAAAGGACGCTTGCCACGATGGTCACGATGACGTCGTCGCTGATTTTTACGACGTCTTCGCGCTCCGCTTCCTCAATGTCCGGGATTTCATACTTATCTTTATCTTGTTGTCCTTTGGTCATCTTTCCTCTCCGCCCGTTAGGGTTGCAACGGTGAATCCGACCTATTCCAGGAGTTCCTCAACGAGGTCCATCCGGTAATCACCCCTCACGAACCTGCTGTCTTCGATGATGCGGCGGTGAAATGGGATTGTGGTAGGCACACCCTCAATTATCAGTTCATCCAATGCCCGCCGCATGGTGCTTATCGCCTCCTCGCGGTTTTTTCCATAAGCGATGATTTTTGCCAGAAGTGAGTCGTAGAAGCTGGGGATGGTGTAGCCGGAGTAAAGGTGGCTGTCAACCCTCACGTTTGGGCCGCCGGGAGGAACGTACAAAGTCACCCGCCCGGACTGCGGCATAAACCCCCTGTCAGGGTCTTCGGCGTTTATCCGGCACTCGATGGCTGCACCCCTTCGTCGAACCGCTTTTTGCTCTATGCTGAGCCCTTCTCCGAACGCTATTCTAAACTGCTCCTTAATAATGTCCACCCCGGTCACCATCTCCGTTACGGTATGTTCGACCTGGACGCGGGTGTTCATTTCGATAAAGTAGAAGTTTCCTTTGGCATCCACCAGGAATTCCACGGTTCCGGCGTTGACATAGCTGGTTTCCTGAGCAATTTTCACCGCCATCCGGCTGATCTTTTTTCTGACATCTGCGGAAATGGCTGGGGAAGGCGACTCCTCCACCAACTTCTGATGTCGCCGCTGCACTGTGCAATCCCGTTCCCCCAGATGAATCGTGTTTCCCTTGCTGTCGGCGAGTATCTGAACTTCCACATGCCGCGGCTGCTCGATATATTTCTCGATATAGACCTCCGGCGACCCGAAAGCGGCTTCTGCTTCCGACTGCGCCGTGGCAAACGCGCTGACCATTGCCAGGTCGTTGTGCGCAATCCTCATCCCCCGCCCCCCGCCGCCAGCCGAGGCTTTGACGATGACCGGGTAACCAATCTCCTCCACCACCTTTAGCGCTTCATTTTTGTCCTTGACGGCTCCTTCGCTTCCGGGGACGACGGGCACCCCGAGCTTTTTGGCCATTTGCCTCGCCTGCGACTTGTTCCCCATCTTGGTGATGGATTCGGGGGATGGCCCGATGAACCTGATGCGGCAGCTCTCGCATATTTCAGCGAAATGGGCATCTTCAGCAAGGAAACCATAGCCCGGGTGAATGGCTTCCACATTCGCTATCTCCGCAGCGGTGATGATTGCGGGAACGTGCAGATAGCTCTCCGCACTGGGACTGTTGCCGATACATATCGCGTCGTCGGCGAGGCGCACGTGGAGGCAGTCGCGGTCACCCTTGGAATAGACCGCAACCGTTTTGATCCCCAACTCCTTGCAGGCTCTTATAATCCGGACCGCAATCTCTCCTCTATTGGCTATCAGAACCGTCTCAAACACGTCTTAGTACTCCGATTGATAAGTTCGGTGACTATTTTCCGACAGGATAACAGGATGGACATGATTCTTGGAATCCTGTTTATCCTTGCGAAAGGTTCTTGAGCTTTCGTTTTACCTCAACTTGTCACGTACTGGCTTACCGGTCGCGACGAGCTTGTTAACCCCGCGTGTCGCGGGGTATCTCCCTGAGCCGCCCCAACAATCCCCTTGACCCCGCGGCACGCGGGGCTCGACGATGACCGTATCTCTTTCGACGCCGCCATGACAGGGCTGGAAGGCCCCGAGCAACTTCTTCAACAATTCCTTCGGTTTCGTGCTCTTTCACCCAGCGGCCCCCCGGCCTGTGATTTACCGGATATTTCACGTCTCTGGAAGAATCCCGTCTATCCTGTTATCCCGTCACAATAGCTCCTTTCACGACGCGATTATACGTCACCGTATTTGCGAATCCATGTACTTAGTCCTTCTTTATGCGAAAGAGTGATTGACCGTATTCCACCGGCTCGCCGTTGGAGACGAGTATCTCGGTTATCGTCCCGTTCACCTCCACGGGAATCTCATTCATCACCTTCATCGCTTCGATGATGCACACAATTTCGCTCGCTTCAACTTTCTGGCCCACGGTGACGTAAGGAGGAGAATCGGGAGAAGGCGCGGCGTAAAACGTCCCCACCATCGGGGAGGCAATGACTTCGGTGTCCTCGTTCGCTTTCGGCTGCTCCGTTGCAGGCTGAGGCAATGAGAGGTTCTGAGGCAAAACCGCCGGCACGGACGCCGCCGGAGAGACGACCATCGCCTGACCCTTCTTTAGAGAGAGCCGAAAGCCCTCCTCCTCCAGCTCAAACTCGACAAGGTTATTGTCGTCCATCAAGTTGATGATTTTCTGTATCTCCTCCATGTCCATCATATTCATCTCCTCGAAGATAGTAAGCCGAGCAGTTTCACGGGCTCCATCCATCAACTTTCCGACTCAACGCCTCACATGAACGGATGGGCGTCCCTCCCAAAACTCGACAGCATCTCACAGCCCTTTCCCGTCACCAAAACATCGTCCTCAATCCTCACTCCACCCCACTCCGGAATATAAATCCCCGGCTCGATGGTGAAGACCATCCCCTTGCGGCACCTCCCCTCGCTTCGGGCGGAGACGGCGGGCAACTCGTGAACGTTCAGCCCGATGCCGTGTCCGAGCCCATGCCCGAAGTTCTCGCCGTATCCACTCGACGAGATAACCGCTCGAGCCGCGGCGTCTATTGAAGCAAGACGTACGCCCGGCTTTACTCTATCAATAGCCGCTTGTTGCGCATCGAGAACGATACCGTATATCTCCTTCTCTTTCGCGTTCATGTTACGAGACAGCCATGTCCGCGTCAAGTCAGCATTATACCCCTGAAACGAAGTCCCCAGGTCAATTAACACCATGTCGCCGGCCTTCAGCCTTCTATTCGAACTGACATGGTGCGGCATGGAGCTTTGTTCCCCGAAAGCAACGATCGGCTGAAAACCCGGCTCACCGCCCTTGAGCTTGAAAAACACCTCCAGTTCCGTAGCCAGCTCCTTTTCGCTCACACCCGGTTTCAGAAACCGCCGGATGTGCCTCAAACTTTTGTCTGTCGTTTTGACCGCTTTCCTGAGCCGCAAGAGCTCCTCGTCGTCTTTTATCATTCGCAGCCTTTCCACCGAGTCGTTCAGCGGAACTAACTTTTTCTCCCCGACTTTCCCCGCCAGCTCGACGTAGTCGGCGTGCGACACCGCTCTCGGCTCAAAGGCCAACCGCCGAATCTTCCGCTTTCTAATCTCCCTCTTCACATCTTCGAAACGATTGCGAGATGTCCTGACAACATCGTCGGCGGAAACTTCCTTCTTCGCAGTTTCTATGTACCTGAAGTCGGTGAGGAAAATCGTTTCCTTCAGTGTCACGAGCAGCAAACCGAACGACCCCTTGAAGCCAGCCAGATAAGCGATATTTGTCAGGTCGGTGACCAGCAGCGCATCAGCCTTTTCCCGCCTTATCGCTCCCCGCAGCCGGTTCGCCCGCTTGTGGAACGTCATAATTTCCCTCTCCTTTTCGACCTCCCTGCGAGGGTCGAGCACTGTTCCCCATTGGAAAGGAAGGCACACCCTTCGCCTTATTCCTTCTTTTTGCCGAACTCCATCGCTGCCTGGAGCCCGAGGTAGTAGCTGTGTTCTCCGAGACCCGATATGGTGCCGACAACCACGTCGGAGACCAAAGACTTCTGCCGAAAAGTTTCTCTCCCGGCTGGATTCGAGAGATGTACCTCTACCGTCGGAATCCCCACCGCGATTAACGCGTCGCGTATCGCCACGCTTGTATGGGTGAAAGCCGCCGGATTGATAACAAGGGCGTCAAATTGCCCCCTTGCCTTCTGTATTCTCTCGACGATTTCCCCCTCGTGATTGGATTGATAGAAAACGACCTCCACGCCCGCCTCTCTTGCCCTATCGCGGACTCTGTCGTTAATCTGCTGAAGGCTCGTTGTCCCATAGACCGAAGGTTCCCTTTCTCCCAACAAGTTCAAATTCGGGCCGTTTATGAACAAGATGCGCATCTGAATCATTCTTATCTCTCCACCAGTTATCTTTCTCCACCACCGGTTTTGTTTCTCCTTGAGTCTCAGCGGCGAACAAAGACGCCCGCGCCAACCAAAACTCTTCTATGATTATACTGTCTTAAAACTGCCTGTAAAGTCCTTTCGTCGGTGAACGGGGGTGGCTCCATTTCAGTGGCGGAACTGTCCGTGGACCTAACCCGCGTGCCGGAATCTCGACGCCATCCCCACACTCGCCCTTACGAGCAGGAGAAGACGGCGGGCTAGTCGAACTGGACTCGAGGAATCTTTCGAGTCGTGACGCACATATCTCGCCCTTTCAGGGCTCATCATTCTTGAACCGGGGCCCTTTCTCAGGGCGTTGCCCTGAGCTTTGTTAAGTCTGCCCTTACAGGGCGACCCGAAAGCAACGCTAAGGTTTGGAACGAACCAGTATTGGAGAACTCGCCCTTTTTCTCGGGCCGGTCCCGTGGGCGTTGCTAACTCTGGCCTTACAGGGCGACCCGAAAGCAATGTTGAGCCCTGAAAGGGCGCAATATTTTAGCCCAGGGCAACGCCGTGTCAACTGCATGTGAGAAAATGAAAAAGCCCTGAAAGGGCGCAATATTTTAGCCCAGGGCAACGCCCTGGGGAAATAGGACGTGATGAAATACAAAAGCCCTGAAGGGGCGTAATAGGCTCATCGCCAATACACGGCTCGCTCCGGACACACGAGAGCGGACCCGCGTGCCACTGAAATGTAGCCACACCCTTGGCTTCCAGTGTAATGCCTCAGTTACGGGTGGGACAGGGGGACTTTGGGGCAACAGCCATGCGAAAGCATCAACATCCCGCCGGAGGCGGGACCCGTGGAGGAATCATGGGCAAGATGCCCATGCCACGGCAGGCGGCGACGGAGTTCTTCTCATGGTCCTCTCTGCGACTCTACCGCCTTTGCGTTACACTATTTTTCCCTTTTTCCCTCGCCTGCCAAGGCGGGTTATCCGCCCGAGACTGAGGCCCTACGGCGCGGGCGCCGTTGCCTTTGCGGAAAGGGTCATCCTGAGGAGGTTAACTTCCTGATCTTCAGAAGGCCGAGTGCCGCCGCGCCCACGCACGCGAGGACAAATGCCCAGGAACCGATGGTGAATATCGCTCCGGAGGGGGCGAGAGATTCGTTGGGCGAGGGGGGCGGAACTTGCGCGCGCCTCGTGGAGGAAGCAGGTACGGCCACAGGCTCGAGGTTCTCGGTCTGACCGGACATGCGGGAGAAAGTATTGGAATTGACCCTTCGCTTCTTGACGGGAGCGTGTCCTATCGCCTCGATTTGCCTTTGGAGCTTGATGTTTTCCCTCGGCATTGTAGGTGAGGGGGCCGGCGTGGCTCGCTCCTCGGGCTTAGCTGCGGGTGGCGAGGCGTTTTTCGGGGCACGGTTGACAAACATCGCGGAGGCCTGGCGAGCAACGGCAGTACAGCCGAGGGCGATGGTAACAGCCAAACAGGCGGTTTTCAGCCCTCTCCTTCCACCAAGGCCGGACAGGCGCCTTTTGGAGAAGGAGGCTCGTGCGTGCCTTTTTCCCGAGATTCCCATATTCAGCCTCTTCTATTCGCTGGCAAGGACATAGTCGTCGGGGACTTCTCCCCAATAGATAATCGCCACCGAGCTCTTGACTTTCGGAAGAAGGAAACCGAACTCTTCCCCTCCGCCGGTGAACCTCTCGTCGTGAGCCCAGTCGGCAGATCCGTTGTTCCTCAGGACGATGGTCTCGATTCGCGAAACGATTCCGCCAAGAAGCTGGATCTCCGGAGAGTACTTTCCCCAGTTGGCGACGGTGGCGTGGTTTGTGTACATCAAGGCGTCGATGTGATCGAGGGCCGCTCCGCCGTCTTCGTTGAAAAATCTTGAGTAGTTGATCGCTCCTTCCACCCAACCGAGTTCAGGGGGAGTCCACCCTCCCCAGTAATCTGTGTCCAGAGGATTGGAGAAGTCGAAGTCTGATAGGGCCACTGTCCCATCCCGGACGGCGTCGCCGTCTATGTCCTCTCCTGAGCCGGGGACAACATCCCCCACGCTTTTGCCGGGAGGGGTCAGGCCGGCTGCCAGGTCCTCCTGAGTGTAGTAGTCCACCGTCCACGTGGAATCCCCCTCGCCCTCATCGCCGGTGTTGGGCATGTGGTCGAAGCCGTTGGCGGCCTCGGCGCTCTCGTTTGCACGAGTATTCAGCCAGTAGTTTGCGACGTTCCTCCAGGAAGAATCGTAGAAATCGCCTACCACCACGCTCTCGCGAGCGAAGAGACCCAGCCCGTCCTTGTCGGCGTTTGCCTGTCGCCATACAGAAGCGGCTTGCAGCCACGCCTGGTAGCGTTGCTCTGGACTGGAATAGTCGAAATAGTCCCAGTCCGGTTTGCCCACCGGGGAATTGACGTACATCAGGTTATCCGGAATATAGGCGTTACCCTCGACGTATAGAGAACCTTTACCCTTGACGTATCCCTTGATGATGAGTGCCCCACGCACGACGACCGGCCCGTCAATCACGATGGGGTTTTCTTCCGTTCCCCATAAGACCATGTTTCCCTTTTCCCCGGGATCGTCCCCGCACACCCCATCCGAGACAACCAAGTCCGCGCCTCCCTCTCCGGCGCCCTCGATTCTTATGCTGCTGCCGGCGCCCTCATTCCAGCTCTTGGCGTAGTCTTCGTAAAAGCCCATCTCGGTGAGGTTGGGCATGGGCACGTGATCGGGATTGGTTAGCTTTTCGTCCTGATTGTGATCCTCGCCGGAGTCGAGCAGGCCGTTTTCGTTGAGGTCCTCGTGCATATGCTGGTTGACCTCGAGCCCTCCCATTCCGTGGAGCGAGGAGGCCCCCGTGATGCTGAAGCCAGAGTAGATGCCGCCCGAGTCCTTGTATCGCTCGGTCCCCCTGACCCACCTCGATTCCGGGTTACCATTGACATACAGGCTGCTGCTGGAGAAGGAGAAATGTCCATTGGCGCGCACGTTTCCGTTCATTTTGAAGCTGCTGGGTATGCCTTCCGTCCAACCCCAGTGGTTGAGAAAATAGGTGTAGTCGAAGACCCTCGATGGCTTCAGCTCAAGGCAGAATGTAGCCACGACGCTTCGGGTTTCGCCTTGGTATGTCCCCGTTGATTTCACGCTCACGTCCCTGGCATCCTTGTATGGGGTGGAGAGGTCTATTATCTCAACGTGAAACGTTCCTTCCTTGGGAGTTCCCTCCTGCAAAACCATATCAGCGGGCAAGGTCGTAATAGTATCGTAGTCAACGAAATGGAAAGGCGCCGCGAAAGTAGCCAGTTGCCACCCTCGGAGAAGCTGCCCCTGCGCATAATTCAAGCCAGCTTCCGCGTAACAAAAGGCGCGCACCGACGCGATGTTCTTCCTGGTCTGGACGACCTCCGTGGAGGTGTGCGTCAAAAAGGCGGCTACCGCTACGGTCAGCGCCACCGCGAGAATCAAAGCCGCTGGCAAGGCCACACCACGCTCGCTTTCTCCATTTCCCATGATAAACATCTTAGCATCCTCTCTTTTACGCCGTCGGGACCTGCCCCCTCGGTTTTGTCGCGACTTCAGGTTTCTGTGTCAGGGTTGTCCGATTTCCTGAGAAACACCTTTGTTTGAAACTTGACTTGCGACGGATTAGTTGTGGCGGAAGTTTCTCGCATCCACAGGTCAACGTTGACCGCTTTTCCGTCAATCTGGAACTGCACATCCTCGACTCGCCCGAAGCTCATGAGGGGGACCTCATCTCCAGAGATTTCCGTTGACGGGTCGTACATTATCGAGTCGTTCTCAAGGTAGATTCTCACCTCCGTATCGTCGAGCTTGTCATAAGTGGGCGGATTGTTTCTGTCCACAAGGAAGCTGATACCCTTGCCGTCTTCATCAACGGTGACATCGTCCTCGGCGGCCTCTCTCAGGCCGAAACGCCCACCGGGGCCCCGAACGATCTTCTCGATGATTAGCCGGCCGCTGCTCTGGAGGGACAGGTCTCTGCTCCCCTCCTTCCAGGCTTGCATGGACATGGTGAACACCGACAACAGCCCCGCCATAATGATCGCGAAAATGGAGATGGCGACCATTATCTCGGCGAGCGTGAAGCCACGTACCGGACTCGGCAGCCGTCTTGCAGTTTTCGAGCTTGTCATCTGTGTCATGCGTTGTCGCCTCCGGCCGCATGGCATTGCGGTCTTTTACCTCACAAGTTCATCTATCCGTTACTCGCGTCGGAGCCACGATGGTGAAGAGGCTTTCGGAAAAGTCCTGGTCGCCTGTCATGAGCCGCTCTTCCCAATCTAAGGTCACGCTAATCTCGAGGACTCCGTCCGCGTCGGTGTCGGTGATGTGGGTGGTGCGGGTACAAATCAGATCGTCGCTTGGCGATTCTGGGTCTTGACCGGTGTCAAGCACTACGCCGGTCTCGACAGAGGGATTCGGGTCGAAGGCGTTAAGATAGTCGTAGCCGTTCGCCTTCACTCCTTCTATCCTTGCCCGGACAAGGTTAATCGCTTGATTTCTGTGCCGAGCAACCGCAGTATGAAGCCTTCCCATCACGAAGGAGGTCAGCAGCCCGACCACCGCCAAAGCAACAATCAGCATCGTGACTGTAACTTCGATAAGGGTGAAGCCCTTTGAGCGTGATATTCTTGCCGCCATATCTTTCGCTTAACCTCCAGAAAATGGTGACTTAAAACAGAAGAAAAGGATAATCTGTCCTTGATTGCTGTGTGAAAGGGCGCATGTTGGGGAGAGAGTACCCATTTTCCTGCCTAATTCTCCGTCGGCGAAGGTAATCGTTGTGGCCGGCTTAATCATAATCCCCTCAGTAACTCTTGCGAGATGGAACAAACGCTATGATAAGCATTTTTCTTGCCAATCCTCTCGACGGGCGTCCTCCATTTCCAAGCTCCATCTTTGCAACCGCCGAGCGTTGGCTTTGGTGCAAATGAGGCGGCGACCGCGGTTCGAGAAAACTTAGTCGCCGTAGCGCCCGCTGACGGGTAGCCCCCTTTCATGGTGACAGTTACGGACGGGCACCCCGCCAAGGCGGGGGAGCGAAGAAGGGAAGACGGGACTAACGCAAAGGCGCGGAGGTGGAGATGAGAAGGACCCCGTCCTCGCCTGCCGTGGCATGGGCATGTTGCTCATGATTCCCATGGGTCCCGCCTCCAGCGGGATGCCACGTCGCGCACGGCTGTTCTTCTCGCCCCGAAGGGGACAGCCGGATCCGGGGCCGACATGCCCTGCATTCGCTCGTGCCGACAGAGGGCGCGGGTGCAGTTGCCTTTGCGGAAAGGGTCATCCTGAGGAGGTTAACTTCCTGATCTTCACAAGGCCGAGTGCCGCCGCCCCCACGCACGCGAGCACAAATGCCCAGGAACCGATGGTGAATATCGCTCCGGAGGGGGTGGGAGGTTCGCTGATCGAGGCGGGCGCAGCTTGCGCGCGCTTTACGGAGGAAGCAGGTATGGCGACAGGCTCGAGGTTCTCGGTCTGACCGGACATGCGGGAGAAAGTATTGGAATTGACCCTTCGCTTCTTGACGGGAGCGTGTCCTATCGCCTCGATTTGCCTTTCGAGCTTGATCTCTTCCCTCGGGATTTTAGGTGAGGGGGCCGGCGCGGCTCGCTCCTCGGGGTTAGCTACGAGTGGCGAGGCGCTTTTCGGGGCAGCGCTGACAAACATTGCGGAGGCCTGGCGAGCGACGGCAGTACACGCGATGGCGACGGTAACAGCCAAACAGGCGGTTCTCGCCGCTCCCTTTCCACCAAGGCCGGATAGGCGTCTGTTGGAGAAGGAGGCTCGTGCTCGCTTTTTTGCCGAGATTGCCATATTTAGCCTCTTCTATTCGCTGGCAAGGACATAGTCGTCGGGGACTTCTCCCCAATAAATAATCTGGACCGGGCTTTTGACTTTCGGAAGAAGTAAACCGAACTCCTCCCCTCCGCCGGTGAACCTCTCGTCATGAGTCCAGTCGCTAGCTCCCTTGTTCTTCAAGATGATACTCTCGACCCGGGAGACGATTCCCCCGAGTAAGTGCGTCTCCGGCGAATTTTTTCCCCAGGCCCCGACCGTGGCGTGGTTTGTGTAGAGGAAAGCATCTATATGATTCAGGCAATGCTGGCCATGGGGACTCAAGAAGTCATCGTAACCTTCAATCGCCTCCAGCGGTGTCCATCCTCCCCACTCCTGAAGTCCCTCTAACTCCCCGGGAAGGTCGAAATCGTCTAAGTTGATTGTGGCATCCTGAACGCCGTCACCGTCTATGTCCTCGCCCGAGCCGGGCACGACATCTCCCACGCCTTTGCCGGGAGGGATCAGGCCGGCTTCCAGATCCTCCTGAGTGTAATAGTCCACTGTCCACGTGGAATCTCCCTCCCCTTGGTCGCCGGTGTTGGGTATGTGGTCCAAACCGTTGGCGGCTTCCGCGCTTTCGTTGGCAGAATTGTTGAGCCAGTTACTTACCGTTTTCCGCCAGGAACTGTCTGTGTAGTCGCCGATAACAACGCTCTCTCGCGCGAAGAGCCCAAGCCCGTCCTTGTCGGCGTTTGCCTCTCTCCATAGGGAAGCGGCTTGGTTCCAGGATTCGTAACGTTCCTCCGGGGTGGAATAGTCGAAATAGTCCCAGTCCGGTTTGCCCACGGGGGGAGCGACGTACATCACGTTGTCCGGGACGTACACGTTATCGTGCACGTAGAGAGACCCTTTGCCCTTCACATATCCCTTGATGATGAGCCCTCCTCGCACGACAACCGGCCCGTCAATCACGATAGGGTTCTCTTCTGTCCCCCAGAGAACCAGATTTCCCTTCTCCCCAGCATCGTCCCCGTACACCGCATCGGAAACCAGCAGGTCCGCTCCTCCCTCTCCCGCGCCCTCGATTACGATGCTGCTGCCGAAGCCGTCATTCCAGCTTTTGGCGTGCTCTTCGTAAAGGCTCATATCGGTCAGGTTGGGCATCGGCACGTGATCGGGATCGGTTAGCTTTCCGTCCTGATTGTGGTCCTCGCCCGGATCGAGCAGGCCGTTTTCGTTGAGGTCCTCGTGCATATGCTGGTTGACCTCGAGCCCTCCCATTCCGTGGAGCGAGGAGCCGCCCGTGATGCTGAACCCCGAGTAGATGCCCCCGGAGTCCTTGTATCGCTTGGTCCCCCTGAGCCACATTGATTCGGGATTTCCGTTGATATTGAGCGTACTTTTAGAGAACGAGAAGTGTCCATTCGCACGCACGTTACCGTTCATTTTGAAGCTGCTGGGTATGTTTTCCGTCCAACCCCAGTGGTTGAGAAAATAGGTGTAGTCGAAGACCCTCGACGGCCTCAGCTCAACGCAGAATGTCGCCACGACGCTTCGCGTTTCCCCTCGGTATGTCCCAGTTGATTTCACGCTCACGTCCCTGGCATCCTTGTAAGGGGTGGAGAGGTTTATTATCTCAACGTGAAACTGTCCCTCCTCCGGAGTTCCCGCGTGCAAAACCATATCAGCGGGCAAGGTCGTGATAGTACCGTGGTCAACGAAATGGAAGGGCGCCACGAATATAGCCAGTTGCCACCCGCGGAGAAGCTGCCCCTGGGCATAATTCAAGCCCGCTTCCGCGTAATAGAAGGCGCGCACGGACGCAATGTTCTCCCTGGTCTGGACGACCTCCGTGGAGGTGTGCGTCAAAAAAGCCGCTGCCCCTATGACCAGCGCCACCGCGAGAATCAAAGCCACCGGCAATGCGCCACCGCGTTCATTTCTTAGATTTCCCCCCTGAAACATCTCAGTATCCCTCCTTTACGGCGTCGGGATCTGCCCCCCTTGGCTTCCCCCCAACTTCAGGTTTCGGTGTCAGGATTGTGCGATTTCCTGAGAAACACCTCCGTTTGAAACTTGACTTGCGACGGATTAGTTGTCCCGGAAGCTTCTCGCATCCACAAGTCAACCTTGACCGCTTTTCCGTCAATCTGGAACTGCACGTCCTCGACTCGCCCAAAACCGACGAGAGGGACCTCATCTCCATAGATGTCCGTTGACGGGTCGTACATTATAGAGTCGTTCTGAAGGTAGATTTTCACCTCCGTATCGTCGAGCTTGTCATAAGTGGGCGGATCGTTCCTGTCCACAGAGAAGCTGATACCCTTGCCGTTTGCATCAACCGTGACGTAGTCCTCGGCGGCCTCTCTCAGGCCGAACCGCCCACCCGGACCTCGAACAATCTTCTCGATGATCAGCCGGCCGCTGCTCTGGAGGGACAGGTCTCTGCTCCCCTCCTTCCAGGCTTGCATGGACATGGTGAACACCGACAGCAACCCCGCCATAATGACCATGAAGATGGAGATGGCAACCATTATCTCGGCGAGTGTGAAGCCCCGGACCTCACTCGGCAGCCGTCTTGCAGTTTTCGAGCTTGTCATCTTCGTCATGCGTTGTCCCCTCCAGTCGCATTCCATTGCGGGTTTTTGCCTTACAAGTTCATCTATCCGTTACTCGCGTCGGAGCGACGATGGTGAAAAGGCTTTCGGAAAAGTCCTGCTCGCCCGTCATGAGCCGCTCCTCCCAATCTAAGGTCACGGTAATCTCGAGGACTCCGTCCGCGTCGGTGTCGGTGATGTGGGTGGTGCGGGTGCAAGTCAGATCGTCGCTTGGTGATTCCCGGTCTTGACCGATGTCAAGCACCACGCCGGTCTCCACAAAGGCATTCGGGTCGAAGGCATTGAGATAGTCGTAGCCCTTGGCCTTCACCTCTTCGATCCTTGCCCGCACGAGGTTAACCACTTGGTTTCTGTGCCGAGCAACCGCGGTATGAAGCCTTCCCATCACGAAGGAGGTCAGCAGACCCACCACCGCCAAAGCAACAATCAGTATCGTCACCGCAACTTCGATAAGGGTGAAGCCCTTTGAGCCTGATATTCTTGCCACCATATCCTGCGCTTAACCTCCAGAAAAGGTGACCCCAAAGAGCAGAAAAAGACCAGAAGAGGATAATCCGTCCGTGATTGCTGCGCGAAAAGGCGCATCTGTGGGAGAGGTCCCCCCTTTCCCTGGCTCACTGTCCGTCGGCAAACGGTAGTCGTTGTGGCCGAATTGACCGCAACCCCCTTCATCAACCGTTCCGAGATAGAACAAATGGTACGGTTAGCATTTTTCTTGCCAATTGCCTTGAGGCTTGCTCGCCATCTCGAAGTTCCATGTCCGCGTCCGCGTCCGCAACCGCGGAGCGTTGGCTTTGGTGCAAATGAGGCTGCGACCGCGGTCCGAGAAAACTTAGTCGCCGTAGCGACCGCTGACAGGTAGGCCACATTCCATATTGCGTTCGTTTACCCAGGAGACTATCTTAGATTCTGGCTGTATCTAAGTCGGCAAGTTTGCCAAAAGTAACGCCGCCGTCTCGGCGTGTCTCTGCGCCACGTGCGCATTCTGCGGTCCCACCGTTACCGGCCCGTAAGCGAGGCACTGTAGCCCGTCGCCTTGTTTGCTTGACAAATGGCAGCAGATGTGGCATAATGACACCAAAATAGAGACAACAACACTTCTGCAGCCAGCGCTCGACAACAAAGGGCATTCCAGTATGCCCTCTCGTCGAGAAAGTACTGGAATTTACTGGAATTTCTGCCCCTTTTGGGGGTTAAAGAACAGGCCGTATTTCATTCGGCCACAATCACTTGCGCTCGAAAAAAGGGTACTATTTGCACATAAAGTGCACAGAAATCACCGGCTCTTCGCCCGCTGCGCTGCCCCGGATTCGGTATCAACACCGCCCGTTGAGGCCGATAATCTTGCAGCTCCGGTCCAGTTCAAGAACGCAAGCCGCCTGAGGCATGGGAGAAATACGGGTGAGATGATGTTCCTGTCGTTGCGGGTCAAAAGGAGTGGGAAAATGGAGAAAAGAATCGCCAATAGCGTAATTGAGCTCGTTCAGGGGGACATTACGGAACTGGATGCCGAGGCGATTGTCAATGCGGCGAACACTTCGCTGATAATGGGCGGGGGTGTTGCGGGAGCAATCCGCAGGAAGGGAGGGCCCGCGATTCAGGAGGAATGCAACCGCATCGGCGGGACGTTTGTCGGCGGAGCTGTCATCACCACCGGCGGGAAGCTGAGGGCGAAGCACGTCATCCACGCGGTCGGGCCGCGCCAGGGAGAGGGGGACGAGGACCGGAAACTGAAAAACGCAACGCTCAACTCTCTGAAGCTCGCCGACGAGCACAATCTCAGAAGCATCGCCTTTCCCGCCATCAGCACGGGGATATTCGGCTATCCTCTCGATAAATGCGCCACGATCATGCTCTCAACGACCGTCGAGTACCTGAAAGGCGAAACGGGGCTGGAAAAAATCGTTTTCTGCCTCTATGACACCCGCGCCTTCGAGACATTCACCGCCGAGCTCTCGCGGCAGCTTCCCCGCGTTTGACGCGGGGCTGAGTCCGTCCCGCGCGGTCTGAGGGGCGTGTCGCCTCCATTGGCAACACGCGGCTGAACAGAAAACAAACAAGTAAAAAGGAGGAAACAAAGATGAAAGCACTATGGCTCACACTGATCTTGGGCTTTTTTCTTCTCGCGGGCTGCGTGCCCGATTTCGTGAGCGTGAGCAGAGACGGCACTATTGCGCTTACCCTCACGAAGGAGGGTGACTTCGACCCAATTGAGGGCGACGACCAGCGGCTGTATCTGACCAACGCCAATGCAGATTTTTTGACGAGAATTGAGGGTATGGATGACTGCGCGTGGCCCCAGATTTCACCTTCCGGAAAGTTCATCGTTGCCGATTCGGAGGAGGGCCTCGTTCTGTACGACCGAAACAGCAAAAAGCGCCGGGTCATTTATCGCCCCCCGAAGGGCGCCGGCGATTCTGGCCCCAGACTGCCCGCATGGTCGCCCGATGAGAAGAAAATCGCCTTATTTGAGGGAGATTACGACAGCCCCAATTTCGCGCTGAAGGTCTATGACGTGAAAAGAAGGGAGTTGGAGGTGCTCGACCGCCTCGCCAGCCCCCTGGCAACCTGGCTGCCCGATAGCAAGAGGCTCGCTTACGTCTCCCTTCCCTGCGACGTCTCAGAAGATGACGAATCCTTTCCGTTCGGCGACCTGAGGATAATGAACGTGAGAACCGGGAAGCAGACGACGCTCGCCCCAGGCCAGTTATCGCCTTTCACCAAAATTGCCGCGTTTCCGCAGGGGGAGTCCATTCTCTTTTCCTGCGTGGATTGGGAGGACATGGAGCTTGGGCGCACGGGAATAACAGCTCCGATTGTCCTGAGGAGGCAACTCCTTCCTCGCCGCGTGAAAAAAGAGGCAACACCAAGACGTGGCGAGGTGGGGCAGGTGCAGACCTCCCGGCCGGAAGGGGAGAAGGCGAAGCCCGCTCCGGAAAGGGCGCAGCCGGCAGCAAGCGAGGAAAAAGCCGAGGAAGAAGGTTTCGTGATTACGGAGGGACAGCCCTTCTGTTACTTGACCTGTGCCGTTTCGCCGGATGGCAAAAGAATAGCCTATGTGCGCTATTTATGGGATGAGCCTTCCGCGGCGCCCGCGGCAGCCGAAAAAAAGGAAACGGAAGCAGAAAAAACGCGGAAACGCGAGTCCGAAGAAGAAAACCCTGAAACCGATGAACACGATAACGAGCCCACGGGCGTGGAGTTCTGCGTCGCCAAAGCCGACGGGACCGACAGCGTTGTCGTCCTCCGAAGCATGGGCAAGGGGCAGATGCCACAGGTGCTCTGGGTCAGCAACACGAGGCTCCTCTGCGGGATCGTTTCCTTTGACAGCGACGAGGACTCAAAGGCGCGACTCATACTTGTGGATGCCGATGGGAAGAACACATTCAACCTCACCGAGACCATAAGAACCAAGTTCGCCGATCGATTTCAACGAGAAAACGAAAAGGAGGATCGAACAGAGGAAGAAGGCATATAGAGCCAGGGGAAGAGGGCAAATAGGGCGAATCCGTAACGGGATCCAATCGCCTTGAGCGGCACGGCCAATTTGTTTCCGCTCCGGGCATCGCTGTGGACGCCTCCGGGAACGTCTATGTCAGCGACAGCCACAACCACCGCATCCAGAAATTCGCTCCCGTATCCCGCGCGACTCGTCGGAAGGATGCCGGTTGATTCGCCGCGGTAACTTTCCACAACTTGCCGAGCAGCGGGGCTTGTCCGAAGCCACGGCAGTCCCTCAGTCACCGATGCGATAGGGGACTCTTTCTTGCAGCGGCAGGGCGCGGGCATGGAGGTTAAGATTTTTCGGCCCGGCCCGGGGGAAGTTTGTAATCCCCATACTGTCAGATTGAGCTGTGAAGGATGCAGAGATGCCCGCGCAAGGCCAGCATCCCGGCGGCCAGTATCGAGAGAGCCTCCCGCTCGCCAGCTGGGGCCTTACACAGACGCAAAACCCAACCCCGGGAGGAAACAGAAAGGGCGCCATATTCCAGCCCAGGGCAACGCCCTGGGAATAGCACGTGGTAAAATGCAAAAGCCCTGAAGGGGCGTAATAAGTCGCTCCCCAATATATGGTCCATCCCAGAGACACGAGAGCCCACCTGCGAGCCGCTGAGACGCAGCCACACCCTTCTCCGGAGCGGCGTTGAGGGCGCGCTTCGACATCCTGTCGCGGTCGTGAATGACCCGGAACAGCTCTTTGGCCGCTCCTCCGGGGTCAGCCTTGACCATCGCCAATGCCTTTTCAAACGTCACCGCGAAAGCTGCCGGCGTGTTTCCGTGTCCAAGATGGTGATAGCGCGACAACAGACAGTTGAACGGCCCCAGGTGATCTGAGTCGTGCCTCAAGGGCGCGACCTGGTGAGCCTGCACACAGGAGGCCCCGGAGACTGTTTCGGCCCGAACCTCGCAAGGTCCACAGCGCCAGGCGGTTATGTGTGAGTTGACGAGAAATATGGCGGACGATGGCGTAACTTCGGGGACGCGATTTCTCAGGCAACAACGTGGACATTGGGAAACATGGCAGAAATCGCATCTAACTATCGCAATTGCATGGAGTTATCCCAATCATGGTTTTGCACATGTTGACGAAATCCGACGAAGCGGCGGAGCAGAAGCCCTCGCGCCCTGGCCTTGGGATGGCCTTAACCGCTTATCCGGACGTGGCTTAGAGCTTCCCACGGTTTCTGTCATGTATCGTGCTTCACTAACCCAACAAAAGGTTTATGCATGAAATGTAAAAAACGCGAAAGGGAGAAGGAGAAGTTTCCCATTAATGGTAACGCGTTTGCCGTAAACACGAGGTAGAAAGTGGGGTCCCTTATGAAGTCTTGTTATTTGGTAGTGTTGGCGGGTGCGCTGGTGTTCTCCCTGATGCTCGGAACGGCCAATGCCGACCTGATCGGTCTCGATCTCGGTTTGCCCGATATCTTTTCCGATACAACGGGTAAGTATTCGTATGCCGCGAGCACCGACTTGTTTACGTCCACCGCGACGGCAGTAACGATTACGTTCGACGGCGTAAACCTGGTCACCATCGCAAATGGCATTTATAACGTAAGTTTTCAGGTAGATAGTTCAGGGAACTTTTCCGGAGGAGTTTCAGGGGATGACCTGGGAATCTCCGGTGATTTCACTTATGCAAGCAAAGATTATAGCGGCCTCCTTGTGGCAGGAGAGGTCACGAATTTCGGCTGGGGGACCCTTTCCTCCTATGCGATTTTTGATTTCACCTTTGAGTTTACTCACGGAGCATTAAGCTCGTTCTACGCCGCAAACAATAACCAGGGCGGCGACATTCTGACCAGCGAAAGTAACAGTTTTGCAGGTGACTGGACAGTGAATCACGGGGGATCCGCCAAACACGATACAGCTCCCATCCCCGAGGCGAGCACGCTGCTGCTTCTTGGTGGAGGGCTTTCGGGACTTCTGTTCTTCGCGAGAAAGAAACGCCTGATAAAGTTCTGATGTGAGGCACATTGAAACTGTAAAGAGCAAGAGGGAGTCCAGCAGGAGATGGATTCCCTCCTTTTTTGCGCCCCGGGGCGACGAAAGTATGGGGAACTTTGGGATGCAATGTCAAACCCTGGCGACGACGGGTGCGGAGGAATCGGCGACGGAAAACACCCTTACGGACACGTCAAACCCTGGCGCTGACGGGTTCGGAATGCTTACGTGCGCCCTCCCGGCGCCGATAGCGGCGGCGAAAGCCCGTTAATCCAAAGTTCCCGTGGCTTGGGCGCGCCATCTCACCGGTGCGGTGTCGGCCGCCGCTAAACTCAGTTTCCCTCTACTGGGTACAGCCCGAGGAGTTGTAAGCTCGCACTTGAAGTGGAGTCGCTTCGGTGAGCTGCCGGAGTGTCGGACACGGGGGGTCCGATTTTATCCTGCAACGGTTCCGGCGGCGGGTCCCGAACTCCTTCATCAACGTCTCGAAGCTGTGCACAGGGAGGGAAGCGCTGCGGTGTTCGCCGCGAGGTTTTCTTCCTCTTTGCCGATGCCGATTGTTTTGCCCGCGCCACGGGGCCTCGGTTTTTGCGCTGTTCGTTCAGTTCCTCATCGTCAAACAACGACCGCGCCAGAGCTTTGCGCATGTGCCACTCGACATAATAGGTGAGCATTCCGCGATCCCCCACCAACACCACCCGCGATAGTCCAAAACGCCTTCCGCAGCTTCTTGACCCGGGTGCGGCCGTATTGCGTGGCATACTTCGGATGAATCCTTTGGTCGAGAAGCCCCGCCTCGGCGGGGCTGAAGCCGGCTGTCACGAGAAGAATCTCGTATCCGATATCCGATACCACCGACTAAAGCCGGTGGCTAACTGGAGCGCCCGCCGAGGGCGGGCGAAAAGGAGGCGGTGGCCCTTTCCTTTCTATGATAGAGGGACAGAGGGCACAGACCCACGGCGTCAACGTGCGACGGGAGAGGTTCAAAACGAGGCGTGAGGGCACGCCACGGAGACGCGGCCAAACCCCCTTGACCCGGTCCGACAGTGTCGTCGGGTGTCCTGTGCCACCGGATACACTTCTACTGCACTCGGTCGCCCACCCACGCCGCTGGTCAAGAAACGGAGGCTCGGGCGAACGGGGCTTATGGTTTCGGAGATTGGGTTTGGCGGCCGCAGTTGGTCCTACGCGAAGGTCCCCGACGGAGGGAAAATGCGGGTTGCCTCCGAGAAGGAAGCTCTGGAGATGGTCCGCACCGGTTTGGAGATGGGGGTGAACTACTTCGACTCGGTCACGCCACATCCCGAGCACACAGTTCCCGGCAAGGCTGTCAAGAAGCTGAACGTGAGGAAGGGATAGAGGATGGCGGTATGCGTGAAAGCGTGCGGCGTGTTGCCCGTTGTTCCCCTCGCGCCCTCCCTGAGCTCATTCTTCTCCGAATGCGAGGGCGATGGCGCGGCGGTGGACGTTCCAGGCGATTTCGGGGAGGGCGGATGGGGGGAAGAATCTGGCGTCGGCGGCGTCGTCACCGGACTTGAGCTCTCCACCGAGGATTTTTCCCGAATAGACGACGAGGAGGCAGATGTATCGGGGATCGTCGAAGACGGAATAGACCGCGAGTAAGCGGGAGAGCTCCACGTCGAGGTTGGTCTCCTCCTTGAGTTCTCTGACCGCACATTCCTCGACGCTCTCGTCAATCTCCAGAAAGCCTGCCGGTAGAGACCACAATCCTTTCCTGGGCTCGACAGCGCGTTTGACGAGGAGTATCTTCCCGTCCTGAATGATGGTTACTGCGGCGGCAGGAACGGGGTTTTGGTATTGAACGAATCCGCACGCGGGACAATAAAGCCTTCGCCTGTGGTCAATGACCTTCTCCTCGAACTTCGCCCCGCATTGTGAACAGAACTTATACTCCACCTTTGCCTCGCGTATTCGTCGCAGCATTGAGAAGTGCCGAGAGCGCCTCTTTCGTCGTTCCGCGAACCCGCAGGGTCTTGATACGGCTGGTCTCGCCGCGAACGATCTCTATTGATGATTTCGGCACACCGAGCTTTTTCGAGAGCAACGCGATGACTGCCGCGTTCGCCTTCCCCTTTTCCGGGGGGACTGTCACGCTGACTTTCAACGCCCCGCCGTGCTCGCCGATTATCCTGTCCGCCGACGCCTTCGGCTGAACCTTTACTGAAAAAAGCAATTCATGCCTGGTTTTCTTTATCTCAATCACATGCTTTTGCTCGACTAATGAGCAGTGGGCGAGGGCCCGCTAAATGCTCTGATTCACAAACTTGGCGAGGTATTCTTTTTTTGACGGGATAACAGGATAGACATGATTGTTCAATCCTGTTTATCCGCGAAATGTCGCTGACCTTTCACCTCCCCCTCCGCATGCATCGGTCTTGCCCGGTGGGTCGCGTCCTACGCCGGCGTCTCAGACATTGAAAATAGCGGAGCCGATTCGGACCATCGTCGCGCCTTCCTGGACGGCGACTTCGTAATCCTGTGTCATTCCCATGGAGAGGTCTTTGAGGTGGCAAAGGCCGGTCTCATTGATTCGGTCTCTCACCTCCCTCAGGCCGCGAAACACCGGCCGCACGGTCTCCGCATCATCAACGAAAGGCGCCATGGTCATTAGCCCCTTCAGCCGAAGATGCGGAAAGCTCAACACGTGCCGCACAACTTCCTCAAGCTCCTCCCGCTTCAGCCCGAACTTCGCCTCCTCGCCGGAAACATTGACTTCCAGAAGGACATCCATCGTCTTGCCGATGGCGGCGCACCTTTTTTCGACCTCATCGGCGACGCGCACGCTATCGAGGGAATGAATGCAATCGAAAATTGCGACGGCGTCTTTCGCCTTATTCCTCTGAAGATGCCCTATCATGTGCCACGAGAGGCTCTCAGGAAGAAGGCGATACTTGGATTTCGCCTCCTGAACTCGATTCTCGCCGAAAACTCGCAGCCCGGCCTCTACCGCCTGCGAGATTTCCTCGGGGACGCGAGTTTTCGTTACGGCGACGAGCGTTACCTCCTCCACCGACCGCCCGGCAGACACAGCCGCCTCCGCAATCCTTTTCGTGACTTCTTCTATGTTTCCGGCAATCGTCCTTGCCATCTTTGTCCTTATCAACTCCGGCTGCGGCCAGCTCGCTCCGCTTGATACGTGTTTTACCATTTCAGCGAGATTGCGGAAATCATTCTTCCGGCCCTTTCCCTTTCCGCGCGGTAGGAATAGAAGAGGTTGTTGTTGCACTTCGTGCACACGCGGCAGTTGAAGACCTTTGAAACGCCGAGCTCCTTCAGCCGGCTCTCATTCGCTCGCCAAAGGTCAATATCGTAGCAGCAGGGGCCGACTGACGGCGCTATGACAGCGGTACAATCCGCGGGTTCGGTGGCGAAATCTTCCATCATCCTTTGAACTCCGGCGCCGACCATATCTTTCAAGGAGCCCGCGCGCCCGCAATGGAGAAGACCGATAACCGATTTCTTCGGGTCGTAGAGAAAAACCGGCAGACAATCGGCGGTCACCACCGTGAGACCCACTCCTCGAGCATTGGTCAAGAGGCCGTCCGTCGAAGGGATGACCCGTGGGCCTGTCTCAGAGCATCCTGCGTGGAAACTTTTTGGGACGGAAAAAACGTTCGTCCCGTGAACCTGCTCCCCCGCTATCAGGTTCTGAAAGGGAACTCCCAGCACGTGGGCGACGAAGGGTCCCGCCGCTGCAATGATGTCTCTGCCTGTCGTAGCGGGATCGGGATGCGACGTATCGTTCCGCAAGGTCATCAGAGCAGAAACCTCGGGGTAGGAATCGAGCGCGGCGAAAGTGATGTACCGGATTGCCCCGTGGCTGTGGAGGCGCAAACGTCCTTCGTTGATTGCCTCGGAGAAAGGGAAAGGCGTCATATCTCTCTCAGCGATTCCCGCGCAGCCTCGAGGGTTCGCTCAATATCTTGTTCGGTGTGGGCTGTCGAGAGGAAAGTCGCCTCGTATGGGGAAGGGGCAAGATAAATGCCCTTGTTCAACATGCCGCGAAAATAGCTGCGGTATTTAGCCGCGTCCGCTCGAAGGACCGCGTGGAAATCCCGAACCGTCTCATCCGTGAAAAAGAGCGACATCATGGAACCCACTTGTGTGACGCAAGATGGTATGGAAAGCTTCTCCGTTATGGCTCGAAGCCCGTCGGCGAACATGCAGGTGAGGCGGTTCAGTCCCTCGTATGGGCTTTCTTCCGAAAGAACCTTCAGCGTGGCTATTCCCGCCGCCACTGCGACGGGATTGCCGGAGAGGGTCCCCGCCTGATAGACACCGCCGTCAGGAGCAAGCTCGTCCATGATTATCGCCTTTCCGCCGACGGCGCCAATGGGCATGCCCCCGCCGATGATTTTGCCGAGAGTTGTCAGGTCGGGCGTGATGCCGTAAAGGTCCTGCGCCCCGCCATAGGCGACCCGAAAGGCCGTTATTACCTCGTCCAAAACCAGGAGGATGTCATGGCGGCTGCAATAATCTCGCAGCGCCCCCAGGAATCCCTCCGTGGGCGGCACGACGCCCATGTTTGCCGCCACAGGCTCGACAATGACGCAAGCGAGTGTGTCTTGGTTTTCTTCGACCGCCCGGGCGAAACCCTCCACATCGTTGTAAGGGAGGGTGACAGTATGGCGGGCAAAATCCGCCGGCACGCCGAGGCTGTCGGGCATGCCAAAAGTCGCCGCCCCGGAGCCGGCTTTCACGAGAAGGCTGTCGGAATGGCCGTGATAGCAGCCCTCAAACTTGATGATGTCGTCCTTGCCGGTGAAACCTCTCGCCAGGCGGATGGCAGTCATGGTCGCTTCGGTGCCGGAACTGACCAGGCGGACTTTTTCGATGGAGGGGACAGCCTTCACAATCATCTCCGCGAAGACCGCCTCCCCCTCCGTTGGGGCGCCGAAAGATGTACCCTTTTCGCAGGCTTTCTTAACCGCCGATATGACACGAGGATGGGCGTGTCCCAGAATCAGCGGACCCCACGACATTACATAATCAATGTATTCTTTCCCGTCACAATCGTAGAGGTAGCACCCACGGGCGTGGTCAATGAAGATCGGGGTGCCGCCGACTTTTCGGAATGCCCTGACGGGGCTGTTCACACCGCCGGGGATATACGCGGAAGCTTTTTCCCAGAGGTCGCTACGCCATTTGGTCAAGCTTTTCCACCTTGCCCTCTCGGATAAGTTTCAGGAGGACCTCCACAACATCTGGGTCGAACTGTGTCCCGGCGTTCCGAGTCATCTCCTCACAAATGCGGTCGAAACTGAGCGGTTGGCGGTAGGCGCGCATGGAGGTCATGGCGTCAAAGGCGTCAGCAACCGAAACAAGCCGCACGACCATGGGAAGGTTCCTCCCGTCAACGCCGTCGGGCCATCCTTTTCCGTCAATTCTCTCGTGGTGGTGGCGAATAATCGGGCGCGTGTGCGCCAAAAAGGCAATGGGGCTGATGATCTCGTCGCCGATAATCGGGTGCCTCCTGACCTGCTGCATCTCCTCGTCGGTTAGCATCTCCTTCTTGTTCAAAATCGCCTCGCTCACGCCCACTTTGCCAATATCGTGGAGGGTGGCCCCATCGCGGATGACCCTCAAATCTTCTTCCGGCAACTTCATGGCCTTGGCGATCAACAGGCTGTACCGCGTAACCCTCTGCGTATGCCCTCTGGTATATGGGTGTTTGGCTTCCAGGACGAGGTTCAGGGAATGAAGCGTGTTGAGATAGCCCCTCTCCAGGTCTCTCATCAAACGAGAGTTGTGCAAGGCTATCGAGGCCTGATTGGCAATAATGGACATCACCTGTATGTCGCTTCGGGCGAATCCTTGTTCCGCCTGCCTTTTGGAAATCAATATCAGGCCCAGGGGCGTATCCTGAATCTTGAGAGGGAAAAGAACCATCTCCTTCTCAAACGGGAAAACCTCCGGAAACATTGAAGGCTTGTACTCGAGAACGTCCACCTCGCCCGCGAGCGAATGGGCTTTGCCCTTGTAAAGAAGAAGGGGCTTGCGGTTCTGCATGATGAAATCAACCGCCGGATAGCCCGCATAATTCGGGCGAAGCGGTCGGGCTAACTCTCCTCCGAGAAGCGCCCGAATGCTCAGAACCCGCCGTGACTCGTCAAAACCGCAAAGTGCCGCACGAGTTGAACGGGTTTGAGAAAGGGTGGACATCAAGATGACGTTGTGCAGCGATTCTGAGTTGACCGCCGAGGCAATCGCCTCGCTCACGTTAAACAGAAACACGGTCTCTCTCAGGCGAACGTTCTCGCGCTTGATACGGAGCTTCTCCAGAGCTCCTCCGATGGAAAGGAGAATCTCCTTGTCCCGAAAAGGCTTGAAAACGTAGTCCGCTGCTCCGGCGAGAATCGCTTCCCTGGCGGAGTCAAGGGAAGCATACCCCGTCATCATAATAACGAGCAGGTCAGGGTATAAGGCCTTGACCTGCTTCAGAAGTTCTATCCCGCTCAGCCCCGGCATCTTGATGTCGGAGAGCATAAGGTCAGCGACGTTCGACCTGAGAAAGTCGAGGGCTGAATCAGCATTCGGCACAGAGGTCGCCCGGTAACCTTTCTCCGTAAGCAGGTCTTCGAGAAATCCTCTCACCGAGGCCGAGTCGTCAACTATTAGTATTTTCTCTCGCCTTGACGGTCTCACGGCATAGCGTTCCTCATTTCACCTCTCCCGTCGCTGGCCGCGCGGCTCGGCGAGGGAAGAATCGAACTTAGCCGATTTCCACTCGTCGAGGCCAGCTCTGGCAAGATTCCCACGCCATAGCCGGCGCCATTGCCGCCGCAATCAGGGAGTGCAATCAGCCCGTCTTTTCAGCGTCCTTGAGAGGATGAGCTCGGCCGTTCCTGTAAACGCAGACTGTGTTCTTGCCCTTGCTTTTGGCTTCGTACAGCGCTTGGTCGGCGCAGCTAATCAGCTCTTCCGGGCTTCTCGCGTCATCCGGACAGCTCGCCACGCCCATACTTATGGTCATTTTCTTTCCGGGGAGCGTTTCCTCGCCTTTGAAATCAGTTAGCTCCACGAGCCGCCGCAGCCTCTCGCCGGCCCACATTCCCTGCACCTTCGGCGTGTGTGAGAAAACGAGCGTGAACTCGTCCCCCCCATACCGGGCTGCCACGTCAGCTTTGCGAACGAACCGCTTCAGAAGCCCTCCGATGGCGACCAGCGCGCGATTCCCTTCCATATGACCCTGATTATCATTATACGATTTCAGGTCATCCACGTCAATCATCAATAACGCGACGCTGTCACCGTACCGCAGGCACTTTTCAACCTCCAACCCGAGGAACTGGCGGAAGAAAGTATAATTATTGAGCTTGGTCAATCCGTCCTGCGTGGCCAACTTTTTATAGACTTCCTTCTCCTTCGATTCTCTCAAAAGCCTCCTTCGCTCCAACGCCCTGTTGATGGACACCTCCAGCGTCCCCACGGAAAAAGGCATGGTGAGATAATCATAGGCGCCTTCTCTTATGGACTCGATCGCTGTGTCAACCGAGGCCGTCGGCGTCACCACTATTACCGCCGTATTGGGGGACACCGATTTGACTTCTCTGACAACATCAATCCCGCTCACCCCGTCGAGGAAAAGGTCCGTAACGAGCACGTCGTAACGCACCCTCCGTATCTCCAGCAGCGCAGAGTTCCAGTCTGAAAACGCGTTGACCATGAAACCCAGAGCCGCCGTCTGTTCGGCCAGGGTTTCCCTCTTCGCCAACTCGTCGTCAACGATCAGTATTTTCTCTAAACGTTTGGTTCCCGCCGTGCTCATCTTCGTTGTTCATCCCCCCCGCGACCCGAGCGGAAATACTCGGGACTGATTTTTTTGAACTCTCGGACCGTGAATAGAAGCCTATATTCTTCGCTTGCTATCGTCCGGCTCATCTCTCCCGCCACCCTTTTGCACTGCGCCCTCGTTTTGCCGTGTAGCATCGCGTAGAGATTGAACGGCCACGCCGGGCGCGGCTCTCTTTGATAGCAGTGAGTCACGGCGGAACAGGAAACAATCGTTCTCGCGGCGGCTTTGACCTTTTCCCCCGGGACTCGCCACACAACCATCGCGCTCGCGCCCAGACCGACTCTCCTGTGATCAACCGTGCCTCCAAACCTACGCAGAAGCCCGGAGCGCCGGAACCGCTCAACCGCCCCGAGAAGCTCCTCCTCCGAAACGCCTATCCTTCTCGCAATCTCCTCGAACGGAACGAGGCTTTCCGGAAGATCTCCACAGAGACTCGATATTATCTTTCTGTCAATTGCTGTCAAAGTCATCGTCATAGCCCGGAATGTTCACAACACACTTTCTAAACGCCTCTTGGAAGCAAAATGTAGTGAACGTTCACCTCCCCCCGGAGATTCGCAAGGCTCGATGCCGCCAAACCTCGCTACGCCCACGTACCGTCTAAGCAGACAGTTAGCATGATGTATGCCAATGGGCGCCGTTTTCACCTGCCGCAGCCGACTGACACGTCCGCCGCAGTCCTTTCCCTACGGAAATCAAAGGCATTTCTCTTTTCACAGGAGAGTGTTTCGGACTGAAAAGGGGGAAATTCCCCAGCACTTTCGCTGCGGAAAATCGCCCATCCCGCCTCCACGACAACGGTTAATATCCGGCTCAGTCAGCCTCCGGGTCGAAACGAACCTTTAGCTTGAAGACCTCTTTCGCCGGCAGATCGAGCACCTCCGCGTCAGGCGCCGCGGCTGTTATCTCCCCCAGGATTCTTTCCAGCTCCCCTTTTGATTCCGCCACAAGCGTGAACCACAGGTTCACCTGTCCTTCCCGCTGGTAGTTGTGGGTTACCTGGGGATAGCTATTCACCAGAGCCGCCACGCGTTCCAGCTCCTTTCCCGGCACTCGCATCCCCACGAGCGTGCCGAGGTATCCGAGTTTCCGCGAATCGAAGCTCGCGCCAATTCTCCGGATAACTCCTGCCTTCTTCATTGCCATGACCCGCCGGAAAGCTTCCTCCTCGGAACAACCCACCTTTTCCCCTATTGCGGCGTAGGGGCGCGATACGAGGGGAAAGTCCTCCTGGATAAGAGCGAGTATTCTCGTGTCGAGATTGTCCATAATCGCCTCAGACTTGTCCGCCGTTCTCGCCGGACAGAGCCGCGAAAGAAGAAGCGCCGCGCTCACTTCCTTGCAACGCCGCCCGAATTGTCGGGGACTGTCTCACCGCAGAAAAGGCCTCTGGCGCTCCCGCAGCATCTCCGAAAAGGGCGGCTCAACACGGCAGAAAAAGTCTCCGCAGATTCAGCCCGTAACCGCAAGCTCACCGACCTGTGGCGAAGCCAACCGCTCGAAGTCAGCGAAGCTCATCTTTATCGTGTCGGTGTGCGTGCCGGCGTTGAAAACCACCTCCTCGCACGCGGTTAGCTTCTTATCCAACCAGAGAGGAAGGCCATAGAGATTCCCAAAGGGAGGCATGGCGCCGACTTCGGAGTCCGGGAAGAGCTCGGCGAACTCGTGTTCCTCGGCTATCGCCACGTCTTTCGCCCCCAGCAGCTTCCCCAAAGCCTGCGGATCAACTTTGAGAGCCGCGGGCACGCCCGCAAGCACGAAACTTCCATCCGCCTTGACCACGACCGTTTTGATCACACACCGTCCCCGCTCGTGCTCGACAGCCGCGACCTCCTGCGTGGTATAGGCTTCGGGATGCGTCGAATGCTCGAACTTGACCACCTCCCTCTCCAACAGGTCCATCAACTTCTTTGATATAGCCATGTTTGTCTGTCCTCCACTAATCCGCGTCTCGGCGTTTCCCGGTGAGCCAGCATCCCTCCTCTCACCGAAATTAACTTCTCCCGCTACAAACTGTCGCGACCCCATGCCGGAACGCTCTCTTCCGGCGCGAGCGCCGCCGAAGTTGACTTCTCGGTTCCACCGACCGAAGATGCGTCCTGAGAGCGAGTTAACCGGGGGGCCATTTCAGCGTCCTGCCTCCGAGCAAGTGCATATGGAGATGGCCGACCGCCTGCCCGGCGTCCGGGCCGGAGTTCACCACTAACCGAAACCCGCACTGATACACCGAAAAATCTTTCGCAATCTGCTGGCTAACCACGAACATGTGTCCGACAAGTTCCCGGTCGCCTTCCTCGACGCTCGTCACCCCCGAAATGTGCCTCCTCGGAATGATAAGAATGTGCACCGGCGCCTGCGGATGGATGTCCTTGAACGCTATAACCTTCTCGTCCTCATACACGATCTTGCTCTCAATCCGCTTCTCAGCTATCTCACAGAAAAGACATTTCTCCATTTCTCGCCCTCTCACCTCCTTTTGGCTTGGAAACTGTCCCGAGCGATTCTCGCCGACTGAGCTCTACTGACCCAGGGCCCGAACGATTGCTTCACCAAACTTCGTCGCACTCTTAGGGCCGTCGGCGGTGATGAATCTCCCATCAATTTCCACGTCCGCAGCCGTGTAGTGTGCGCCTTTCGCCTCGATAGCCGTCGCTTTGCCTTTCGACACCGTCGCCTTCTTCCCCTCCAGAACCCCGGCGTTTGCCAGCGTCACCGGCGCGATACATATCGCGCAAACGAGCTTTCCCTTCTTCGCCGCCGCTTTTGCCAGCGAGAGCGCGGTCTGATTTTTGAAATACTCCGAGGCACCTGACCCGCCCACAAAGACCACTGCGTTGTAGTCGTCCACCTTGACATTTTTCAGCAGAACCTCCGGCTTGAACGTTCCGCCTTTCATGCCCTTCGCCTCATTCAAGCTCGACGACGCCACTATTACCTCTCCGCCCGCCTTTTTTATCACGTCCCTCGGCTCGAAAAGCTCCTCGTCGCGGAAATTCTTGCTGGCAATGACCATCACCACCTTCTTGCCCGCGATGGTCGGCAGCTCGCTCGCCTCCGTTACTTCGACTGTTTCTTCGCGGCATCCGCCGAAGACAAGCGCTGCGCACGCTCCCAGAAGCAAGACCGCTGCGTACGGTGAGTAAACTGAACCTTTCTTTCCCCTCATGTCAAAGTACCTCCTTACGCCATTTTTTCCCTTTCGAGCCGCGGCCTGTTGTAGTTTTCCGCTAACTACAAGCCTTCGCGGATACCGTCAAGTACCGCGTGTGTAAGACGATCTCCTTTGACAAGATTACAGGATGGAGTCCGCCCAGGGGTTCGAGGCCTGTCAGGTATCCATTTATCCTGTTATCCCGTCGAAAAGAGAATACGTCGGCGAATTCATGAATTGGAGCACTAAAAGTTGCACTAAGTTAGAGATCTCGCCGGGGCTGGCACCGTCCGCCTAAGATTCCAGTCGTCGGTCGAGTATTTCTCCCTGCGGAGAAGCTCCGCCATTTCCATTTCCGATTTCGTCAAGGGCGACCGCTTCAGCTCGATTCCCAGCGAACGGGCGAAATTCTCGCTCAAAACCGCCACCATGCGTTCCCTGTCCGGCTTCTCGCCGAGGATTTCCTCCAGGCAAACCGCCGTGCGCGACATCTGATTGTCTGCCGGCTTCTCCGGCGCCCCCGCAACCAGCGGACACATTTTCACGAAATCCGATGAAAAAAGCATCGAACCCTGATGAAGCACCCATCCCTTCTTCCGCCGCTGGGCGCTCCCCGCGAGCTTCCTTCCTTCGTGAAGAATATCATAGACAGTCGGATTGCTGAAGCAGACGTTGGCGCCGCGCCGCGAGCCGCCCGCTTTTCCCTCTTCCCGCCCGAGAAGCGACGTCGTAACGCCCGCCTCTCGGAGGCCCTCCGCCAAAGCCCGGTTGACCAACCGATAGCTCTCCAGAACGGAAAGCCTCTTCCCCGATTTCCCTGCCTGGTCGCACGCAAAATCCTCTGGAAAGACCACGGTGTAGGTGATGTCGCACTTGTGGAAAACAAGCCCTCCTCCCGTCATCCTTCGCACCACGGGAACGTGCTTTTCCCGACAAAGCGACAGATTCAGTTCCGCCTCCGCATCCACCGCATAACCGAAGGAGATCGAGGGCTTCTCCCATTCGTAGAACCGCAGCGTCGGCGCAGACCTCCCCTCGATGCAGTGCATGAGCACAGCGTCATCAATGGCCATGTTCATGAAAGCATCGCCCTCGCCATCCACAATCAACCGGCAGCGGGCCGCACCCACCTACCTGCCTCCTTCATTTTCTGCCTTGGCAGCGCTCTGGACGGGTGAGGATGAAAATGACTGATAACGGGCTCAGAAGCGTCTCTGATGCTTCGGTCAAGCGAAGGGACCCGCCGACATGGCGGGCCAGATACGGCACATGACCGTTTGTCGGCTGGAGAAGATGCCGGAGTGGCTTGGGCCGCCCATGCACGGATGCCGTTCGCCCTCGGGCCGAGGCGAGAGCTACCTCTTTAGTTCGCGTCTTAATGTGTCCAGGGACTCTCTGGCCAGGTTAATGCCCACAGTGCGCGAGTCTACAGAAGTGTCCGATGATCGTTTATTCGACGATTTCGGGAAAAACTTCTTTTCGAACTCGAGCATGGAACGGTATCCCTGTCTTGTTGTTTTACTGCTCTCCATTCCCCGTCTCCTTGAAATACTTGGCCAAGAACTGGACGTTCAGCTCAGGCTTAAAATAGTGCTTTCTTTTGATCCAAACAAAACCGTCGCCCTTAGAGATCACGGCCACGTCAATCGGCCCCGCTACTGTTTCGGTTTTGAGGGTCACCTTCTGTTTGAATGAAGTGAGACTCACAAACGTCTCTGCCATTGCCGCAAGCTCATCCTTCGGTAGCACCGAAACTGCGTCTATAACAGGGTCCACGTACTCCTCCCTCCTATAAGCCTCCATGCGTTTCACATAGTCCTGCACTACCTGGTTGGTGACCCTCCTTAGCCTTTGCTTAGTCTTGTCATCGATTCCTCCGACCGTTTCAGCGATGACATCGGGATACCGGGTTAGTATCTCGGATAACCAACCCTCTATGACGCTTCTGTAACTCGGATCCACTCCTTCCATGAACGCTGCCACCATTTCGCTTTGCGCGAATGGGATAATCCAGGCGAGCTCCTTGTAGGTGATCTTCCCCGACCGACGTTCGTCCTGTTTGTACTTCAGCCTATCATTGATCACAGCCTCGACGCGCAGGGATTTGACCGAAGGGAACGGCTCTTTTTCGCCGAAGCCCCCGATTACAACTCCAGGAAGCTCCAATGGAAATATCTGCTTGCAAAACAGATCACCGGCGATGGCCCCCAACTGATTGCGCGCTTCTTCGGAAAGGGGCAACTGCTCGAATACCTCCTTTCTTAACCTCGCGATAATGCTGGCGTACTTGTGCATCACATCCTCTGCGTGGCTCTTGGGAATTGACGGAATGCTCTCTGCCCCTTCCCATTTATGATGGTGGGCCCTTATGACCTCGGAACTTATTCGCCCCACCTCACCATCGGTAACCTTGCCCTTCTGCCGAATTATGGAACCTACCTTCTCTGTAATCTCGTCCCTGATAAGCTGGAAGTAGTCGCGCGCCGAGTTATCAAACCACGTTTTCTGGACATGGTCGGGAAATAATGGATTTCCGTGGTCTAAGAAATCCACGAAGTTCCCAGCATATTCCTCCAGCGTGTCAAACCTTTGCCTCCCCAGCTTGCTCCTGTAGATTTTGACTATTGTTTCCCATGGCACCCCCATGAAAACAGCCGTCCCATAAATCATCGCGCCTACAGGCTCGTGACTGGAAAGGCAGAAAAGCTTGTTGGCCGACGTGAAAACCTTCTGTCCCCTCTCCCGCGTCACTGTTACAGCGCTGTCAGCCGCAAGGGCAATCGCCTCTCTATTCATTATGGCGATCTCAGCGGTCATGCCATCCCTCTCCATCATTGCCGGACAGAATTGTCAGATTTCGAACGCGAAGACCTGGTCTTGTGACACCGTGTGACTGCCGCCCCAAAAGGCCGCACCAAGCGTAAGCGGTTGAAGCTGCCCGCCCCGCCTTCGCCCCGGTCAGCCCAGGACAGGCAGTTGGCCCACTGCATTTCGATTGGACACTCCTGACCTTACACACCACTGCCACCATCCCAGTATAGCAAGGCCCGCGTGCCTCCGCAAGCACTCAGCCCTTCGTTTTGTCTGGTGCTTCAATGAGTCTGTTAATAAGGCTGGCGCTGTAGGCGGCGCCGAAGCCGTTATCTATGTTGACGACGGTTACGCCGGAGGCGCAGCTATTGAGCATCGCGAGGAGCGGGGCTATGCCGCCGAAGTTCGCGCCGTATCCCTTGCTCGTGGGGACGGCGATGACGGGTTTGTCAACGAGCCCACCAACCACGCTCGGCAAGGCGCCTTCCATACCGGCGACGACGATGATTACGCTGGCTTGTCGCAGCTTATCGGACCGGCTCAACAGCCTGTGGATTCCCGCGACGCCGACGTCATAGATGCTCTCGACCTCGTTGCCCAGGAGCCTCGCCGTGACGACCGCCTCCTCGGCGACGTCCATATCGGAAGTCCCCGCGGAGACTACGAGAATCTTGCCGCCCCTTTTTGGGAGCGGTTTGCGCTCGACGGTGATTGTCCGCGCTCGCTTGTTATAGACTGCGTCCGGCTGCCTCTCCTTTACCGCCTCATAGACCCCCGGAGAGGCTCTGGTCGCGAGGAGATTAGCCTCGTCAGCAAGGATTCTGTCCACAATGGCGACGATTTCCTCTATTGTTTTCCCCTCGCAATAGACCACCTCCGGGAAACCCTTCCTGAGCGAGCGGTGCGTGTCAACTGTCGCAAAACCGAGGTCGTCGAAATGCGGCGCCTTGAGCTTCCGCACGGCATCGGCGATGTCCACCTTTCCGGATTGGACTCCCGCCAGCAGCTCCCGCAGTTCCTGCTCGTTCACCTTTTCACCTTTCCATTGCCTTAGTGAGCTGATTCATCAATTAGGGAACGTTTTTTTTGACGGGATAACAGGATAGACGGGATTCTTGGAATCCTGTTTATCCTTGAGAAAGGTTGTTCACCTTTCGCTCTGCCTCAACTTCCCGCTGACATACTGGCTTGCCGGTGGCGACGACATCGTTAAGGAGTTGTGTGTCCTGAGCCGCCACAATAACCGGCTCGAGCCCGCGCCACGCGGGCCTCGACGATGACCCCATCTCTTTCGACCCCGCCATGACCGGGCTGCAAGGTCTCGGACAACTTCTCCGCCAATTCCTTCCTTGCGTCTTTGCGTCTTTGCGAGAGACCTTCCCTTTTTTCATTTTGTCTCGCCAAGACGCCAAGGGCGCCAAGCTGTTCGGCCCGGGCGCCCGGGGGCTTGTGATTTACCGGATGTTTCACCTCTCTGGAACAATCCCGTCTATCCTGTTATCCCGTCAGAATAGCTCCTTTCACGACACCGTCATACGTCACCGTATTTGCGAATCCATGTACTTAGTGGTCCGATTCATCAATTAGGGAACGTTTTTTTTGACGGGATAACAGGATAGACGGGATAATATATAGATCCTGAACAGCATCGCATCACGCGATTTGAACGGTCCGGTTCATCCTGTTATCCGGTCAAGAAACCTCCCTTCGTACACAACTATGCATCACCGTATCTATGGATGCGAGTACTTAAAGACGGGGGCTCAGCGAGCGTGGTCCTCCTTTTCAGCTTCTTTCTTACAATCGGGACTCGGGGTGTCGCTTTCAGCCCTCTGCCTCGCATTATACCGCCGAACGTACATCAGGGAGAACAAAAGGACGCACAGCGGGATGAGAATCTGCGAGATGACAAACCAGGGATTATGTATCTTATCTATGGTCGGAGTGACCGCCCGCCCAACCTTTTTCTTAATCGGACGAAGCGAATCGTCCTTACCGGCGGCGAGAGGCGCTCCGGTCGCCGCGAGGCGAATCTCGCGACAAACTGCTCTCCTTCCGCCAGCCGGCGAAGCTGCCGCCATAAGACCTAAAGAAAGCACCCAACGGAAGATCCGGGTTTTCACCTTCTTCCTCCGCTTACCGTTGGCTTATCCTTTCGGCGAAGACGCGGATGTGCTCCGGAGTCGTCCCGCAGCATCCCCCAACGATGCTCGCGCCGGCTTCCACGAGAGCGCGGACGTGCTCCGCCATGACTTCCGGCGTCTGATCGAAGACTGTTTTTTCGTCAACGAGTCTTGGCCTGCCCGCGTTGGGCTCCGCGAGAATCGGCAGGGAGGTCAATTCCCTCATCTGCCGCACGATGCGAACCATATCCGCAATGTCAACCGTGCCGCAGTTTGCCCCGAGGGCATCCACTCCCTCTTCCTCGAGGCGTCGAACCATCTGCTCTATCCCAACCCCCATAATCGTCCGAAAACCTTTTCCCGGAACTTCCGGCTGGAAAGCCATTGACCCTATTACTGGCAGTCCCGTCTCCTTCGCGGCTCGTACCGCCGCCACCAGTTCCTCAAGGGCGGTCATCGTCTGGATAGCTATGGCATCGGCTCCCTCCGCGAGAAAGGAAACCTGCTCCCCGAAAACCTCGACGAACTCCTCCTCTTTCCTCGTCCCCAACGGAAAAACGAACTCAGCCGTCGGACCCACGTCTCCCACGACATATCGCTCTTCCCCGGCGGCCGACCGGGCGAGCTTCACCCCGGCAGAGTTGAGCTCCCCAACTTTCTCGCCGAGTCCGTGCCGCTCAAGGAGCCACCGGTTTCCGCCGAACGTATTCGTCAGGACTGCCTCGGCTCCCGCGTCGAGGTAGGAGGTGTGGATTTGCATCACTTTCTCCGGGTGGAGGACGTTCCATTGCTCATGACATTCCCCCGCTTCAAGCCCGTGCGCGTCGAGCTGGGTCCCCATCGCCCCATCGCAGAGCAGCACCCCACCCTTGATTCTCCCAAGAAACGGCTTTCTCATCTCAGACCCTTCATCTCCTTTATTGCGTCCATCATGCGCCCGGGGCGGTTCCATATCCGTTCGGATGCTCGACGAGCCACTTCCAGGCACTTTCCAGAATCGCCTCCAGTTCCGAACACTTCGGCTCCCACTTCAGTTCACGCCGAATCTTGCTCCCATCGGCGACAAGCCTCGCGGGGTCTCCCGGCCTCTTTCCGACAACTTCCACGGGGATTGTCTTGCCAGTGACTTTTTCCGCCGCCGCTATGATTTCCTTCACGGAATGCCCTTTGCCGGCGCCGACATTGTAGATCGAGCTATCAGTTCCCTGAAGAGCGAGAATATGAGCCGAAGCCAAATCGAGCACGTGGACAAAATCTCTCACGCACGTCCCGTCGGGCGTATCGTAATCGTCGCCGTTGATTCTCACCGATGCCGCCAACCCCAACGCCACCATCAGCACGTTCGGTATCAAGTGGGTTTCCGGCATGTGGTCTTCGCCCACTGTCGCCGCCGCGCCCGCCGCGTTGAAGTATCGCAACGCCACGTACTGGACGCCGTGAATATTCTTATACCACTTGAGGATTTTCTCAAAGGCGAGCTTGGACTCGCCGTACGGATTTGTCGGGACCGTCGGATCATCTTCCTTTATCGGGAGCCTCGCCGGCTCGCCGTACGTCGCCGCCGAAGAAGAGAAAACGATCTTTTTCACCTCTCCCCTAACCATCGCGTCGAGAAGATTGATCCCGCAGCAGATGTTGTTTCGGAAAAACTTCGACGGGTGTTTCATGGAATCCCCCACCAGCGCTTCCGCCGCAAAATGAATCACCGCCTCAACCTTCTCCCTTGCGATAACGCCCCTGATTAGCCGCAGATCGAATAGGTCACCAAAAACGAACGTCGCCTCCTCGGCCACTGCCTGCCGATGCCCCGTCTGAAGATTGTCAATCACCGCCACGTGATGACCGCCCTCGACAAGCTCTTTCACCACAACACTGCCGATATACCCTGCGCCGCCAGTAACCAAGATACGCATCGTTTTTCTCCGCTTGACTTCACCTTTCAGCGCTGCCTCACGCCGTATTTGTACCTTTTCCCGATACTATGGGTCAAGCAAAACCGGCAATAGCCTGTAATCCCTCCGTCTCGGGCGGATAGCCGGCCGAGGCGAAGGAGGCAAGAAGCGAACAGCAGCTTAACGCAAAGGCGCAAAGTCGCAGAGAATAAGGTGAGAAGGACACCCCGCGTCTCGCGGGGCTGTCGTTCCCTGGGCGTCTGGCGCTTGATTGCCGGGTGCAGCTCAGCCTCGTTTCTGAGCCGCCCAGGTAAAAAAACGGCAACGTTGCGATGTTTACTATTGACAATTCATGTTGCTTTTGAGAAACAGTGGGGGTTTGTGTCAAGAAATCCCTCAAATGCGCATTTAGCACGCAGCCAAGAGGTTCCGTCAATCGAGAATATTTGGTGTGGTTTTTGCAGGGACGTGTTCCTCGTGGGGGTCCCACTAACACATCCGATGCTCTCGGCAAAAGATTGGGTCTCAGGAGGAAGAGCATTGATAATGGCATCCGTCACCCCTGCCCGCAGTCCCAGGGTTTGTGGAGGCGATTCCGCCGGAAGCACCAAACGACCTATCGTGATGATAACGAGCTGGCCGCCGCGTCTCTGCGGGATCGCCACCTTCGCCGAAGAAGCGGTCGAGTTCATCCAACGCCGCTTTCCGGACCACCCCGTGCATATTATCTCGCACACTGACGGGCGGGGCAGCAACGTCTATCCCCTTGTGGACCTTTCCCGGCGCGATTGGCACGTTCCCGTCGCCGAGAAGGTTAAACAGCTTTCGCCCGCCGTCGTGCACATCCAGCACGAATACGGACTTTACAACTACGTTGACCGCCAAAACCACGGAGACGGCAACGCCGGATTTGTTCGGCTGCTGGAGGGAATCCGAGAATACCCTATCGTTGTCGAGCCGCACACCGTCCACGGGCGACCCCGAGACCACGAGATGACGTTTCTAAAATCGCTGTGCGACCGCGCGGACGTGGTCATCCTGAAGTGCGACTACCAAACGTGGCGGCTCGATTGGAATTTCCGCGAGCGAGGTTGGAAAACCCCGCGCAACTTCATGGTCGTTCCCCATGGCGCTCGCCCCGATGAAGGCTGGCCGCAGGAGCAAGTCCCGGAAATCAAAAAGGAGCTCGGTTTCCGCGACGGCGATTTCTCTTCTCACCACGTTGTTGGTCTTCTTGGTTGGATTCAAGCCAACAAACGATGGGATTTGCTGACTTCCATCTGGGAGGAAACCGCCGCCGAAATCAAACGGCTGACCGGGCAGAAATGGCATCTCTTCGCCGGAGGCGCCATGCGAGACCCCGCTCACCGGCAATGGTACGAGCTATATCGCAGACAAGTCAAAAACCTTCAGCGGAAAGGCCTCGCGCATTACAGGGAGTTCATTCCAAGAGGTCAACTGTACTACAAAGCGATGGCTGTCTGTGACTTCGTCGTTCTGCCCTCGATTGACGAGACTCAGTCCGGCACCCTTGCACGAATCATCTCCCTGAAAAAACCGTACATCACCACCGCTCCCCTTGAGGGGTTGACCTCCCAGACCGTGGAAAGTGAAGGAGGCCTCCTCTTCACAAGCAAACGGATGCTTCGGGAAAAGGTCGTCCGCCTCGCGCGAGATGAACATCTCCGCGCCACACTCAGCAGCAACCTCCGCAACTACCTCGCGAAAGTCGTCTCCTGGGAGGTCGTGGCGGGACAGTACGTTTCCGCCTACAAAGCTGCTCACCGGGCGAAACTCAAGGGAGAGCCCGTCAACCTTCCGCTCGAGTTCTGACAACCAGATAGGGCGCTTGCCCCCCGAAGCACGTCGCCAAACCCCTTGACATCCCGCCCAAAACGGAAGATTATTTCCAAAAAGAAAAATGGACTTGTGTCAAACAAAACGAAGGCGCCGAAGGGAAGAAAACATCCCCGGGCGTGACAGAACTGTCGTTCCGTGTTGCAGCACGTGGCAGCCTCTTCCCTCCGCCGGCGGCTTCAGACAAGGAGGCAAAGATGATTAACGACGAACTTTCTCGAAGGAAGTTTCTGCAAAAAACAGCCGTCGGCGCCTCCGCGCTGGTTTTTGGCGCCGCGGCGCGAGCCACGGCGAGGACATCTGAAGACGACGTCGTCCTGGGCTTCATAGGCGTCGGCGGGAGGGGCACTCACCTTCTCCGCAACATCGTCAAAGTCCCCGGCGTCCGCATTGGAGCAGTTTGCGACCTCATCCAGTACAAGGTCCGCCAGGCGCAAAAAATCGCCGAGAAATCCAAGCCAAAAGGGTATCTTGACTTCCGCAGGATGTTCGATAAGGAAAAACTGGACGGCATCGTGGTCGCCACGGAGGTCGGCAACCACGCCAAGTGTGTGATTCCCGTCCTCGAAGCAGGCTTCCATTGCTTCAGCGAGAAACCGATGGACTGCACGGTTGAGAAAGTGGATGCCATCGTCAAAGCTGCCCGTAAAGCCAAAGGCATCTATCAGGTCGGTTTTCAGAGAAGATACAACCCTGGTTTCATCAGCGCCATGGAGAAAATCCACGCTGGCGACATCGGCAAGGTCACTTTCATGCAGGGGCAGTGGCACTGGCCCTGGTCGGTCGGCGGCTGGGTGCTCAACGTGGACATGTCCGGGGGTGAGCTCGTGGAACAAGCCTGCCACCACATGGACGTTATGGCGTGGGTCATGAAGAATCGGCACCCGGAAACGTGCGTCGCCATGGGCGCCGTCACCGCAGAGTACAAAGACCCGCCGATTCCGACTTCCGAGGATAAATCGTCCGTCACGTACCTATTCCCCGGAGGCGCCGTTTACTCTTACACTCACCTGTTCTACCTCCCGCCTCATTTCCAGAAAGAGAAGCTTTGGGTGTTCGGGGAAAAGGCGGGAGTGGACCTCGCCGAGGGGATGAGGTACGGCCGCGACGGCAAGGAGGAGCAAATTGGCGAGCCGAGTGGAGAAGACTGGGACAAGGGGACGGTGCAGGAGTTGTACGGCTTCGTGGATGCGGTTCGGAAAAACGATAAGAAGCTGGTCCACAACAACCAGGAGACTGGCCGCGTTCCCACCATCATGTCGCTTATGGGCCGAAAAGCGATGTACAACCGGGCGACTGACAAATTCGAGCCTCGGCTTATCAGGTGGGAGGACATGGGCTCCACCACATAGCCCGGGGCCTCATCCGCATAGACTCGGGCTAAAGCGGAGTTACGTTCGTGCTTCGGTAGGAACAATTATCGCGTGCGGAAACGCCCCAAAAGAGTAACAGAGCATCGGGGGCCGCGAAGAAAATTGCGACGATGACGTTCGCACCCTTCGCGGCCCTTTTTGCGCACAGTCGTTCTTGAAAAGTCCGTCCTCACTCGACTTCGATTCTATAGAACTTGCGCCCGCATGATGCGTTGAGATCGGTCCAGGTGGTTGTTTCGCCTGCTGACGGAATTGCTGCCTCCTGAATCCATTTCGCCGTGAGAAGAGCGGTGCACGAGCAGATAATGTAGATGTCTCCGGGGCGGCTGTTCCAGGTAAGCTCAAGCCGGCCGGCAGTTCTCACCTCAGCGTTCACGACCTCGAATGGCCACGAGCCGTACTCGTATGCCCCCATGTCCACCGTCAGAGAGAAGCCCCCATAAAAGACTCGCGGATTGCCGTCGAGGTCAACTGCCTCCCACATCCGCTCCTCATTCTTGCCCGCGTCTATACACGGTGACCCCGCCGCCAGACGGTAGTCATTGTCCCCATAGGTTCCCGGATCATCATCGGGCCCATCCGCGTCAACGAATTGCGGATCCGCCGAAATGTTCGTTTCGCCCCCGCTCCAGCCCTGGATGCAGGAATAGGCGGGCTCGCTCGAGTTATAAACCTGGGCCCCGTCCGGGGCCACGTTGCCCCAGATGATGCAGTTCTGGACCATGCCGTCGCAATAAGCCAATCCCCCGCCATTCTCATCGGCCGAGTTCCCGTAGATCGCGTTATTCTGGATGGTCCCTTCGCATCCGTAGAACCCGCCGCCGTAATCGGACGCCGAGTTGCCCGAGACGACGTTGTTGTGGATTGTGCCGTCGCATTTGGCCAGCCCGCCGGCGCGGCCGTAGTATGTCGCCGAGTTGCCGCAAATGATGTTGTTCTGGATGGTGCCATCGCAGTCGTAGAGCCCGCCGCCGTAGCTGTAGTACGTCACCGAGTTGCCGCAGATAATGTTGTTCTGGATTGTGCCATCGCAGTCATAGAGCCCGCCGCCCCCGTATCTGGCCGAGTTGTCGGAGATCATGTTGTTGCGGGTAATGCCGTCGCAACGATATAGCCCGCCACCGCGCCGGCCAGCCCAGTTTCCGGTGATGGTGTTGTTCTGGATCGTGGCGCTGGTGTCATTACCCAACGCGCTACCGCATATTCCGCCACCATAGTCGGCGCTGCCGTTGTGAATGGTGAACCCAGACAAGATGCACGATTCGTCCTCTGTGCCCCCGAACGTCACGACAGAGCCGGCCCCTCCGCCGTCAAGAATGGTATTGGCGACGCTGGCGGGGTCGTGCGGGTCCGTGCTGGTCAGCGCGATGTTCTTTCCGTGGAAATGGATGTTCTCGACATAGATTCCTTGAGCGACCACGACGATGTCGCGGTCATATGACGCGTGAATCGCCTCCCGTATAGTCTTAAAGGCGCTCTGCCAGGATGTTCCATCGCCGGAAGTAGCCACCGAGCCGTCAACGTGGCGCAACGCCCCGAGCCACACGGGGGTCTTGCCGCGACGGTATTCCTCGAGGTTCGATCTCCCATCGCCGTCCGGGTCGTCCGACGCTGCCTGTCCCAGGTCACCAAAGAAGAGCATTTCCCAGTCATCCGGGAGAAGGTCTTCGTCCGTATCCTCAGAAGCCGAAGCAGCCTCCGGCGTGTTGCCGTAAGCCCCCATGTTAATTCTTCCGCCATTGGGCTGCGGCTCGTTGGAGAAATCTGAAGAGGGGTCGGCCGCGTCTATGCAGGGCGACCAGCTGTGCAGGTGGTAATCGCCCTCAAACACGTCAATGAAGTAGGGGTAAGAGGACATATTCCCTACGCCTCCCTCCTGCCAGCTTTGAATGCAACAATAGCTTGGCTCGGAACTGGCCGACAGTTGGGAATGGGACGGAGCCATATTCCCCCAAATGATGCAGTTGCGGATGACGCCCTCGCAACCGTCAAGACCGCCGCCCCGACCCGCCGAGTTGCCATAAACGGTGTTGTTCTCGATTGTGCCTCCGCAGTCGTACATCCCGCCGCCGTAGGAATCGGCGGAGTTCTCCCTGATGATGTTGTTCCGGATGATACCGTTGCAATAAGCCAGCCCACCGCCAGTGTCACGGGCAGCGTTTTCGGAGATGATGTTGTTCCGCATCATACCGTTGCAATGCGACAGTCCGCCGTGCCTTTCCGCGGAGTTCGCGGTGACGGTGTTGTTCTGGATGATGCCGTCGCAATGATAGAACCCCCCGCCCTGGCCGTAGGTTCCTGGCGCCGAGTTCTCCGTGATGGTGTTGTTCTCAATCCGGGCGCGGCTTCCTGCGCCGAATATCCCGCCGCCGTGTTCGGCCTTTCCGTTGAGGATGGTGAAGCCTGACAGGATGCACGTCTCGTCCTCCGCGCCCGAGAAAGTAACGACGCGACCGCTCCCACCGCCATCTATGATGGTCTGCTGGACAATCGTGGCATCTTCCGGGTCCGCACTCCTCAGCACAATGTTCCTACCCCCGAAATCTATGTTCTCTAAGTAAACCCCCGGATAAACGACAACCTCATCTCCGTCGTCCGACTCGCACAGAGCCACCTGGATGGTCGGATACCAACTGTTTTTTGTCAGGTTGGTGACGCTCGTTTCCGTTGCCGATGTCGGATTCCACCCATAGCGATATTCGGTCGTATTGGGAATGCGGTCGCCATCGGGGTCACCAGCAGCATCTCGTTCAAGGTTGCCGAACCACTGTATCTCCCAATCATCCGGCAATCCGTCGGCATCCGTGTCCGGGGACTTCGAGGTAGCTTCCCGGGTGTTCCCATAGGCGCCCATGTTCACGCGCCCTCCGCTGGGCTCAGGCTCCCGCCAAAAAGGAGAAGCTGGCTCACCGGCATCTATGCAAGGAGACCAGGTTTCAAGATGATAATCCCCATTTGCGGCATCCACGAAATAGGGGTAGTGGGGGATATTACCGTTTCCGCCGCCCGCCCAGCCCTCAATGCAGCAGTAAGTTGGGACGCTACAATCCGAAACCTGGCTCCAGCCCCGGTTTCCCCAGATGATGCAATTCTGAATCATCCCATTGCAGCCATAGAGTCCGCCGCCCTCTACGCCAGCGGAGTTGCCGACGATGGTGTTGTTGCGAATCATGCCATCGCAAGAAGCCACACCCCCGCCGCGACCCGAGGTCGAGTTGCCGGTGATGACATTGTTCTCTATCGTAGCGAGGGTCCCGCGGCCAGCGATTCCCCCGCCGCTGTAACCCCTGCCATTGCGAATGGTGAAGCCCGCAAGGACGCAGGTTTCGCGCTCCGTTCCCGCGAAGGTCACCACCGCTTCCGATCGCCCCTCCGCATCTATGACGGTCTTAGCAAGGGGGCCCGGGTCGAGCGGATTGGCGCTGCGGAGAACGATGTTCTTGCCGTCAAAGCGGATGTTCTCAAGGTAGATTCCCTGAGCGACCATCACCACCTCGGTGTCGGATGCTGCCTGTATCCCTTCCCGGATTGTCTTGAAAGCTGTCTCCCACGAGGTCCCGCCGCCGGACTCTGTGACCGAGCCGTCCACATACCACGATACTGGCGGAATTACCGGGTTCAAACCCGAGCGCCATTCCCGGATGTTTGATATGAGGTCCCCGTCGGGGTCGTCGCCTGCTTCCTGGGCGAGGTCGCCGAAAAATTTCAGCTCCCAGTCATCAGGGAGTCCATCGTCATCGCTGTCGGCAGGTGTCGGCGTCGCCTCCGGCGTGTTGCCATAGGCGCCCATATTGATCCGTTCTCCATTCGGCTCAGGTTCCTCGGAGAAGGGAGAGCTCGGGTCGCCCGCGTCTATGCACGGAGACCAGCTTTTAAGATGATAGTCACCGTTCGCAGCATCCACGAAGTAGGAACAATAAGTCACGTTGCCTTCTCCGCCGCCCCTCCAGTCCTCGACACAGGAATAGCTCGGGTCGCTCGATTCATAAAGCTGGTCGCTATCCTTTGCCTGATTCCCCCAGATGATGCAATTCCTGATCGTACCGTTGCAGCTATGCAGGCCCCCGCCCTCACTAACCGCTGAGTTCGCCAAGATGGTGTTGTTCTCGATGGTCCCATCGCAATCATACAGCCCGCCGCCCCAGGCACGCCACGAGAACGTAGCCTGGTTCCGGCAGATGGTGTTGTTCTGGATTGTGCCGCTGCAATAAGCCAGCCCGCCGCCGTACCAGTCAGCCTGATTTTCGGCGATGCTGTTGTTCTGGACCGTGCCGTCGCAGTCATACAACCCGCCGCCCTCATCAGCCGAATTCGCGGCGATTACATTGTTCCGGACCGTGCGGCTGCATCGCGCCAGCCCGCCGCCGTACTCCGCGGAGTTTGCGGTGATCGTGTTATTTTCGACCGTCCCGTAGCACTCGTGCAGCCCCCCACCCCTATCGCCCGCGGAGTTTGCCGAGACCGTGTTGTTCTGGATAGTGCCGCTGCACTGGTACAGCCCGCCGCCGTTGAGCGCGGCCCCGTTCTGAGAAATTGTGTTGTCCCGGACCATACCTCCGCAAAAAGCCAGCCCGCCGCCGTACCCGCGAGAATCCTCCTCCGCGCGGTTTTCCGTGATAATGTTGTTCTCGATGGTGGCCCCAGTCATCGTCGTCCACATCCCCCCGCAGATTCCCCCGCCCCAGCGCGACTTCCCGTTGCGGATGGTGAAACCTGACAACACGCAGATTTCGTCTTCGGTCCCATCGAAGGTCACCACAGACCCTGCGCTATTGCCGTCAATGATGGTGCTTTCGACGACCCGGGCGCCGTGAGGGTCTGTGCTCGTGAGAGTGATGTTCTTCCCGTGGAAATGGATGTTCTCAAGATAAGTCCCTTCGGCGACAACGACAACGGCGCCGTCGGACGCCGCGTCTATCCCTTCCTGAATGGTTTTGAAAGCTGTTTCCCACAAGGTCCCGTCACCGGAAACCGGCACGGAACCGTCCACATGCCACGTCCCCGGAGACGCTGGGTTCGAGCCTCGGTGGTATTCCTGGATGTTCGAGAGGAGGTCAGCATCGGGGTCCTCGCTCTCTTGCTGGGCGAGGTTTCCGAAGAACTCCATCTCCCAATCATCGGGCAGTTCATCCCTGTCACTGTCGGCCGATCCGCAGGTCGCCTCGCGAGTGTTCCCGTAAGCCCCCATGTTCACCCGCCCTCCATTCGGCTCAGGTTCCTCGGAAAAGGCAGAGCTCGGATCACCAGCATCTATGCAGGGAGACCAGCTTATAGAATGATAGTCGCCGTTGGCGGCATCCACGAAATAGGGGTAATAGGCTATGTTCCCCTCTCCCCCACTCGTCCAGTCCCCAATGCAGCAGTAAGTCGGTGGACTGCAATTGGACAGCGGCTTGCCCTTCCCATTTATCCAGATAACGCAGTTGCGTATGGTGTTTTCGCAACCGTAAAGCCCGCCGCCGCCATCTTCGGCCGAGTTCCGATATATTGTGTTGCTCTGGATTGTACCGTCGCATCGCGCTAGACCTCCACCAACATTCTCGGCGAGGTTTCCGGCGATAATGTTATTCTCGATTGTGCCGTCGCAATGATACAGCCCGCCACCCTCCCAGGCCGAGTTTGCCGAAATCGTGTTGTTCTGGACTGTGCCCCCGCAATAAGCCAATCCCCCACCGCGGTCACCGGCCCAATTCCGGGTGATGGTATTGTTCCGTATCGTGCCGCCGCAGCCATACAATCCCCCGCCGTCGCTCCAGACGGCTGTCGCCAGGTTATCGGCGACCGTGTTCCTTTCGATCTCGCCGTTGCAGTCGTACAGCCCGGCGCCGTATTCGGCTGAGTTTTCTGAGAGCGTATTGTTCTGGATGAGCCCATCGCAATACGCCACACCGCCGCCGCCCCGATAGGCAGAGCTCGCGGTGACTGTGTTGTTCCGGATGGTGGTGTGGGTGTGATTGCCCGGCGTTCCGCCGCAGATTCCCGCCCCGGAGTAAGCGAGGCCGTTGCGAATCGTGAAGCCAGTAAGGATGCAGCTCTCGTCTTCTCTTCCGGAGAAGGTGACGACGCGGCCGGTGTGCCTGGCGTCAATGATGGTTTTTTCGACGATGTTGGGGTCAAGGGGATCGGTACTGCGGAGGATAATGTTCTTGCCCCTGAAATGAACCCTTTCGGTGTAAGTCCCCTGGGCAACGATGACGCTATCTCCGTCCGATGCCGCGTCAACCGCCTCCTGGATTATGCCGAATGGCATTTCGGGCGTCCCGTCGCCGGGCTGGGAAACCGAGCGATCCACGTGCCTCGTTTCCCCCGAAGCACCCTGCGAGACACAGATCGTCAGCACAACACCTACCGCGCTAACAATCCTTCGCATTTCCTCACCCCTTGCTGCTCAAACGGTCGTCTCTTCTCTCCCGAACGGATTTGAGAGCAGCTCCCGACGTTTACCCGTTCGCCGGTCCTCGAATAGAGCTTACGGCTTGAGGTGCTTGGCGAGGAAACTCCACATCGCGTCGTAGGCTGCGTCTTTTCCCGGCGCGTTGCGGAAGGAGGGGCCGTGCCCGCCGCTTTTTACGGTGTGGAGGGTGGCTTCGATCCCCGCCTTTTTCAGTTTCTCGACAAACCTCACCGACTGGTCGTAAGGCACGATCAAATCTGCGTCCCCGTGTACGACCAGGAAAGGACACGCCTCTTTCGTGACGCGGTGAACGGGAGAAGCCTCGACGAAAAGCTCCGGCGCCTCGGAGTGCTTCTTGCCGATGAAACTCTCGCACATGGGCACGAAATTGAATCGCCTGGTATATTTCTCTGGCAGCTCGGTCGGAGTGAGGTCCGCGACGCCGTAGAAGTCAACGACACATGTGGCTCTGCTGGAGATGTCGGGCATGGTGGGGTCCAGCGAGTCGAGAAGCCCCATGAGGGAGGCGAGATGGCCGCCCGCCGATTCCCCCCATACGCCGACGCGAGTCGGGTCAACGTGATACTTGCGCGCATGAGCCCTCACCCACCGGCTCGCCGCCTGACAATCCTTCACAGCGGCGGGGTATTTCGCCTGCTGCGCCAACCGATAGTTGATGTTGAAGACCACGTATCCGCGGCTTGCACCCTCCTTCGCGACCCAGGTGAAATTCTTCTTGTCGAGGCCTTGCCAGGACCCGCCGTGTATCATCACAAGGGCCGGACGAAGGTTCTGAGGTTTCTCCAGGAAGTGAATGTCCAGCATCATTTTCGCCGGTTTTTCCTGATAGGCGACATCGCCTTCCGTGACCAATGTCCGCGAAGCGTCCGACGAAAAGCTCGCAAGCATCGCCGCCGCGAAGAATGTCACACCGAATACCGCGCGCCTCATCGTTCTTCCTCCCTTCATTCCTTTTTCTCGGCTTGTTCTCCTTCGGCCTTCTTCTCCTTGTTGCCGATCTCTTTCAGAAGCAGATTGGCCGCCGTCTCAAGTTGTCGGTCTCGGTCAGCGAGGTCGTCCTCGGGGGTGTTTTCCACGGCGATGTCCGGCTCGACGCCGTAGTTTTCCATGACCTCACCGGTCTTGGTATAGACGCCGACGCACGGCATCCGAATGCGGCCGCCGTTCATCAATCTGTAGGAGCCTGTTCCGATGACCGCTCCTCCTGTCGTGACGCCGATGACCTTCCCAAGACCGAGCCGGCGAAATCCGTCGGGGAACATCTCCGCGTTGCTCCCCGAACTCTCGTTGATTAGGACCGCTTTGGGCCCATAGAACCCTTCCTGCGGTCGCTTGGTCTTGCCTCCGAAGGCGCGTGGCCCCCACCACTGATAGGGTCTCCTTTCGAGCACGTCCAGAAGCTGCTGGTCAATGTTCCCTCCCCCATTCCATCGGACGTCTATGATGAGAGCTTCTTTGGTGTAGTTCTCGACAAGCTCTTTCTTGAACCGCTCGAGGCAAGGCGTGTTCATCCCGCGGATGTGGACGTAGCCGATTCGCTCGTCGCTCAGTTTCTCGACCTTTTCTCGCCGCGTTCTCACCCAATCCTCGTACCACAAGTTCTGCTGCTGGCCCGAGCTTATGTGCTTTATGCGCACCTTCCGCGAACCCCGCCCACGGCGGGGCTTATCGTTGACAGTCAGAACCACCTTCTCATTCAAGGGATGGCTCAAGAGAGTGTAGTAATTGTCTTCGGCCTTGACCTCCTTGCCGTCAATCGCGAGGAGATAGTCGCCGACTTTAAGGTCAACATAGTCCTTGTCGGCGGGGCCTTTCTTATAGATGTGGCTGACCCGATACCTTCCCGCCTTCTGGTCCGCCGACAGCTCTATTCCCAGGCAGCGTGTCTGGTAATCAGAGCCTCCGCCGGGCGGATAGGCGCCCATGTGGGAAGCATTGAGTTCCCCGATCATCTCATTGATGTGGTCCGCAAGCTCTCCGCTGTCAACAACCTGGGGCAAAAGACGCAGATACTTCGCCCGAATGCCGTTCCAGTTGTAGCCGTGCATCTTCGGGTCGTAAAAGCCGTCCCGCAAGGCTCGCCACGCCTCATCGAGCACCTGCGAGAGCTCTTTCTCTCGGTCAATCTTGACTCTCACGCTGAAGTTGACCCTCTTCTTCTGGCCGCCTGTTACAGGCATCCAGTGAATCGCGCTGCCTTGCAGGAAGAAAATCTTCTTGCCATTGTCCGCCAGCCGCATGTCCTTCACGTCCCCCGTGGTCAGCTCCTTCAAGTCCTTGCCATCGAGCTTGATAGAGTAAAGGACCATGACCGTGCTTTCCCCTCTCTGCTGCCGGGCACGAAAGATGACCTTCTCGCTATCGGAAGTGACCAGCAGACCGGGCAATACTCCCCCACTTATTCTTGTCACCGCCCGAATCCGCCGCTTGAGATTATCGAAATCTATCTTCTCCTCAGGCTTCTTCTCCTCCTCTTTCTTTTCTTCCTTCTTCTCTTCTTTCCTCTTCTCCTTCGCGAGCGCCTCAATCCACCCTTTGAGACGCTCGAAACCTACCTTGAGCTTGGGCGGTTTCTTTCCCTCTTCCTTTTTCGCCTCGGGCTTCTCCTCTTTCTTCGCCTCGGGCTTTTCCTCTTTCTTTTCTCGCTCCTTCTTCTTCTTTTCGGACTCCTTCTTCTTCGCCTCTTCCTTCTCCACCGGGTCGAGCGGGTCGTATTCCTCCTTCGTCAGCGGAAGCACGTAAACCTGCTGTGCGCCCTTGCGAGTCGAAACGAAGAGGATTTTCTTCCCGTCCGGCGTGAAGACCGGGCTTTGGTCGTCGAGGGGGTCTTCAGTGAGACGGTGCTCTTTCCCATCCTTGACGTTCACCACATAGACGTCGTCCTGGTACGTTACGCGGTTCTTGATGTAGGCAATCCATTCGCCCTTTGGCGACCACGTTGCGTCCCTTATAACCCCGTGCTCTCCCGTAGCCAGACGGCGGCATGTTTTGTCCTCAAACTTATATGAGAAAAGCTTTTTTCCCGCGCAATAGGCGAGCTTTTTCCCATCGGGCGACCAAAGCACCTGAAACCGATCCGCCCAAACGTATGCGTAGGTCATGGACTGTTCGGGATAAATCATCTCTCCCTCGCCGCCGTCGGAAGGGACGATGTAGATTCTGTCCTCCGCGGTCTCGTCGGAGATGAACGCCACCTTCTTGCCGTCGGGCGAGTAAACGGGATAGCGGTCGCGGTAGGGCGATTCAGTGAGGCGAACGATGTCTCCTTCTTCGACGGGGACGGTGAATATTTCCCCGTGAGCGGACACCACAACCCGTTTCGCGTCGGGCGAAACGTCGAATTGGTCGGCCGCTCCACTGTACCTCGGAAATGTGACGGGGTTGTCCTTCGTGTCGGAGGTGAATCGGAGGGGAATTTGCTCCGGCTCTGCGTCACCAACCTTCAGCTTCCAGAGACGAAAATCGCACTCATACACAATCACTTTCCCGTCGGTCGAGATGGAGGGATATTTCACCCCTGCTCCTTTGTGAAAAGTCACCTGCACCGGCTCGCATTTCTCGGCGCTCACCATCTCGGCAGGAATCTTCCAGAGATTCATCGTCCCGTCCCTGTCCGAGGCGAAGTATATTTCGCCGGAGGCTGCCCACAGCGGCCAGGCATCGTGGCCGTCGAAATGGGTCAACCGCCGGAAGGATTTCTTGCCCATATCCGTCACCCACACATCGGTGTTGGCGCTTCCCCGATAGTGCTTCCGCCATGTCCGAAAGCTCCGCCGGTTGAAAGCGAACTTTTTCCCGTCGGGCGAAAACGTTCCGTAGCGGCCCCTCCCGCAGCCGAGCGTCTCAGGCATCCCGCCTTCTGCGGAAACCGTGTACAGAGTCCACCGCCAGCCCGTGCTGTGAGACCCGCAGAAAACGATTCTCGACCCGTCCGGCGTCCAACAGACAACGAGGTCATTGGTTGAGTACGTTGTCAGCCGCTTCGGCGTGCCTCCCTCCGCCGGAATCACGAAAACGTCGTGATTTCCAAAGCGATAGCTGGAAAAAGCTATCCAACGTCCGTCCGGCGAGAAGCGAGGATACAACTCCCGCGCCAGATGCACCGTCAACCGCGCCGGGGGCGCGGCGCCATCCTCCCCAACAACCCACAAGTCTCCCAGATAACTGAACGCAATCTTGCCATCGTGATAGTCAGGATGTCGCAGAATCCGCGCCTCCTGCTCGCACCGGCAAACGCCCAGAGGCGCCATCACCAATATGCACGCACAGATAAACAAATGCTTCATCGCCAGCTCCCTTCTGAAAGAGAATGCTCTTTTCGCAACGCACTCGGATTCGCCTGTTGCTCCTGCAAGAGGCCCAAAAGATGAACACAAAATAACAGCATCGAGCCGCCGATGGCAAGCGCGATTCTCGTCAAGAGCTCATGCCGGGCTCTCAAAAACCTCGACATAGGAGCCGCCATCCGCGCCGCCGAAGTTTTGTAGCGACCCAACAGACGCCAAGCCCCAAACAATGTCCCCGCCACACCGGAGCGCTCGTGGGAGAGACGAATATCTTGTCAGAACACGTGAAGAAACTTATTATGAAGTTTCTCGCAACCATCGCTGACGATCCGGTTCACGGGAAAAAGAAGGAGGCTTCGAGCCATGAGGCAACCGAGCAGGATTATTGACATCCACACGCACGCTTTCCCCGACTTCCTCGCGGAAAGAGCGATCGAGAGTCTGGAAGCGACCTCCGGCGATGAAAAGGCGCACCTCGACGGGACGGTCTGCGACCTTTTGAAGTCCATGGACCGAGCCGGCATAGAAATCTCGGTCATTTGCTCCATCGCCACCACTCCGAAACAAGTCCCCTCGATAACGCGATGGTCAAAAGAGATAGCCTCCGAGAGAATTGTCCCGTTGCCTTCCATCCACCCTGACTATGTGGATTTCCGCGAGGAGCTTGCCCGCATCAAAGACCTCGGCATGAAGGGCATCAAAATGCACCCGCAATATCAGGGTTTCAGCATTGATGAGGATCGCGTCATGCCGATTTACGAGGCTCTCGTCGCTAATGACCTGGTTCTCACGCTCCACGCGGGCTACGACATTTCTTTCCCGAGTAACCCCTCCGGCAGCCCCGACAAAACAGCCAGGGTCATACAGCGCTTCCCGGAACTGAAGCTCATAGCTTGCCATTTCGGAGGCTGGCGGCAATGGGATGATGTGCGCCGTCACCTCGCCGGGAAGGACCTCTATTTCGAGACCTCCTTCACGATTGGCGACCTACCCGAGGAGAGAATACTCGAGCTGGTCAGTCTCCACGGCGAGGACAAAATCGTCTTCGGGACCGACTCCCCCTGGCGAGACCAAGCGAAATCGGTCGAGGAGATCAAATCCCTGCCCATTTCGGATGAGGCGATGGAGAAAGTATTCCACAAGAACGCCGAAAAGCTGCTTGGCCTGTAAGCACACCGGGGGTGCTGGTCAAATTCTGACTGATTCGGGGCGCGCACACATCACGGCTGGCTGATGCGGTAGAACCCGGTTCGGCTCGACGGCTCGTCAAGCGAGTATGACTCGTGCATCCAGAAGGCTGTTCGTCCTTCAACCGCCTCCCAGGCGATTGCAGCGCCGAGCGAGCGCGCCCGCAAAACGGTATAGTCGAGTCCCGGGGTGGAGTTCCATTGGAGGGTCAGCCACCCATCGTGCAAAGCGACTTTCCTTATTTCAAACCTGTCGTAATGAAAGCCCATATCCACTGTCCCGGAGTCCGGTTCGCTGGTGCGCATGGTCGTTTTGTTATCAAGGGCGAATATTTCCACTCTGTGGCTTCCGCTATTAACGCAGGGGCTGTCCGAATCGAGATAGAAGCTGCCGAGGGGCCCATCCTCAAAAAGCGGGTCCGCGTTGATATTTCCGTCACCTGGAAATCCGCCCCCTATATTCGAAAAAGTCGCCTCAATTGAGCCGCCATTTTCCGACAGGTCTCCGAAGGCGTTTCCCCAGACAATGGAATTCACAATTGTGACCGCTGCACTTTCGGTCGCCTCAATTCCCTTCCAGCCATTGTTCGACACGGTCGTGCGGTGCACCTCCACATTTCCTCCTCCCGTGCAGGACAACCCCACGGGGCTTTCGGTCAGGAGGCAGTTGGGGACCGTGGCCGAGGAGCCGCCCGTGCAGGAGACCCCTGCCGAACCATGTTGCCCGATGACGCAGTCCGAAATCGCTCCGATGCCCCCCTCGAGCAAAACTCCGGCGCCGAAGTTGTAGAACAGGTGGCAGCCCTGTACGCAAGGGCTACCGTTGAAGGAATAGACGCCGTTCTGTCCGCAGTGGGAAATGACGCAATTGCTCACCACCGTTCCCGAGAAATAGCAATCAATGCCATCGTCGCCGCCGCTGATAATGAGGTTCTGCACGCAGGAGCGCCCGAGCGCGAAGAAAACCGTGTTGCCGGCCCCCAAGATTGTCGGGGGGGAATCCGTGCAACCGCGGACAGCCGCCCCGTGGCAGACGAACAACCGACTCTCGTAATACGTCCCCGCCGCGACATTCACCACGGCGCGGTCGCCGCCCGGCGATTGCGACGGCTGTTCGTCCGGATAAGCCCCCATGTGCGCGTTCCCCTCTCCGGCGTTCAGGCAAGGTGAGCCAAGCCCCAAATGATAGCTGTGGACAGACAGCGCCGATGCGATCTCCGTGAACGGCTTTTCCCGTGTGCCCTCCTCCGGGCCGACCTGAGCTATGTCAACGTACAACTGGTTATCCAAATCATTGAATGAGCCCCACGCGACGAAACGCGGATCAACAGAGATGTTTCCGTTCTCTCCCGCGAAATCGCCGTCCTTGATGTCGCAGTGGCTAATGGAATCTCCATTGAAAATCCCCTCGAGGTCGTCCCAGTTGCCCCACAGAATGCAGTCGGTCAGGGAAGGGGTGGACGACGAGGAAGAAACCCCGTAGCCGTTGGATGAAAAGGTGCAGTTGGAAATCGCCGGTGCGGACGAGCCGAAGCATTGCACGCCGTAACGCGGGTTCTGAGCAATAAGACAGTGAGTTATCGTGGCAGACGACCCTTCCATCAAGATTCCGCAGCACGAGTTCTGCCAGATAACGCAATCGGTGATGGCCGGCGAGGCACCCTCGCATTTGACACCATAATATCCTCCCGTGACGGTGAAGCCCCGGAGGGTTACGTTATCCTTTCCGTCCACGGTCGCCATCGGAAAGGACTCGCTGACGCTCCTGATGACGGTCTGGTCGGCGCCCGCTCCAACCACATCCACCCCTTCCCTCAAGACGATATTCTCGGAGTATTTCCCCGGGAGCACCTGCACAACGTCGCCAGGGTTAGCAGCGTCAATCGCCGATTGGATCGTCAAATGTTCCTCGCCCGGGCCGACCAATATTATCTCCGTTCGAGCGGGCCTCGCCGCTGCGAAAATGAAGAAAAATACGAGACAAGGCGTCGCACATCTCATCCGGTCATCTCCTCTCCCGTTTTGCAGCAAAGCCTTTCACCATTCGGTTCGATGAGGAAGACTCCGCCTTCCCATTAGAATTAGCAGAATTGTCCATCCATCGGCCTCGGGCCGGTGATGATGATACTTTCATCCCGGATGCGTATCAAGCCGCTTTTTGCCGGGGGCGTAATAGCTCACTCGCACGTGGGATAGGGGAACTTCGTTGCAAGAGCAGTCCGAAGGTATTGACACCGGGATTTTTCGAGCCCGGGTCAGACTTTGCCCTTCAGGGCTGAAGATTGCGTTCCCGTCACCCTGTAAGGGCGGACTTAATAAAGCTCAGGGCAAGCCCCTGAGAAAAAGTGCCGATTCAAGAATGGTCAGCCCTGAAAGGGTGACGTAAGCGCTTCGGGACTCGAAAGATTCGTGCAGGCCAGTCGGAGCAAGGTGGCGTTTTCTTTTCTTCGTGAAGGGTGACGTGGGGATTCCGGCACAGGCGCTCAAATACGGGCACACCCGTCGGGGATGCCCGGAGAAGCAGCGTTAGATTGACGAACTGAAGGAGTAAGCCCGGCGTCTGGAGGCAAGGCTGCGGGTAATCTCTCAGTCTCGGGCGGATAGCCGGCCGAGGCGAAGGAGGCAAAAAGGGAACAGCAGATTAACGCAAAGGCGCAAAGGCGCAGAGAATAAGGTGAGAAGGACACCCCGCGTCTCGCGGGGCGGGACAGGATGCAGGCGATACGTAAGCCTCTCTGCGTGCTCTGCGCACTCTGCGGTTCCACCCTCAGCCGCCCGTAACTGAGGCATTACGCCGATGCCGCTGATTTCTGTTGAACTCGCCCTAAGCAGAAAGAAAGCAGCCCGCTCATTTGCGGCACGGCTTCCAGAACAGCTTCCCTTCGCTTTTGATTCTTTTGTAATTCTCCTCGATGTCACCCTCGAAGAAGAATATCTTCCCGCGGACGATCACTCGCTTTCCGGGTGGACAGTCGGGAAACTGAGGGTCTGAATGCATGCAGGGGGAAAGAGATCTCCCCCATTTCCTCACGCAGTGATCCCAGGCCGTGGCGATCCACCGTTTTCGTTTTTCATCTCCGACGGCGACCAGCGGCTCCTCCACGGGTTTGCCGGGCGCAAAAAACTTGTTTTCGCTGGTAAGCTGATTGAACCCCTTCGCTTCTTTAAGCAGCACGCAGACCTGCGTCCGCAGGCCCGTGAGCTTGCGATCGGTGCCATTCTCGAGAAAAAACTCCATATCCACGCAATCCTTTTGCGGAATAGCTCTCGCTCCAAACGACACCTTGTTCGGCAAACGGCGCACATACTTCATGCTTCCGTCCTCGAGCCGCTGCCAGTTCACCGTTTCCAACTCGACGTTCTTCTTCGTCCAGATCGTCGGGATGTGCTTGTGCGCGAGAAAAAGAATGCCGATGTTGCTGAAGATGACCTCCGGCAGATCAACCACGATGTAGTCGGAGCTCTCCCACGGAAGGTACACGGCCAGCTTGTGGTCCGGCCTCGGGTCCACGCAAAGCTCGTCCCTCGTCACCCGTGGATATCCCCCCGGATACGGCCCGACGCGTATTTTCTTGAGCGGTTTATTGTTGCCAACCGACGCTCCACTCACCCGCCCGTCGGCAAGAGTCCCCACCAGCATCGTTGCCATGAGCACTATCGCAGTCGCTCTCATTTTTTCCTCCTTATTTCGCAAAGCAATGTCGGATTCTCCTTGCCCCGCCCGGTTTCTACCGTGTTCAAACACTGCCGCACCGGGTAAAACCAGCATCCAACGGCTAATATGTACGCAGGATGCTTTCCGAGCTTGCACCGCTTCCGAAAAGAATTTTCATCGGGTAGCGAATCTCATCGTACACCTCCGCATCGGAGTTTACAAGCTGCCGCACCTTGCGGGTGTGGCTGCGTTTCCGGGGCGTACCGGTCGCGGCCCCGTCATTCTCGTCGCGGTCGGCACACCGCCGCAGGCAGGTCTGCCGGGCTTTAGCCGGCGCCCCCCTTAGACACCTGCTTTAGCTGGTGGTCATCGCACACGCCGTCTCTGTCGTGCGAGCCGGCTTTAGCCGGGCTTCTCGAACAAGGGATTCATTCATACCTTGCCACTGAAATACAGCCGCACCCGACCTTGCGCCTCAGAACAAATCAGAAGCGGCGCTTAACTCTGGTGGTGATTTTGGACGCTTTCGCGGTATTCGGGATGCCATACTTCTCGCAGAGCTGGGCGAGTGAGGGGGATTTAACGGTATCCATAATGGGCCGCACGACCCTTGTCCGAAACGTCTTCCATATGGGCGGGTTTGCCTTTGCCGCGGGGGTGTCCCGCCCCCGTCGAAGGCAAGGGAACCTCTCGATATCCCCCGCGGAACGCGGGGCGGGACAGGATGCAGGCGCTGCGCAGCCTGCTCTGCGTGCTCTGCGGTTCCACGCTCAGGCGGCCGTGACTGACGCAATGGCAAATCCAGGAAAAAAGCTTTGACCGTAAAGGCTCACGCCGATATGGTTATGGCAAAAGGCTCATGTTCACAATCGAGGACTCGTTTGACATTATGTCCGGAAGAAAGCCTTTCTTTCGACTGCTGTTGATTACGAGCGCAAAAACGCTCGCCGCCCTTGTTGTTTTGACGGCTACTTTCTCGCTCGCAGGTCAGCACGGTACAAAAACTCGCCAGGCTGCACGGAAGAAACAGTCCGTTGTTGAGAACCTAACGGACGTCGAGCGGCGAGGTTTCCTGCAAGCCCTGTCCGCCCAGGATAAACGGTACGACGCGAAGGAGCGAATGATTCGGCGGCCGTTCTCTTCGCCCGGCTACCACACGACGCTGAAAGGGGGCTTCGTCCACCCCACCCGCGACTCGCTCACCTATGCCGTAGCGCTTCTCGACAGCGAGGAGCCGGTTCGCCTCGCGCGAGCAGAAGATATTCTCCGGCGGGTTATGGCTCTTCAGGACAAAAATCCTTCCGGCCGGACCTACGGCATCTGGTCGTGGTTTATGGAGGAACCGCTGAGCGAGATGTCGCCGCCGGACTGGAACTGGGCGGACTTCTGCGGCGTGCAGCTTTTGCAGGTCGCCATAGACCACATGCACCGCTTGCCGCCCGATCTGCCAAAGCAGGTGAGAGAATCCATCCTCCACGCCGCTCGCTCCATCAAGCGCCGCAACGTGGGCCCCGGCTACACCAACATCGCGCTGATGGGAACGTACGTGACTCTCGTCGCGAGTGAGATGTTCGATCAGCCTGACCTTTTCGAGTATGGCACGAAGAGGCTGAAACGTTTCTACGATTACACGCTCAAGCAGGGCTCGTTCTCCGAATACAACAGCCCGACCTACACCATCGTCGCAATCAAGGAGATAAGCCGGATGCTCTCACACGTCCGCGACAGCTCCTCTCGCCGCCTGCTGAACGAACTGAACCATCTCGCATGGCGACACGTCGCGCGCCGCTTCCACCCTCCAACGAGGCAATGGGCCGGCCCGCACAGCCGCTCGTACAGGACGTTCCTCGGCCGCGGCGCCCTCGCTTTCATCCAGCGAGCGACCGCCCCGCCTGGGGCGGGGTTCATGCCGCCGGAGGAAGCTGCCGTTAGCCTCGATGCGCATCGCCTTCGCTGCGGATGTCCGGACGATCTCATTCATTATTTCGCGTCTCTTCCTGAGCCGAGATTCGAGAAAGAGAGATTTCTTCGCAACTCAGACCCGCTTCCCGACATTATCGGCAGCACGTGGATTCATCCGGCTTTTGCTCTCGGCTCAGTGAACTGCGGCAATCTCTGGAATCAACGCCGCCCGCTGATTGCTTACTGGGGCGATGGCGAGCACGTCAGCGCCTTTCGCGTGCGATTCCTCCACGACGGATATGACTACTCTTCGGCGATGTTCTTCAGCGTCCAGGATAAAGGCGACGTCCTCGCCGCCGTCAACTTCGCCACCGACCGGGGCGACACTCATCCGTCGCTCGACCGCCTCAAGAACGCGAGCATTCGCGCGCGGGATTTCCGCCTGCGGTTCCTCGTCGAAAGTCCTCCGGAGTCCTTCACTCCGCCATCCCGTTTTCAAATCGGAGAGGTCTGCCGACTCGACCTCGGAAGCGTCGTTTTGGAGCTCTGCGTTCCTTACGCCGCTTTTGGTGACCTCCCAATCACAACAAAGATGGGCCGCGACGAGAAATCGGCGTGGCTCGACATAATCCTCTATCACGGCGAGGAGCGGGAGATTTCCTTTCCATCGCTCAAGGAAGCAATCGTCTCTTTTGCCCTTCGAATGCAGTCCGCGTCCGACGTGAAAGCCCGCAAACCGATGAGCTCGTCTTCCGTGGTTGCGGAACTGCGGGACGATAATCTTTCGGTGGTCTGGAGAAGGGACGAGGGCAAGCTTCTCGCTCTCGAGGTATCAAGTGCCCCAGAACGCCAGCGCGCTCTCCGCGCAACTGCCCGCGCACGCATCGGCGGAAGCAATGGGTGGCAATGAGCCGTATGGTCTTTGAGTTTTGCCGCTCATCGCCCTTTCACGGACAAGTCCACCAATTTGCATCGCGGATCATATTCAACGCCTGCCGCTCTGCCATTGAGGAGCAGACTTTGCGGCTTTGCGGGCGAGCGGATGGAAGCTTCGATGAGCGGCTGTCCCTGCAAGACAACCTCCATTTCGGGCCGCCCCGTTGAGAAAGCAGCGTACACCTTGGAAAGGGAATCGAGCACGACTCTGCCATTTCTCCGAAGGTAGCTGCCACATGCGACAAAGTAGCGGCTCGCGGAATCGGGGTCGTTCGCGTCGCTGCTTTCGGGGCGTGTTACCGCGAAAAGGTACGCATCGGTTTGCCAGCCGGCGATGGTGTTGTTGCTGTTGACGTGCATACGCCGCCCATCCGCTCGAAGGTTCAAGTACGCCTCCGTGACTGTCCCTTTTTCGAGAATTCGCACGCCGAGCATCTCCGGACCCTCGAGACGTTCCAGCCTCGGGAGATTCTCCTCTCCTTCCGCAAGAGGCAAAATCGCCGTGACGAACTTCGTTTGTCGCGTCTCCTCCGGTGGAGAGAAAGAGGGGTATGTGATTTTCACATCCGGTTTGTGGTCGGCCAGTCCTTCCTCCTCGGTCACTGTCAGATTCGCCGGGAATAGCGTGCGAACGAGCGCTTTTGCTCGCCCGTTCGACAGAAGAAAAGCCCCATCCCGCTTCTCTGCCTTCCCCTCATAATGAAGAAGCCACTGGATTCGGCCCGGTTCATAGGTTCGGAGATCGTCGAAGATGAGGATGACGTTTCCCACCCACAAGAAATGGCGATAGTTGCGGGAAAAATGCAGAGAAGTTGGCCCCGTCGCGTCGGCATAGACGTACCTCAGGCCGTCCAGCTCGAGCAGCCGATGCACGCTTCCTGGGGTTTTCACTCCACGGCCAATGTCTTCAGGATTTTGCCCGTGACCATTGAACAAGACAACGTTGTGCGCGCGGCTCTGGCAGTAGTAGCCGCCGTATTCTCTCCGTCCATAGGAGCATGTCCCGGAGTCAATAATCAACGGCTCGCCCGCGTGAAAAAGAATGAACGAGCCCGCGTCGGCGTGGGCATGGTTCCAGGTGAAGCCCGATTTCACCGCGAGTAAGGTCGCGTCATCTTCCCAAGAGGAGCGGATGATCGCCCATCCTACGTCGGGATAAATGACGGACTTCGGCATGTCCACGGGCTTGACTGCTTTGCGTGTGGCATCGAAGTAGAGAAGTCCCAGCGGCGAAGAAAGCCCCGGGTCAGTGCGGTCGAGATACCACTGGAGCTTCCCGTCTGCCGACGTGGCATGGGCATCTTGCCCATGACTCTTCACGGGCGGGACGCCCGTGCCACTGTTCGCCAAAAGCAGCCTCACCGTCGCCGCCGCGTTCCCGTGCAAATTGTGGTCGCCGAAATTGACGGTGAGAAGCGAAGAGGATGTTGGATAGCACGTATGGAGAAAGAAATCGCCCGCCTTTTCCAGAAGGGAAATCTCCGAGGGCGAAGTGTTGGGAAAGGTGTTGCCATAGGCGAGGCGGAAAAGGAGATATTCCGACAGGGCGTAATTGGCGTAGCCAACGCTCTCGTAAAAGGCGCCGCCGTCGTCGAAATTAGGACTTTTGTTTTGAAGGATGTTTCCCCGATACGAGAACCATAGCGGGAAGCCGCGATGCACTCGCTCGACCCACTGTTCCGCTCGCGGGTCGTCTCCGAGGAGCGAGAGAGCCGCAGCGCCCGCCTCCGCCACGCACACGCTCCACCAGTTATGCCCCATGGAATCGAGAGCGTGAATTCGCTTTTCCGGCAGAATCCAGTCGTTCAGCGTCGGAAGGATTCCCAGCCGGGTCATCGCTTGAGAAATCGTCTTTCGGTCTTCCGGCGAGAGGTAATCGTGAATGCAGTCGTAGCCGACCGCGTATCCGTAGCAGAACCGCGCGGTGTTCAACTCGGAGTGCCAGGGAGGGTCTCGCCTCGCGAGCGCCTCGCCGCCCCATCGCCTATATTTGCCGTAATGGAGGAGAGCCTCCCTGAGCTTTTCAGCGTATCGCTTTTCGCCCGTGACCTGATAGACCAGGCCGAGCGTCTGCCCCATGTCTCTCACCTGCGAGCTGGGCCGCCCGTAATTCCCGTGCTGCCCTTTCCCACTTTCGGCATATTCTCTCGAAACGAAGTCCGCCTTCAGCAAACGGTCCGCCCGCTGCCGCAGCTCGAGCCAACCTTCCCTTATCGGTCCCTCGTTCTCGACCTGCCGGCGGAGTCGCTCAACTCTCTCCTTATCGAAAAGCAACCGCGGACGCGAGGTTCTCCAGCCCTCGCACATACCCTCTTCAGCAATTGCGAGAAAAAGAAAAGCCGAAGCGAATGCAACCATCTTACGTATGGCGCCCATGACAAACCCTCCTTTTCTGCGAATTCCGGCGGCGTTTTTAGAACCGCTGCCGCCTCAAATTCCTCGCCGCGCAACGCACGTCACTTGCTGCGGTCCTCCCGATTGACAAGAGCCCCATTTCGCGCACGTCCTTACGAGAAGCCATCTTAACCTTATTCTTATCCCGTTCCGGCGGCAAGGTCATTTCGGAAGCGCGTCTCGGAATGGCCGACTTCATTTTCCCTCACTCTTCCTGTTCCGTTAGAAAACTCATTGACAGCTAATCGCGACCGCGCTAAGGTAACGCCATCGCATTGGAAGCTCGCCGGGGGCTGCTCTACGTTCGGATTGCTCTTCGCCCGCGCAAGGGCACGAGAGCATTTACTCCCCGGAAAGGCCGAGAAGCCCGAAATTCGTTTTGCCAGCGCCCCACTATTGTTAAACGTGAAAATAGTCATTGCCCCAGATTCATTTAAGGGAAGCCTGAGCGCCGCTCAGGTTGCTTGTGCTGTCGCGCAGGGCATCCACGAACTTCATCCCGAATGGCAAACCCTCGAAGTGCCGATTGCCGATGGGGGTGAGGGAACCGTGGATGCGGTGTTGCGATTGCGGATTGCGGATTGCGGATCGCGGAATGGGGAATGGGGAAGCCGGGTCGCGGATCGTAGATCGCAGAATGCAAAACCGGAGACCGGAGGTCTGCAATGTGCTCGGCGAGTGTCCGTGACGGTCAAGTCGCCGCTATTAACTGATGTCGCGGCGGACTTTGCGGTCCTCGATGACGAGGAAACCGCTGTTATCGAGATGGCTCAAGCCTCCGGGCTGACGCTGGCGCCTGAAAACCAGCGAAATCCGCTCCTGACCACCACGTTTGGCACAGGAGAACTCGTCCGGCGGGCGATCGAAGAGGGGTGCAGCCGCATCTACATCGGTATAGGGGGAAGCGCCACTGTGGACGGTGGGGCGGGCATGGCAGCCGCGCTGGGAGTGAGGTTCCTCGACGCCGATGGAAAAGAGATTCCCCTCGGCGGGGGAGGTCTCGCCCATCTCAAAAGAATTGATTTATCGGGAAGAATTGGCCTTTCCGGGCTTCAGATTACGGCTCTTTCCGACGTGACCAATCCGCTGCTTGGCAGGAACGGCGCCGCGCGAGTGTTCTCTCCCCAAAAGGGCGCCACTCGTGAAATGGTCGGAATCCTCGAGCGCAACCTCGCACGCTTCGCTCGAATCATCAAAAGAGACCTCGGCGTTGACGTTGCCGAAATCCCCGGCGCCGGAGCTGCGGGCGGGCTCGGCGCGGGCATTCTCGCGTTCCTGAACGGCGAGATCAAATCCGGGGTTGCGACTCTTATTGATCTTATCGGTCTTCGGGAGAAGATTGGCGGCGCAGACCTGGTCATCACCGGCGAGGGAAAGCTCGATTTTCAGAGCCTCGGCGGGAAGGCGCCGGTGGGCGTCGCGGAGGCTGCTTCTGAGCTTGGCGTGCCCGTCATAGCCATCTGCGGAAGCCTCGGCGAAGGAGCCGCGGAGGTTGCAGGAGACCACTTCATGGCAGCCCTCAGCCTCGCGGAAATCGCGGGCTCTCAGGAACAAGCCATGCTCCGACCGAGAGAGACGCTCAAGAGAGCTGTGGCGTTGTTCCTGACAATGTTTCCGCCGCCCTGGGCAAAGGCATCACCGCTCGCACGAAGACAGCTCTTCGGGAGAACGAATAACCTGACCGCCTCGTCTCACCCCAGTCGGAGGACATGAATGAAATCGGACCCCAGAATAGTCGGAATCATCCCCGCACGGTATCAGTCCAGTCGCCTCCCCGCCAAAGTCCTCGCCGATATATGCGGCAAGACCATGATTCAGCGGACCTACGAAGGCGCGGCAGAAGCCTCTCTCCTCTCTAGCCTCATCGTTGCCGCCGATGACCAAAGGATCGTTGACGTCGTCCGATCCTTCGGCGGAGAAGCCGTCATCACCTCCGCCTCTCATCGCTCCGGCACGGAGAGATGTGCGGAAGTAGCGAGGGATCTCGACTGCGACATCATCGTCAACATCCAGGGTGACGAACCTCTCATCAAGCCGGAAATCGTGGACGAAGCCGCAAAGCTCCTCATCGAAGACCCAATTCCCGAAATGGCGACCCTCGCGTCAAAAACAGACCTCGAAGAAGAGCTTTTCGATAGATCCGTGGTCAAAGTCGTCTTCGATGTCAAAGGGTATGCCCTTTACTTCTCTCGGGCGCTGATTCCTCACTCCAAAACGGGGGCCCTCCAGCCGGGCATAAGCTACCACCGCCACATCGGGATTTACGCTTACCGCAAAGAGTTCCTCCTGCGCTACGTTAATCTCCCTCGCTCCGACCTCGAAGTTGCGGAGGGACTCGAACAGCTCCGCGCTCTTGACAACGGATACCGGATCAAGGTAGGTGTTGTTCGGCATCATTCATTGAACGTTGATACTCCAGAGCATCTCGAGAAGGTAAGGAAAATCGTATGGCAAAGTTCATCTTCATAACCGGCGGCGTTGTCTCTTCCCTGGGGAAAGGGCTGACCGCAGCCTCGATCGCCAACCTCCTCCAAAACAGGGGTCTTAAGCTCACCCTCCTCAAATTTGACCCTTATCTCAACGTGGACCCCGGCACGATGAGCCCGTACCAGCACGGCGAAGTTTACGTCACCGATGACGGCGCGGAGACGGACCTCGACCTCGGGCATTACGAGAGGTTCGCATCTGTCCGCCTGGGCCAACCGAACAACGTTACCTCCGGGCAGATTTACGAGGCGGTCATTTCTAACGAGCGCAAAGGCGAGTATCTCGGAAAGACCGTTCAGGTCGTCCCCCACATCACCGATGAAATCAAGAGAAGAATAACTTCCCTTCAGGACGACCTCGACGTGGTGATTACGGAGGTCGGGGGGACTGTCGGCGATATCGAAGGGCTGCCTTTCCTGGAAGCCATCCGTCAACTTCGCCTCGACGTAGGGCCCGCCAATAGTCTTCACATTCACCTGACCTATATCCCCTACATCCGCGCCGCCCACGAAATAAAGACCAAGCCCACCCAGCACAGCGTCACCAAGCTGCGAGAAATAGGTATCCAGCCCGATATTCTCGTCTGCCGCACTGAGAGGCACCTCTCCGGGGAAATCCGCGCCAAAATCGCCCTGTTCTGTAATGTCGCCATGGAAGCTGTCATCGAAGAAGCGGACGTTCAAGACACCATCTACGAGCTCCCTCTCATGCTCAAAAACGAAGGCATGGACGAAATCATCATCAACCTTCTTCATCTCGATTGCGACAAGAGCGACCTCTCGGTCTGGGAGAAGATCGTCCAGACCGTGCGACACCCCAAAGACGCGGTCACCGTAGCCGTCGTCGGTAAGTACATCGAGCATCAGGATGCCTACAAGAGCGTTTATGAAGCTATTGACCATGCCGGCATCAGCAACGACTGCAAAGTGAATGTGCTGCGTGTTGATCCCGAGGAGATAGAAAAGGGCGCGCCCGAGCGGTCTCTAAAGGAAGCTCACGGCATCCTCGTTCCGGGCGGGTTCGGAGGGAGGGGAATCGAGGGGAAAATCGCCGCCATAGGCTATGCTCGCCTTAATGGCATCCCTTTCCTGGGACTGTGCTTGGGAATGCAGTGCGCTGTCATTGAGTTCGCCAGGAACGTCTGCGGCCTCGCCCATGCCAACAGCACGGAGTTCGACCCCGAGACGCCCGATCCCCTCATCAGCCTCCTCTCCGAGCAAAAGGACGTCGTGCTCCTCGGGGGGACCATGCGGCTCGGCGCGTATCCCTGCGTTATCAAGCCCGGCACAAAAACGTTCGCCGCCTATCAGGAGGATTTCATACGCGAACGCCACCGGCATCGCTACGAGTTGAACTATGAATATCGCGAACTCCTCGAGCAGAGTGGCCTCCTCGTCGCCGGGGCGTCGCCGGACGGCAGACTGGCGGAGATCGTCGAGCTCGCCGACCACCCGTGGTTCGTTGCGTGTCAGTTTCATCCCGAGTTCAAATCGAAGCCCACCTTCGCCCATCCGCTGTTCCGTGGTTTTGTCAAAGCTGCCATGGAGCGGGCCTCCGAGACCAGCGCCGTCCAATCACCCTCCGGGCATGATGGCAAATGAAAGACGAGCCCCTCCCCACGGATCATCCAAAACTGAGACCTATTCAGCCAATCCCGATCCGCCACCGCGGCCGGGACCTTATCCACATCTCCGACCCCGTTGGGCTCTCCGAAAGCAACATGGTTGTCACTCCCGACGTTTTTTTCGTCATGGCTTTATGCGATGGCAGTCATTCTCTCGCCGACATCCAGTACCGGTACGCCCGAAGATTCGGCACACTTCTCCTATCCTCGCGGCTCAACACAATCCTATCCGACCTCGACCGGTGCCTTTTCCTCGACAACGAGAGATTTCGTGTGCGTAAGGAAAGACTCAGGGATGAGTTCAAGCGAGCAAGCGTCCGCCCCCCGTTTCTCGCCGGACAGGCCTACCCGGCAAATGCCCCCTCGCTCAGACACCTGATGGACGGGTTCTTCGCATCCCAGAAAGGCCCGGGTCCCGTTTCCCTGAGAAAACCGGAGAAAAAAGTCAAGGCCATCATCGCTCCGCACATAGACCTTCGCTCAGGCGGGCCATGTTTCGCATGGGCCTACAGCGAGCTCGCTCATTCTCCACATCCGGACCTTTTCGTCATCCTCGGCATCGGCCACGCTCCCATGGATAACCTCTTTGCCGTCACCCCCAAGGATTTCGAGACCCCTCTCGGCATCCTGCCCACCGATAGGGCCTTCGTCAAATCCCTCGTCGAAAACTACCCCGGCGACCTCCTCGCAGACGAGTTTTGCCACCGCAGCGAGCACTCCGTCGAGTTCCAGACTCTCTTCCTGCGATATGTCTTCCCGGAAGACAACATATCCATCGTGCCTATCCTCTGCTCCTCCTTTCATGAGATGGTCGCAGCCAATCACGAGCCTATCGCTGACCCGCGGGTCAGGGATTTCGTCCGGGCCATCAAAATCGCCGCCTCGCGGAGCGAGCGAAGGATTTGCTTCATCGCCGGAGTTGACCTCAGCCACATCGGCCAGAAGTTCGGCGACCCAGGAATGCTCACCTCCGCCACCGAGGTCTTTCTCGAAAGGGAGGACAGGGAGATGCTCAAGCACGTCGAGAACGTGGATGCCGCCGGTTTCTTCGCCTCCGTCGCGAAGGACAACGACAAGAGGAGAATATGCGGGTTTCCCGCAATCTACGTTCTTCTCCACCTCGTTCATCCTGCGAAAGCGCGCCTCCTTAAATACGACAAGAGCGTGCACCCCGGCACCCAGTCCATCGTCTCCTTCGCCAGCATGGTCCTGGAATAACTCCCTCCTCGCCGACACATTCATTTTGTGTGTCCCGATTCGACGACAGTTGCCCTTTTCGGTTTGCATCTTGGCGCCATCTCTCTTTTGCTGCCGGTTTTCGCGCTTCTCGGCCGGCGCCTTCCCCTGCGCCGGGCTACCTCCGAATGATAGAAGAAAAACGAGAATGGATTCTGCTTTTGAGTTCTTGAAAAAGGCGTAAGGGCTGGTAAGATGAAGCGGAGTCGGGATGCGCCGAAGGAGTCGGTTCGTTAGACACGGTTTCTTCGGAGCGAAAAGGGACAGAGAAAGGAGCTTTTTGTCATGAGGTACGAGAAGTTTTTTCGTCGCGTGCTCGTTTGTTTTTTGGCAATGGGTTTGAACAGCGTCGTTTTTCCAGCCAGTGGCGAGCAGCCTGAAGATGGCGAGATCAGGCTTATCGTCAGAGGTGATGACATGGCTTCCTGCCACGCTGCGAACGTCGCGTCTATCAAATGCTATAAGGGGGGAATCGTGCGAACAGTCGAGGTGATGGCGCCCTGTCCCTGGTTCAACGAGGCTGTAAAGATGCTCAAAGAGAATCCCGGACTTGATGTTGGCATTCACCTCGTTCTCACGAGCGAATGGGAGTTTTACAAATGGGGGCCGCTGACGCCGGCGCCCAGCCTGGTTGATAAGCAGGGCAAGTTCTTTCCCGCGACGAGGCAGAGGCGGGATTTTCCGCCCAATACGGGTTTCCTCGAGGCTCGTCCAAAGTTGAAGGAAGTTGAAACAGAGCTCAGGGCACAAATAGAGCTGGCGATGGAGAAGATTTCGAACGTATCTCATCTGACATGTCACATGGGCACAGCGTATTCCACTCCTGAACTGCGGGCGCTCGTAAACAAGTTATCGCAAGAGTACAAGTTGCCTCTGAGTGCTCCGGGAGCAAAGCGAGCGGGCGGGTTTGGGGGCACTCGCACCACGCCCGAGGAAAAAGAAGCCGCTTTAGTGAAAATCCTCGAAAACCTCCAGCCCGGTCTGTGGCTTTTTGTTGACCATCCCGGCGAGGATACCCCTGAGCTGAGAGCGACCGGCCACATCGGCTACCGGCATGTTGCGGCTGACCGCGACGGAGTTACTAAAGCCTTCACGTCTGAAAGGGTCAAAAGGGTTATCGAAAAAAGAGGCATAAGGTTGATAAGTTACGCCGACCTCTACAAGAATTGACCACGACCGGAAAAAGCCGAGCCAACATTCTTGCGTGGCCGACCGTTCGGGAGGACTGGATTGCGGTATCCTGCCGAAGATTCGACAACCCTTGTCAAAAAGCGTCTTCCTTTGAGGCCGCGTGCAGGGGCATTCATTGAAACTCATAGACGAAACATTTTGAAGCATAAGGGGGCGACAATGGACAAGCTCACCAGACGACAGTTTCTTATCCGTGGGACGACTGCGGCGCTCGGCGCCACGGTGGGTGTGAAGGAACTATCCGCCGCAGAGAGCAAACCATCCGGGAAGAGCCGCGTCGTCCTCGTCCGCAGCGAGAAGGCTTTGGACGCCAACTCGCGTGCTTCGGGGGAGGTCGTTCAGAAGATGCTCGATGCGGCTGTGAAGCGATTCTCGGGCGAGTCCGCCTCCAAGGCCGCCTGGGGAAAGTACATCAAGCCATCGGACGTGGTCGGGGTGAAAATGAACGTCATGATGAACGCGACGCATCCGGAAGTGGTCCGCGCCATCGTCACCCGCCTTCTCGAGGTGGGCGTCAAGGATGAGAACATCATCACCTGGGACCGCAACAACGCGGGCATTGGAATGGAAGGGGTTGAGAAGCGAAACCGCCATTTCGGCTACGACTCGAAGACCCACATCAGCAGAGTCGTAACCGAGAAGTGCACCGCCTTCATAAACGTTCCCGGGGTCAAAGCTCATTGGATTGCGGGCATGGCGGTCGCCTTGAAGAACTGGGTAGGGATCGCCAGCGGGCTTAACGTCTCCGATAGGGGCACCAGCTACGCCATCCACGCCAATAGCTGCGCCGAGTGCTGCAAGTTCAACGCTATGCCAGTTGTCCGGGATAAATGCCGGCTTGTGATAGTGGATGCCCTCCGGCCTCTCTGCTACCTGGGGCCGCAGGTTCACCCCCGATACCTCTGGCCCTACAAGGGGCTCTTGGTTTCCACGGACCCGGTGGCGATGGACGTCGTCTGCCAGCGAATCGTCCAGAAACGCCGCGACGAAATGAATCTCGGCCCTATCCGTCCCCCGGCCAAGCATATTACACTCGCCGACACAAAGTATCATCTCGGTACAAGCGAATGGGAAAAGATCGAACTCGTGCAGATCGCTGTGTGAGGCTCGCGAGCCAGACTTGTGACGCTGAAACCCGCTCGCGGGGGAATGAAACAGGTGGGGTTTTAGCTGAAAAAAAGTTGACTCCGCGTGAGCTTTGGGGTATAAACTTTAAGAAGGGGTTCGCGGTAATTAGCCTGTGAGTTTTTTTTGGCTCGGTTACTTCACTTCAAGGAGGCGCCTGAAATGAGAGCGTTCAACGAACGAGCTTGTGGGGTGGCTTTTTGCACTCTTGCTATCGCACTGGCAGCGGGAGCGTGGGGCTCAGAGGCCCTGCCAATTGAAGGCAATAACGCGACGGGGTTGCAGAAACTGGAGTTATCCTCTTACTACGACGCCGAGTCGGTCTCCGTGACACCCGCCGCAGTGTCATATTCTCTTCCGCTTCAGTTTAGCGATATTGCCAATCCCTGGGTCCTCTCGCTGGACGAAAACGCCACGGAAGCTATCGAGCGAAACGGCTTTGTTGTCGTCAATGCGAAAGATTCGGAAGGCGAAATGTACCAGGGCATGGTCAAGCCCTACGTGGACCTGAAAGAGGATCTCGTACCGATTTTTGTCACCTCGGATTCTCTGCTGCACCTCTATCACGTTCAGTTCGACGAGATTCTGAAGTGCGTCGAGGAGAGGGAGTTCTTTCCCAAGCTGGTCCTGATGTCGAACGCCCTATTGGAGGAATCGCTTTCTCAGTACGATTCCTTTTCCGGAGACCTCAAGGAAGCTGCGGGAAGGAACGTCGCTTATTTCACCGTCGCGATGAAGCTTCTTGGCCAGGATGTGAGCGTTGCCGATTTTGTTTCCGAGGAGGTGGACTCTGAACTGAGCGAAGTCGAGGCGCATTCCGGATTCAGCCCCAGCGCGATTTTCATATATAGGGAGGATTACTCTCAATACGTCCCCAGGGGGCACTACACTCGCAGCGAGACGCTGAAGAAGTTTTTCAAGGCGATGATGTGGTACGGGCGGATGGCGTTTCTGCTGAAGGGGAGCGACTCGGCGGGGCCTGCGGGCGACGCGCTAATTTCGATAGAGGACGCCAGGATTCAGACCATCCAGGCTTCGCTCATAGCCCTCGCCCTCGACAGCCTTCAAGCTGAAGGCAAACCGATTGCCGACATCTGGAACCGGATTTATGCCGTAACCGCCTTCTTCGTCGGTGTCGCGGATGACCTGACGCCCTACGAATACAAGGAATCCATCCTGAAGGTCTTCGGCTCGCCGGTGGATGTGGAAGGGTTCAACGACGAGGGAAAGATGTTCGAGTTGAAGACGGAGCTCGCTCTGCTTCGCAGTCCGCAAATATACGGCGGCACGGGAGAGTGCTATATTGACCCGCCGATAACGCCGGAAAAGCTCGACGAGGTGCTGGATAAGAGCAAGGGCTTGAGGTTCATGGGGCAGCGGTTCATCCCCGATTCCTATATGTTTCAGAACCTCGTTGCCCCGGCGGTCGGCCTATATATGGGATCCGGAAAGCCTTTCACAATGGAGATGACGCAGGCGGGTCCGGCGAGATGTTTCCCGAGGGGTCTGGACGTGATGGCGGTGCTCGGCTCGGATGAGGCGTTGGCAATTCTGGAGCGGGAGCGCGACACCGATTACATCAGTTACAACAAAGCCCTGAAAGACCTCGTCGCGACCTTCGAATCGTTCACGGAGGAGGAGTGGAACAAGAACCTCTACTGGAGCTGGCTTTACACGCTGAAATCGCTCCTCGGCAGCTACGGTCAGGGGTATCCCGCGTTCATGCAGGGGACTCCCTGGCAGGATAAGCAGCTTAATGCCGCGCTCGCCTCCTGGGCGGAGCTGCGGCACGACACGATTCTTTACGCAAAGCAGAGCTATACCGCCGGGTGCACGTCTGTCCCCCCAAGGCCTGACCGGGGATACGTCGAGCCGGTGCCTGAGTTTTACAACCGGCTTCGGGCTTTGACCCAAATGACAAGGGTCGGTCTCGACGATATGAACGTCCTGGACTCGGCGCAAAGGAGCAGGCTTCAAGGGCTGGAGAACGTCCTGGGCCGGCTGGCGGGAATCTCCATAGCTGAGCTCGAAGGGCGAGAGCTGAGTGGAGAGGATTACGATTACATAGAGGGTTTCGGATACGTTCTGAGACCGCTGGTGGAAGACCTTTCCGATGACAAAGGCGCAAGGACCACGCTCATTGCCGACGTCCACACCGATATCAATACCTATCGGGTTCTGGAGGAGGGTGTGGGGTACGTCAAGCTCATCGTTGCCGCTTACCTGGCCCCGGATGGAAGAATTGTCCTCGGTGCAGGCCCCGTTTTCTCCTACTACGAGTTCAAATGGCCGATGAATGACAGGCTGACCGACGAGAAATGGACAGAGATGCTGGAGAAAGGCGAGCAGCCGCCGGAGCCGGACTGGGTCAGAAGCTTCATGCACCCCGTCAGCCTGCCCCTCGAAGGAAATGACGATACGGATAGCGACAATCTCTCCGATTCTTGGGAGAAGTCAATCTGGGGCGACATAACAGCAGTCAACGACCCGAACGGCGATTACGATAACGATGGGCTTACGAACAAGCAGGAGTTTTTCGCTGAAACCGATCCCAGTGACGAAAGCTCTTTTCTGGGAGTTCTCAATATTCTTCCGCAGCAGCCCGGCGCGCTCCTCCGCTGGAGCAGCGTTAAGGGAAAGCGCTACCGCGTTTCCTACTCGGACGATTTGCAGAGATGGTATCTGCTCGGGACGCCGGTTACCGCTGAAGGCGAAACCGCAGATTTGTCGGCTCCGGGAGCGCCATCCCTCAAGGGCCGGTTCTACCGGGTGAATGTCCTTCCATAGACTCCATTTGGCGGACGGGCAGCACAGATTTCTTTCCAGGTGAGACCGCGCACGGTGGTCGCACATGCCCCCTGGGGTGGTATGGACATTTGAAACGCGGCTTACCGCCATCCGATACCGTCCTTGTCTAAAACTATGTTTCTCAGTTGAATAGTCGGCCCTCGCGAAAGCAATAGGGCAACTTCGCCGTGCTCATAGATTGCTGGGCGGTTGACTGGGGCTATGCCGGGCGCACTTTCAAAAGCCGGTGGCAGGCTTTCCGTGGCAACGGGAAAAGAGCCAGGGCCGTGGTGACAGAAGCAAGGGAAACTTTGAAGAAGAAAAACAAGCGCACGACAGCCGTCAGGGTGGTTGACATCTTTGGCAACGACGCCGGGGCGACTGTGGAGGTGTAATGGTGGTCAAGGACGAGAAGGCGAAAAGATTGATCGCGGAAATTGTGGCTAAGATAGCAGCCTCATACGAACCTCGGAGGATTATTCTCTTTGGCTCCTATGCGTATGGTGAACCGGACGCGGATAGCGACATTGATTTGCTGATTGTCAAAGACACGGATGAAAGGCCGATTGACCGAAGGGTCAGAGTTCGCAGGATTGTCTCTGACCGCAACCGGCGCATTCCCTTCGAACCGATGGTTCTTACTCAAAAGGAGTTGGCTGAACGAATCAGGGTGGGGGACCAGTTCGTTCAAGAAATCTTATCCCAGGGAGAAGCGCTCTATGAGGCAACATGAATCGGTTTATCCGCAGGACTGGTTTAAGATTGGAGCAAAGGAGCTGGAACGGGCGGACAATCTTCTTGGGCTGGGTGACTTGCAGGGGGCGGGGTTCAATATACAACAAGCCGTGGAGAAATACTTGAAGGGTTTTCTGCTATCAAAGGGCTGGAAGCTGCGAAGGGTTCACGATTTGGAGACGTTGCTAAATGAGGCTCTCGACTACGAAGCCTCGTTTGAAGGCTTTCGCCAGGAGTGTTTGAAGATAACGGATTACTATCTCGAAGAACGCTATCCCTTCACAATCGCGTCTGAACTTACACCAGAAGAAGTGAAGAGGTCACTCCAGACAGCAAAGGAAATGATTGATAAGATTTCAACCCTATTTGATATGAAATAGCGAAAGGGGCGAGCATCCGCTTCCACAGGGTTGCGGCCTACTGACCCCTCCGAGTCGCCGGCCGATGTGGGTGCGTGCCGCCATCCGCAGCGGGCATGGTTTTCGCGACATCGGCATGACTTTTGCCCCTTTTTGTCCTCTTCGCTGTGCCGGTTGCCTATTGCGTTCTCTTGGGCATATTTCGCTGCATTAATTCCATGATCTTCTTCGCCTTCTCCGGATCCCTCATCATTTCCATGCCGGCCTTCATAGCGTCCTTCTGTTCTTTTGGAAGGTCAAACAGCCATTCCCCATTGACTTTGTGGAACTTGAGGCTCTCGGTCCGCTTCTTCCCGCCCACGGTCATAGAGACTTCGACGTCTGCCCAATCGTCCTTGACCTTTGCACTCAATACCTTGAACTTCTGGAGCTTGCCGCCGCGCACCAACTGCTTTGTCGCCTTCTCCTTCCCGGTCATCTTGATCATTTCATCGAGCGCATCCCGCATGTCCGGCGCACAGCAATCCCGCATGTCGTCAAGGTCACCATTCTTCGCGGCCTTGAGATACGCCTCCGCCGCCTTCTCGGGCGTGCTTCTCTTCCCTCCGCAGCCGGGCAGCGCCAGCAGACCCAACACCATGCCGGCAATCAGAGCCACACCCAACGCTGAGCGCACCGAGAACGTTGTAAACAAAGATCTCACTTGCTCCTCCTTTGCTTTCGTCGTTTCCGATTCTTCCTGAAACCGATTGAGTTGCGGCGTGCAGCTTACCCCATTCTTATCGCCGAACGCAAACAGAATGTCAGCAAATGTGTAATGCCTCAGTCTTGGGCGGATACTGAGTTGCGGGACAGAAAAGAGGAGGGAGAGAATAACGCAAAGGCGCAGGGGCGCAGAGAGCAGGATGTGAAGCACTCCGCGGTCGCCTGCCGTGGCATGGGCATCTTGCCCATGATGCTTCACGGGTCCCGCCTCCAGCGGGATGCCACGCCTATCCGCACACAGAGAGGTGAGGGACCGGATTTGCGTCACCCTCCCGGTTCGTCCCTCGGAAACACGCAGCCTGCGACAAGCAAGCGAAAGCGAACTCTCTCACCACTGAAACGTAGCCGCACACCCAAAGCTGCTGCCCTATCGGCTCTTTTTCTGGTATAATATCAATTGAAGGAGGCTGATTTGGAACGGGCGCTAATTCCGCTTATCGCAACGTGTTTCTTGTCGCTTCTTCCGGCGTGTTTCGGGGTGGAATACCCTTTCACTTCCGTTGACATTCTTGGCGGCGACTTCACTCCGGGTACCACTGCCTATGATTCCTCTTCTGATACCTATACCGTGACAGCCGGCGGGCACGATATATGGGATGCGGAGGATGATTTCCGGTTGCTCTATGTGGAGATGGCGGGGGATTTTTCCGTCTCCGTCCGGGTGGACGACCCGGAAAGGTTATGGCCGCATTCCTGGTCAAAAGCAGGCATCATGGTTCGCCAGGACGTATCGCCCGGCTCAAGCGACGTTTACCTCGTCGCCACTCGGGATAACGGGGTCGCTTTCCAGTGGAGGGATAGCGCGAACCTCCCCGCTTCCTGGACGGGGACCTCCGAACCGACACATCCTCTCGCGTATCCGGTCTGGTTGCGAATCGTCCGGCGTGGAAAGGTGTTCACCGGATGGTACAGCGACGATGGCAAATCCTGGGTCAATCCCTCTCAGAATACCCACATCTGCCCCATGACCGATCCTGTCCTCGTGGGCATTTGCCTCACCAGCCATCTCAGCGGCGTGCTTGCGAGGGCGACCTTTGGCGATTTCCACATACCGGAACTTGAAGCCTCGACGGTCGCCATCGGTCCGGCGGACCAAACCTGCCGCGAAGGCGATGCCGTCACGCTCGACGGAACGGAATCGTGGAATGCCACATCTTTCCGCTGGGAGCAGGTTCTTGTCGGCGACGAGCCACAGGTGTCCATCAAACAGGCCGATAATTCCATTGCTGCGTTCGTCGCCCCGCCGCTGGACGTCGCTTCCACCCTGACCTTCCGCTTGACAGCCTATGGCTCCGCCGGAACGGATTCCGCCCTGACGCATGTTACCGTCAAAGCGAGCAACTCTCCGATGGTCGCGCCTTCTAACCTGCGAGGCGAGCGCGGCAATCTCTTTGTAACACTGCGTTGGGATGCCGTTCTCGACGCGGATTATTATGTCGTAAAAAGAGCCGAGCAGCCTCCGGGCGGAGAAAAGTCTTCCTTTCAGACTATCAGACCGTGCGTCAGAGGGGACTCAGTTGTGGACGAATATCTGGAGGAAGGCGTCAGATACTTCTATGTGGTTGCCGCCAAGAACTCCTTCGCTCCGTACGAAGGTCCTCCTTCCGATGAATTCTCGCTTATCGCCATGCGAAATCTCGGCCTCCGCCCTGATACCGCGCCCATCGCTCTGGTGACCGCCCCGACCGGCGGCGGCTTGAAGAACCTCAACGCCATAATGAACGGGGTCACCTGGGAAAACTACGACACGTTCGACGATTATCGCACCCTCGATGATGATTGGTTCGGTTACTCGTGGTCGGAACCACTCTATTTCGACCACATCGTTTACTATGAAGGGCAGCACTTCTACGATGGTGGCTGGTGGACAAGTCTCACGGTCCAGTTTAGCGACGATGGCACGACCTGGAAGGATGCCCCGAACGTTGTGATAACGCCGGCGTACGATTTCGCCGATTCCCGTCTGGGACGAAAACCGTATTCCAGGTTTGACATAACCTTCAAGCCCGTAAGGGCGAGAAGCATCAGAATCTATGGCTGTCCGGGCGGGGTCGCGGCCTTCACCTCCATCGCAGAGCTGGAGGTTTACGGTGACCAGAACCGCGGTCCCCTCGTGGTTTACGGAGTGGACACGACCGTGAACGAGAGAGGCACCGCCATCCTCGACGCCACATATTGCTTTTCGACGCGAGGGCCTATGACTCATTACCACTGGTCGCGGAGCGGCGGACCGCCTGTTACCGTTGCTGACGTTTTTTCCCCAATCACGTACTTCAGTGCCCCGGCCGTTGATGAGGATACCCTCCTGACCTTCACGCTCACCGCCGGCGATGGCGTCGAGGAGAAAAGCGATGAAATGGAGGTACGGGTCCGCAACATTAGCACGCGAGCTGACGCTGGTCGCGACATCACCGCCCTCCAGGGGGCCCTCGCCCAACTCGACGGCCTTGCCTCAGCCACGACCTCCGGCCAGCTTGCCTGTGAATGGGCCCAACTGACTGGCGCCGGCGTCGTGCTCTCCGATGCTCATTCCTTTCGCCCGTCCTTCATCGCTCCGGAGATATGGAGCTTTTGGAAAAAGCTTGTCTTTAAGCTCAAGGTGGACGATGGCCTCGCCCGCCCCAATAGCGTCAGCACCGACACCGTGACCGTGTGGGTTAGAAACGCCGTGAATACCATGACCCACCTCGAGAAGTCCGGTCTCCTCGTCATGGAGGCTGAGAATTATACGTCCGTCAACCGCAACACGGATGACCGCGGCGAATGGCAGGTCTTTCAAGGCGAGCCAACCTACGTTGAAGTCCCCGACATCCCCGGCGTCGGCGGAACAAGACCCTGGGAAGACGCTGCCGAAATCAGCTACAAGATAAGGATTCGTCACCCCGGCGAGTATTACCTCAAGGTTCGCAGATTCATCTCCCAGGGCGCCGGACATGAGGGAGGAAAAAGCAATTCCTGTTGGGTCAGCATCAGCGCCGACGAAAAAATACGCGAATTCGACAACGCAGGCAACTACAATAGATGGTTGTGGACACCGTCTGAACACCTGGCATTTCTCGACGCGGGAGATTACTCACTTCGTATTCGCTGCCGAGAGGATGGGTATCGCATAGACCGGATTATGCTCTATCAGCTTCCCGCGCCTTTGTCGGCTGGAGATTGGTCTTCCGAAATTGGCCCCCTCGAAAGCTATCCCGAAGGTGAAATCGTCTGTTCCCGCGAGCTCGGCGCCTATTACACGCCCGGGACAAGCCACGCGATTTCGCTTCTTATTGACGTGAACACGCCCTTCCTGCCCGAGAGCCTGTCGGTCACCGAGCATTTCCCCTCTGCCTTCTCAGTCCTCGACCCAGCGGGGGGCGACGGTTCAATTCCCGGCCGCTTGGCGTGGACATTTGCCGGCGAGGAAATATCGAGTCGCACTTTGACTTACGCTCTTGCTATCCCGCACAAGACCACAACTCCGGCGCATTTCGAGGGCTACCTGTCCTCCGGCGACACTGAGAATGAGGAGATTTCCGGGCAGGCGGTTCTTTATCCGGTTCCTTCCCCTCCGGCGGGGATAAATGTGGAGATGCTCGTGGACGCGACCATATCATGGGTTCCCGCGTTCGACGAAAGCGTCGTTGCCTACCATGTTTACCGCAGCGGCGACGGGGAGAATTGGACTGACGTCTCCGGGCCGTGTCGGCAAAGCTTCTTCGTTGACTCCACCGTCGAAGCGGGCGTCGCGTACATCTACAAAGTTTCCGCCGAAAATCCCGCCGGCGCTCAGCGGCCACTCTCCGTCTGCCAGCCGACGCCTCCGCAAGTTGTCCCACACATGGAGGTGCGAGAAGCGGAAGATTACGACTATGGCGGGGGGCAGTTCCCCGGGGGTCCTGGGGCGCCACACGCGGTAAGCGCCTTCCGCAAAGATGACCTCGCTCCGGGGATAGATTATTTTTACCAGGCGGGATCGAAGGCCAACTCCTATCGCCCCGAGGACCCGGTGGACATCCACGCGGGCGAGGGGTCCAGCGGCTGGTTCATGGGTTTCTCCACTCCCGGCGACTGGTGGAGGTACACCTTCGACGTGCCCGTTGCCGGATACGTCAAACTCGCTTACCGAGGCTCGACCAGCAGCAGCTCAACGGCCACCATCGAGTTCTTCTGGGACGAGTGTCTCGTCGGAAGTATTACCTACAATACCCCTGAGGGATGGGAAGATTGGACATACTATTCCCCAGAATCATTCTTCTCCAGCCCCGGCAGACACGTTCTGAGAATGGAGCTTGCGTCCGGCAGCGCGGATTACGATCTCATTGCCCTCGGCTACGGCTGGTCCCTCGGCGGGCGAAAGGTCATATACGGGGAAGGCTTCTCGACTTACCCGGACACCTCGCAAGTTCAGTCCTCCGGAGGTTGGATAATTGTCTCGGAGAGCTCTTCAGCGGGCGCCTGGCAATTGTGGAGTACGCATGGCGATTTGCTCACCGACTCCGACGGCGAGCCCGGCCCCGACCTCCCCGGGATGATAGGGAACTACATGGTTTCCAACGGCGACTTCGCCCCGGACATCACCCTCGACGAGCAGCTTATCTCACCGAAAATAGACTGCGCCGAATACGACGACGTCACCGTCCGGTTCTCCAGTTACATCAACATCTGGGAGGGCGACCTTGAGGGGGACTTACAGAAAACGGACTTCGACATTTCCATCTACGATCGCGATTCCCGGTCTTGGTCCGACTGGGTCACGGTCTTTACCCACGACTATTCCGGCGGAGACCAGGTTTCCACCGCGCCCCTCTCATTCGACATCTCCCATTTGGTGGACGGGAAAAAGGTCAGGCTCCGCTGGCATTTCTACGACACGCGGTACGATTTCTGGTGGGCGATAGACAACGTAGTGGTTTCCGGCAGACCCGTGGGAAAACCGAGAATAGTCGCCGTGGAGGTTGACGGCGGGAGTTTACTGACCCTCTCCTGGGAGAGATTCGGGACCGGCTACTACACCGTCCAGCATACCGACGACCCGAACAATCCCGCATGGACGGATGCCGAGGGGGCAACATGGCCCATCATGCCCGCCACGTGGACCGGGCAACTCCCCGCCGGACAGCGAAGGCGTTTCTACCGCGTCATTTCCGAGTAGCAGTCCGGTTTTTCGGCGTCCCCTCCCGTAGCCCGCTCTACATCCATCCTTCGCTCTCGTACCACTCTATGGTTTCTGCCAGGCCCTCCTCGAGGGAATACCTCGGACTATATCCAAGTTCGCTCTTCGCTTTCGATATGTCGCACAACCAGTACCGTTGAAGAATCTCGTTCGCCTTCTCTCTATCGAGCATCCTTGCCCGGCCGGTCAGCGCCGCGGATAGGCTATTCACACCGCCAAGAGCCCTGACCGCCGCTTCGGGAACCGATATTATCAAGGCGCGCTTTCCCATAACCCGAGCCGCCGTCTCCGCGAACTCTCGCCATCCATAGCCCTGCTCCGCCCCGATGTGGTATGTCTGCCCGACCGCCGATTCCGATTCCGCCGCAAGAATCACCCCCGCCACCACATCCTTCACGTAAACGAAATTCGCGTACCTCTCACCTCGCACGAGAACAGCAACTCCTTTTTTCAACATCTTGAAGAACGGATATATCCCTCTGTCTCGCGGCCCGAATATCGCCGGAGGCCTGACGATTGCGACCGGAAGCCGCCCGGCATATTTTCTCACTTCTTTCTCCGCCTTCAGTTTACTTTTTCCGTACCGAGAAACCGGTCTGGGCTGGTTGCACTCACGCACCGGACTGCCGTTCAAGCTCGGCCCCGCGGCGCTCTGACTGCTAATGAGCACGAACTTACTCAGCTCCGGGTCGTACCTGGAACACGCCGTCAGGAGCTTCGCTGTCCCGCCAAAGTTGACTCGGTCGAAAGCTCGCTGGCTCGTCGCTTTCACGAGCCCCGCCGCGTGAAATAGATACTCCTTTCCCGCAACAGCCTCTCGCAAACTGCTTTCTGAGGTGACATCTCCGTAAACAAGCCGTACGGGAAGGCCTTTCAGCCACCGCAGGTCGCTCGTCCGGCGAACGAGACAGTGAACCTCATATCCCCTCGCCACGAGGCCCTCTACGAGGTGGCTCCCAAGAAAGCCGTTGCTGCCGGTTACGAGTGCGGTCGTGTGGTCTGACGCCAATCCCTGATAAAACCCCTTGTGCTTTCGAGAAAATCGTTTACAATTTCACTCGTTTTTCATAGCTTGCTTGACAATGTTTGGCCGGATTGACAGAGTCGCCTTCTTTTCTTGTGGCAGCCGTGTGGCTCCCAGGAAACAACGATAAATCCGCGACTGCATGGTCGTTCTTCAAAGACGGGGGGGAGAACCGTCGTTTTCGAGCGAGAGCAACTGGCGACACTCCGCGCCACGACGCATGCGGTTTCCCGTCACAGGCGACAATATCTTTTCGCATGAGCAACAGCAACACCAAAATATCAAGCGGAGAAAAGATGGACATTTTTGAAAAGTGCCGTAACTTCACGGCCGCCAGAGAAGCCAAGGCCGCCGGGCTTTATCCCTACTTCTCAGAAGTGGAATCGAGCCTCGGGACAAAGGCCATTATTGACGGCAAAGAAGTCATCATGATCGGTTCGAATAACTATCTCGGTCTGACCACCCATCCGAAGGTCAAAGAAGCTGCCATTCAGGCGGTCGAGAAATATGGTTCCGGCTGTACGGGTTCTCGTTTCCTGAACGGCAATCTCGACATCCACGTGGAACTTGAGAAGCGGCTCGCCAAATTCATGAACAAGGCAGCGGCTCTGGTCTTCAGCACAGGCTTCCAGACAAACCTCGGCGGGATTTCGACCCTCGTCGGCCGGGGGGATGCCGTGTACATAGACCGCGAGGATCATGCCAGCATCGTTGATGGCTGCCGGCTCGGCTTCGGAAAGGTTTACAAGTTCAAGCACAACGACATGGAAGACCTCGACAGAATCCTCTGCGAAAGCGAGAACTCCGGCGGAAAACTCATCGCCGTGGACGGCGTCTTCAGCATAGGGGGCGACATTGTTGACCTGCCTGGGCTCGTCAAGGCGGCCAAAAAGAACGAAGCGAGGATACTCGTAGATGATGCTCACGCTATCGGCGTCCTGGGGGAGCGAGGCAACGGCACCGCGAGCCATTTCGCCCTCGACGACGAGGTTGACATCGTCATGGGCACGTTCAGCAAATCGTTCGCCTCCCTGGGAGGGTTTTTGGCAGGGGACGAGGATGTTATTGATTATATCAAGCACAACTCCCGCGCGCTCATCTTCAGCGCCAGCATGCCGCCGGCTGCCGTGGCGGCAGCGCTTGCAGCTCTTGACATCATCGAAAACGAGCCCGAACGGAGGCGCCGCCTCAAGCAGATATACACTCGCATGAAAAAGGAGTTCGATACCCTCGGTTTCGACACCGGCAATTCCTGCACAGCCATCATCCCGATTAAGATCGGCGAGAATGAGCCAACCTTCAAATTCTGGCGAGCACTTCTCAATAATGGTGTTTACGCCAACACCATCATCACCCCTGCCGTTCCCCCGGGGGAAAGCCAGATCAGGACCAGCTACATGGCCACTCATAGCGATGACGAGCTCGACCGGGTGCTGGAAGTTTTTGAGAAGCTTGGCAGAGAATTCGGCTTGATATGACCGCGGCGCAAACGCTCAGAGTTCAGCGTGTCGAAAGCAAGCGGATGCTCAGGAGCTTTGTCAAGTTCCCCTGGAAGGTTTACCGGGGCAAACCTCTTTGGGCGCCACCTCTCATTCACGATGAACTCCACCGCTTCAACCCCAGAAAGAACCCGTTTTACGAGCATAGCCGGGTCCAGCTCTTTCTCGCCCTCGCGGACCGGCGACCCGTAGGACGCATCGCCGTCTTCATCAACAGAAACCACAATCAGTTTCACAACGACCGCATCGGGTTCTTCGGCTTCTTCGAGTGCCTTCCCGATTTCTCGGCCAGCCGTCAGCTTTTTGACGCTGCCGCCCACTGGCTGAAAGAGAGAGGGATGACCTCCATGCGAGGCCCCATGAATTTCTCCACCAACGAGGCTTGCGGCTTTCTGCTGGAGGGATTTGACAAGCCGCCCATCACAATGATGCCTTACACTCCGCAATACTACCTCGACTTTGCGCAACAGTACGGCTTCCGAAAAAGCAAGGACCTCTACGCCTACCTCATAACGGAAAAGGTCTTCGCCTGGGAGAAATACGAGCGGCTCCTAAGCTTGATTAAGGAACGGGAGAGCTTCACGGTGCGAAGCGTCAATATGAGGAAGTGGCGGCAGGAAGCCGAAACAGTCAAAGAGATTTATAATGCTTCGTGGAGTAGAAACTGGGGGTTCGTCCCCATGACGAAAGCTGAATTCGACCACCTCGCCAGACACATCAAACCAATCGTCAACCCCCAACTGGTGTTGATTGTGGAGACAAACGGCGTTCCAGCGGGCTTTTCTCTGACTCTCCCCGATATTTCCGCCGCCCTCCGAAAAGCGAACGGAAGGCTCTTCCCCTTTGGGCTATTGCGGTTCATGGTCGCGCTGCGCAAATCTGACCAAACGAGAGTGCTACTTCTCGCCGTCAAGCCGGAGTTTCAAAAACGGGGGCTGGCAGGACTGCTCATCACCGAAACAGCCCGTGCGATTCTGAAGGCTGGCTACACCGTCGCAGAGATGTCCTGGACCCTTGAGGACAACGTCCTCATCAACAAAGCTCTGGAAAGGGTGGGGGGGCAGCCTTACAAAAAGTACAGGATATACGAAATCGTCTTGTGAGCCCGGGTCCCCCCGAAGCAACCACTCCACTCCGCAGGGCGACGCTACCACCAGAAGGAAACGTATCCGCCCCAGCCCCGACTCGGAGCCGAGTAGTACGGCGCCCGATAGTAGTGCGGCGCCGGGGAGTAGTAGGTCGGGCGATAGTAATAGGACCGCGGATAGGAGTAGTATCCACCAAACCATCGGTACGGCCGATAGTAATAACGCGGGCGGTAATATCGGTGCCGGTACACATAGGACCGGTAATCAAGCGGCCGATAGTACCTTCTGCGATACACGCGCGCGCCCTCGGCTTTCGGGGCCACTGCACACAGCAGCGTCATCGCCAGTATCGAGCCCAAAACCAGCTTTTTCATACTTCCAACCTCCGCTTATCGTCAGGAAAATCCAATTTGCTTTCCCGCTCCATTTGTCTTAGACGCCCGAACGAGAGTTTTATTCGGACGACAAGCACCCTCGCCGTCGGGATTCATCCTCGACGCGGACAACAAGCGGCAGAAGCAGCCAGCGCGCCGCCATAATGGTGTCGAGATTTCACATCGTCCTGTTTCACCTTCTTGCTACGTCAGCTCCTTGGCCCGCTTGTAGGCCGCCGAGACCGCTTTCATGAGGATACCACGAATCCCCATTTCTTCCAAGACAAAAATCCCTTCGATAGTCGTGCCCGAGGGAGAGCAGACCTTGTTCTTCAGCTCGGCGGGATGTCTCCCCGTCTCTTCTATCATCTTGGCACTTCCCGCCATGGTGCCAGCGACCATCCGCAGCGATTGCGAGTAATCCAGCCCTATCCGAACGCCCGCGTCCGCGAGGGCTTCGATAATCGCGAAAACGTATCCCGCGCCGCTGCCGCTTAACGCGGTTACCGCGTCAATCTTGTCTTCCGGAACCTTCTCCACTGTCCCCAACACGCCCAGCAGCTCTGCCGTCTCTTCCTCCTCCTCCATTGTGACATTCTCCCCCCGCGAAATCGCAATCACTCCTTTTCCTATCTTTATGGGGAGGTTCGGCATGATCCTCACGATCTTCACTCCCGGCAGCTCCTCCTCGTAGCTTTGCGTCGCTACCCCCGCCAGAACGCTGATGAAGACCTTGCCGTCAAGATTCGCGTTTTTCATTTCCTCAACAAGAGATAGGAAGGCTTGCGGCTTGACTGCAATCACCACAACCTCCGACCACTCGATCAGGGCTGCGTTGCTCGGCGCCTTTCTCACGGCGTAACTTTCAGCGATTTTTTCCAGCCTTTCAGGGCGTATATCGTACGCGAAGAGCTTATGCCCTTCCTTACCCAGGCGCTCGGCAAATATCTCGCCAATAGTCCCAACCCCTATTATGCCCACGTGCATTTCACACCCTCCCTCACCGTTTCTGTGGTCATAGGATCACCATATTATCCCTGTGGACGACCTCATGGGATGTCCTATGCTCAAGAATCTCACCTATCTGCCCTTTTCTTGCTCCCATGATTTTCTCCAAATCAACGCTGCTATATTCCACCAGCCCTTTTCCGACCAGTTTATTCTCAGCGGAAACGATCGAGACCAGGTCCCCCGGCCGGAAGCGCCCCTCCGTTCTTGTGATACCGACCGCAAGCAAGCTTTTGCCTCCTTGGCGGAGGGCGATTTCCGCTCCCTGGTCAACCACAAGCTTGCCCTTCGACCTTTTCCCAACAGCCAGCCAGCGCTTTTTGCTTTGGAACGTCCGGCCCGAGGGGACAACCAGCGTTCCCGGAGCATCGTCCCGCGAGCTCGCCTCGATAATGACGTCCTTTCTCAGCCCGTTCAGGATCAATGTGGGGATATTCATCATCGCCACTTTTCTGGCAGCATCAATCTTCGTCTCAATCCCTCCGGTCCCCCAAACGCTCTTCCCTCCTTTCGGCGAGGCCGAGAAGCTATCAACCTCCTCGATCCTCCTGAGAAGCTTACCCTCCTTTCCGGACATGGGGTCCTCCGTGTAAACTCCGTCGGTATTGGTCAACATAATAAGGAGGTCCGCTCCCCACAAAATCGAAAGCAACGACGCGAGGTTGTCGTTATCACCGATTCTTATCTCGTCGGTGCTGACCGTATCGTTCTCGTTGACGACCGGAACGATGCCCTCCGCCAGCAGCGTCATCAGCGTGTTGCGGATGTTGAGGTAGCGTAGCCTGTCGTCGAAGTCCTCGTGCGTCAGAAGCAACTGAGCTGCGTTCCTTTCGAAAACGGCGAAACTGGACTGGTACTCCTTCATCAGTTCCACCTGCCCCACCGCACACAGCGCCTGCTTGTATTTCATCTCCGCTCTGTCGCCCCATTTTCCGACTCTGCCGAAACCCGCGCTCCTCGCCCCCGACGAGACCATCGCCACGCGCCTCCCTCCCTCTATCAGCCAGTTCACCTGAGAGACGATATTCCACAGGACGCGACGGTTGATCTTCCCATCCTCGTCCGTAAGGACAAAGCTGCCCACCTTGACGACGATGTCTCCCGCTTTTTTAATGACCGTTCGCATCTCAGACTCCGTCCCGCCGGCGAGAGTTTTGCCGGATGTCACGGGCGCCCTTCACCGAAGACCTTCAACTCCTCCTCAAACTCCGAGTAGGGCGTATCCTGTTTAGCCTTCGCCCAGTCTCCACCGGGAGCCCAATTCAGCCGAACCAACGGCAAGAGGCTGCCTTTCGGCGTCACATAAATCCGCACCGCGTCAGCCTTCTCGCGTTTCCAGAATCCCTGGAGAGCCGACCTCGCCGTGGCGACCGCCTGCTCTTTGGTTGTGCCCTTTGCAACCGCTATCTCGTACTGAATACGCTTCACGCCGCCCAGGCTCAAGTCTGTTTTCCCCATGACCGTGTACGCCACCGCTTTCGGCTTTGAAAACTCAGCCTCGACGCTCGCCTTGGCCGCCGCCTCCTGCATAACCTTGAACGCCCAGAGATGCTTCGGATTCTGAGCGAGGCAGGCGTTGGCATATTGAAAAGCCATTTCGTGCTTCTGATTGGCGAGGGAGCTTTTTGCCGCTACATAATTTCTATCCTGCAAATTGACTCCTTCCATCGGCGCCGCCGCCGGGCCCTTCCCCAGAATTGCATCAAGGCGCCCTGTCGCTTTCGACCACAATCCCGCGAGAACCTTTTGAGGCGGGCTCTTCGAGAACTCTTCCTCATAGCCCTTTTCCGACAAAACCTCCTTCACAAATATCTCCGCGTAAGGCCCGTACTCCGCCTGCTCTATCGCCAGCGCCAACCGCCAGTTCTCCGCCAGCGTCTTCCGAACTCTCCATGCCTCGGCGGCTTTTCCGTCCCTCTTATAGAACTCAGCCTCCGCCGCCATCACCGGAAGGGCCGCATTTATCACTGTCAGCGCATCACTGAAAGTGCAAGCCTCGTTCCTTAATTTTACGCACGCGATTCGCGATTGGCCGAGAATCTCGAAAACCTCCGCCCATTTCCCTACCCGGAACGCCGACTGCGCCGAGTCGAGAAGTCTTCGCGTAGAACTTGCCAATGCCGACAGGTGAGGGGAAGAGATTGCCATCGCCGCCGCCGTGTAAGGCAGAGTCGTATCGAGCACCTTTGCGAGACCTGCCATCCTCTCCTTGCTATAATCGCGGCAAACGGGCTTGTTGTTTCCCGCCGCAATCTCAGCAATCGCCTCGGCATCCTTTTTCATTCGTAGATACACCGCCGCCAGGGCGTAATCGTAAAATGCGTTCTCAGGGTCGGCAGATAGTCCCTCCGTCAGAACACTCAGCAGCCGGTTATCTCGCCCCGGCTCCGCTCGTTTGTCTCTGGACATCAGGCTTAGCGCATACGCTACGCGAGCCGCCTTGTGTTTGAGCACGGACGGCCGCTTCGCGGGGTCGGTTTTCCCCAGCTCAACCAGCGCCGCCTGTACCGAGGGATCGCTCCGTCGGAAAAGAGTCACAACACTCTTCGTCGGAATCCTTGTCCCTCGGCTCCCCGCCGCCTGGGCCCCGGTCAAGCGAGAAAACATTCCGGCTGGCGACCCTCCTGGCTTTCCAGCAGCCGTCCCGAACGGCGATACCGCCGCGGCGCCTGCTGCGGGCTGGATGAGCAATCTATGACGAGAATAGTCGCCCGCCCTCACTGACCCGGCGTTCTGCCACGTTCCGTCGGGCGCCCAGATCGCCGCCCCGCCGGTGGGAGGCCCGCTCGTACTGGTCCCCGGCAGATAAAACGACAGCGATATTGCATTGTAGGGCTGGAACTTGACCTGTTCGGCGATGATTTCATTACATATCCTGCGAATTTCGGGTTCCGTCAGGTCTCCGGACAGGATTACTCGGAGTTGCCGGGTCACAACTGTGCTGCCATCCGCGGAATTAGTTGTCGAAGTGTTTTGTGATGCAAGCCGATAAGCAGGCCCCGCAGACGCTCTTCGAGCTTCTGTCCAGCTCAACCCCTGCAAAGCGGTCATCCCCAAAAGAGCCTTTCCGCAGTGTCTCGCGAGAAACTCTTCCCCAAGGTCGTCCTTATTGACTCCCAGGATTTCGGCAACGCTCCCCCACGGGTCCTGTTTGCCCTGCGGCAGCAGCAGTTTTTCAAGGCATCCCTCCACGGCGCCCCTGCAAAAGCTCGCCGCTACCGGTTTTATATCGCTCTGCTCCACAGCCGAGGCCAGAAGCGGCAATCCCTTTTTCTCCCTCCCCAGCAGAATCTGAATTGCCCCCTGAATCGCGTCAATTCCGGGCGTCGTGCCTTCTGCCTTCAGTAAGCTTTTCTCCTCCTCGAGAAAGCTCGCCGCCTCCCTCAGCTCTCCGTCTGCCAGCGCCGTGGCGAGAGAAACAAATGCGTCCGTGTCCGTGAACTCATCCGCGGCTGCTCTCAGAAAGGCTGCTGCCTCCGTTTCAAAAGCCTCCTTTTGCCGGTCGGCAAAAGGCACAGTCGTCAGCGCGCTCGAAATCCGCTCGCGAACGCTATCAATTGCCGAGCGGACATCCGCTCTCACCCCGACCCATTTCTGTTCTTCTTTCTCCTTTTCTTTTTCGCCGGGACCTCTCTCTTGCAACCCTACCAGACGCTTTGCCTTCCGGAGGATTTCCGACATCTGTTCGGGTGCAAATACTGCCAGGCCCACGACTATCGCCGCCACAGCCACCAGCAACCGAATAACCTTCTTCTTCCCACGCTTCTTTTGGCGTGCGGGGATTGCTGCCTCCGGCGCCTCTTCTGCCGCTGGAGCAACTTCGGGCAGAACGCCCGCCTCGGCAATTTCCGCTGCTTGCTCGGCTGGCGGCGCCTGAATCTCGGCTTGCGGCGGGACTTCCTCAGCAGCAGGCTCGACCAGCTCCGGCGAAACCTTCTCGGCCTTCCGCCGTAGCCTAATGACACGCTGCGGCTTCTTCGCTCCGGCGGCAAGAACCTTTTCTCCGGTCTGGAGATTCGTCCCGCACTTCGTGCAAAACTTTGTTCCCTCCGGCCACGGCGCGCCGCAGGACGTGCAGAAAATCTGTCGTCCCTCTTTGGCTGCCTTCGTGACTGCAAAACCTTCAGTTTTTTTTAACTGAACCCACTCCGCCGTCAGGTGGTTCTTCGCCACCGGAGTCTCCGCATCAATCTGCCCCGATTTGAACCATTCAAGCAGAGTGTCATAGGTCACCGGGGAGAACACCGTCCCGTCCTTGAACCTGACCTTCCATTCCTCTTGAGCTTCCTGCTTTCCTGTTTTTTCTTTCTTCTCCTCAGGCATCTCAGTCTCTCCTATGGCATCAGCTATCATCAACTATGATGGCTCAGCTTCGTCGGCGGCCTCGCCCGCACCTATTCCCGCACCTGCCCCTCACCATAAATCACGTACTTCGAGGTTGTCAATTCCTTCAGCCCCACCGGCCCGCGGGCGTGAAGCTTCTGCGTGCTTATCCCCATCTCCGCCCCGAACCCGAACTCCCCACCGTCCGTGAAACGGGTCGAGGCGTTAACATAGACCGCCGCCGCGTCCACCTCCGACGTGAACCGGCAGATATTCGCGAAATCGTTTGAAAGAATCGCTTCCGAATGCCCTGAGCCGTACCGGGTGATATGCGAAATCGCCTCCCGCACATCTTCCACGACCTTGACCGCCAGAATCAAATCCAGATATTCCGTCGCCCAGTCCTCACCCGTCGCCTGCTCGACCTGCGGTGAGATTTCTCTCGTTTTTTCGCAGCCGCGAATCTCCACTCCCTTTTTCTCCAACAGCCGAATCATCTCCGGCAAGAACTTCTCGGCAAGTTCCTTGTGCACGAGCAGCGTCTCCATCGCGTTGCAGACTCCCGGCCTCTGGCACTTGGCGTTGATGACGATTCGCTTTGCCATCTCAAGCTCCGCCGAGGCGTCAACGAAAACGTGGCAGTTCCCCACGCCGGTCTCTATCACGGGAATGGTGGCTTTCTCCACGACCATATCTATCAGTCCTCGCCCGCCTCTCGGTATCACCAGGTCAATGTACTCTTTCATTCTCAACATGGCGTCCACCGCTTCCCTGTCCAGGGACTCCACCAGCGCGACCGCATCCTCCGGCGCCTCCGTCCCCGCCAGCCCCGCTTTTATCAATCGCACAAGCTCCCTGTTGGTATTGATGGCGCTGCGGCTACCCCTCAGCAGAATCGCATTGCCGCTCTTCAACGCCAGCGAAAACGTGTCAACGGTCACGTTCGGGCGGGACTCGTAGATTATTCCTATAAGCCCGAACGGAACTCTCACCTGCATGATCCGCAGCCCGTTCGGCCTCACCCACGCCGCGTTGCTGCTGCCGACCGGGTCAGGCAGCGCCATCACCGCACGCACGCCGTCAACAATGCCTTTCATCTTCTTGTCGTCGAGCTCAAGCCTGTCCACCAGCGATTCCTTCATCCCCGCTTTCCTGGCGGCGACAACATCTTTCCGGTTCTCCGCGAAGACGCTTTCCTTTTCCTCGTCCAGAATCGCTGCCACCGCGCCGAGGGCGTGGTTCTTCGCGTCTGTCGAAAGCACCGCAGTCCTTCGCGAAGCCTCTTTCGCCGCTCTCGCTTTCTCAACAAGCTCTGGAAACTCCTTCACTTCTCTGCCCCTCCTTAGTGCAGTGCTGTGGTTCTTAAATTCGGTCACGTATTCTTTTTTTTGACGGGATAACGGGATGGACATGATTCTTAGAATCCTGTATATCTTTGCGAAAGGTTTTTGACCTTTCGCTCTGCCGCAACCTCTCACGTACTGGTTTAGCAGCGGCAACGAGCTTGTTAGGCAGTTCTATCTCCTGAGCCGCCACAACAACCCCCTTGACCTCGCGGCACGCGGGGCTCGACGACGACCATATCTCTTTCGACCCAGCCATGACCGGGCTGCATGGTCTGCGACAACTTCTCCGTCTATTGCTTGCCCTTCGTGATCTTTCACCCAGCGGCCCCTGGGCCTGTGATTTACTGGATGCTTCACGCCTCTGGGACAATCCAGTCTATCCTGTTATCCCGTCAAAATAGCTCCTTTCGCAGCACCATTATACGTCACCGTATTTACGAATCGATGTACTTAGTGCAGTGCTGTGGTTCTTAAATTCGGTCAGGTATTCTTTTTTTTGACGCGATAACGAGATGGACGGGAGGTGCTCCGTTCCGGAGTGTGGATTGCGGAAAGGGGAACGGGAAACCGCAAATCCGAAATCCGCAATCCGCAATGGGCTCCCATCCTGTTCATCTTGTTAGAATGTATAAGTAAAGCTTGAAAAGGGAACCGTCATGATGGCTCAATTGCCGAGAGCAGAGTGAAACCGGCTCAGAAACCAACTCAGGAGGCTTCCCATAAGCGCGAGTGTACACTATGTCGGATTCGACATCTACAAAAAGATGATCGCTTACGTATGGCCTCAGTCTCGGGCGGATACCCCGCCTTGGCGGGGGAGGGAAAAAAGGAAGAGAAGGGTAACGCAAAGGCGCAGAGTCGCAGAGAGGAGAATGAGAAGGACTTCGTCATCTCCTGCCGTGGCATGGGCATCTTGCCCATGATCCCAACGGGAGTTCAGTGTTGCCATCTATGTAACGCCGCCCCGCCATGGCGGGGCAGTCCTGAGGGCGTCCCCCGCGGAACGCGGGGCGGGGGCAGGATGTCCTCCCGCGGAACGCGGGACAAGATGCCGGCGGTACAATGGCGCCTCGGCGTGGTCTGCGGACTGTGCGGTTCCAGCCTCAGCCGCCCGTAACTGAGGCATTACAGGGTAACTCTTCTTACCCTTGAAGGAAACTTATCATGGACGTCGAAGAGGCTGTTCTCACACAACAATATAGGCGGCAGTATTGCGAACGAGTGCATTTGGGAGGCGTGCTATGTATCACAAAACTATGTGGTTAGCCCTTGCTATCTGGCTGTGTGTAGGTGTTTCAATCGCGGAAGAAGCGAGAATCGTAGTTCATGGCGACAAGGTCAGTCACCGTCTCACTCGCTACATGACCGGCGCCTGTATTGAGGACGTTAACCATGAGATTTACGGGGGCATCTACAGTCAGATGATCTTCGGAGAAAGCTTTGAGGAGCCGCCGCCGTCGTCCACGCCACTGAAGGGATTCACGGCATACGGCGGGATCTGGGTGGTGAAGGACGGGGCACTGCTTGCCGGGCCGGGACCGGGGCCCAAACTGATTGCTGACATCCGCGAGTTCGCAATCGGCGCAATCGGCGTTGAAATGTTCTTCCCCGATGATGAGCTCGGTAACGCCGGATTCATCGCAAAAGTCAAGGACCCCGGCGTGGGCGCCGACAAGTTCATCGGCTACGAAATTGCTCTCTCGCCAAAAAGGGAGAGACTGATTTTCGCGCGACATCGCAACAATTTTGAGCCGATTCAGGAGGTTCCCTGCGACGTGCCGCTGAAGGCATGGATACCTCTTATCGTAAAGATGGGGGAGACGTCTCTGGAGATACAGGTCAACGGCAAGTCCGTGTTGAAATACGAAGATGAAACCCATCCGTTGCGTTCCGGCCGCGTCGGACTGCGAACCTGGCGGCGTCAGGTACTATGCCGGAACCTCTGGGTCGAGAGCGAAGGGCGCAAGGAGCGATTACCTTTCGAGCTGCGGACTGACCGAAGTTTTGCGGGTGAGGTCAGTGGTATGTGGCGTCCGCTGGCACGCAATTCCGCACAAGGGAAGTTCGCGCTGGAATCGAAAGACAGCTTCAACGGAGCCCAAAGCCAGCGGGTGATCTTTCTTTCCGGCGAAGGGGAGATCGGTATCGAAAACCGCAGTTTGAACCGCTGGGGGATGTACTTTCAAGCGTGCAAGCTGTATGAAGGATATATCTGGATTCGGGCTGATGCCCCCACCGACTTTTATGTGGTGATGGAGAGTGGTGACGGTTCGCGGGTTTACGCGGAAAAGAAGCTGCGTGCAAGGACTGACGGGTGGACGCGGCGCGATTTCACGCTCACTCCGAATGCCACAGACAAGAAGGGGCGCTTCGCCATCAAGCTGAGGAAGCCCGGTTCCATCGTCATGGGGCACGCCTTTCTGCAACCCGGCTCATGGGGGCGATTCAAGGGACTGCCCGTGCGAAAGGACATCGCCGAGGGACTTCTTAAGCAAGGGCTCACCGTCCTGCGGCTCGGCGGCTCCATGATTAACTCACAACAATACCGCTGGAAGAAAATGGTGGGCCCGCGAGACCGCCGTCCTCCATACCACGGCACATGGTATCCCTACTCGAGCAATGGCTGGGGCATTCTCGACTTTTTGAACTTCTGCGAAGCAGCGGATTTTCTCGGCATTCCTGCTTTCAACATTGAGGAGACTCCCGAAGATATGGCCGACTTCGCGGAGTACGTCAATGGCGCGCCCGAAAGCCGGTGGGGAAGAAAACGCGTCAAGGACGGACATCCTGAGCCGTACAACTTAGAATACATCGAATTCGGCAACGAGGAAGCTGTCAACGAACACTATTTCCAGAGGTTCAAACCCGTCGCTGAGGCAGTGTGGGAGAAAGACCCGAAGATGGTTCTTGTGGTGGGCGATTTCCTCTACAACGGTCACATCCGTGACCCGTTCGACTTCAATGGCGCGCCGAGGATCAAGAGCCTCGCTACCCACAAAAAGATTCTCGAGCTCGTCGAGGCTCGCGGCAAAAGCGTTTGGTTCGACGTGCACATCTGGAACCATGAGCCGGGAAATCCCGACGAGATGCGAGGTGGCTTAATCGGCTTGCGGGATTTCATTCGGGCGCTGCACGAGTTCGACACAGGTGCGGATTTCAAAGTGTGCGTCTTCGAGGAGAACGCCAACAACCACGCTCTGCGGCGGGCACTGGGCCACGCCCACGCCATCAACGAGCTGGAACGCATGGGGGCCGATGTGCCGGTTGTCTGCGCCGCAAACTGCCTCCAGCCTTATAAACAAAATGACAACGGTTGGGACCAGGGAATGCTTTTCCTGACTCCCTCTCAGGCGTGGGGACAGCCTTCGTACTACGTCACTCAAATGGTCGCGCGGAACTATCTACCCCTCTGTGTGGAGACAGATTTCGAAAGCCCCGGCAACGTACTGGATGTCACCGCAAAGAGCAGCGAAGGCTCCACAACGATTACACTACAGGTGGTCAACGTGGCTGCCGGACGTGTAAGGACACATATCCGACTGGCCGGCTTTACGCCCCACGAGCCTGTCGCTCGCGTCATCCAGATTCGGGGTGGACTCGACGATGTCAATAGCCCGGGCGACCTGGAGAAGGTCGTGCCCTGGGAAAGGAACTGGGATTACAGCATCGAAAATGGCGAGATGACGTACACTTTCCCACCGTATTCGTTCACAATTCTGCGGTTCGAGTAGGTGATTACTCGACCCGGAGCGTCCCGGGGAAATCGCGGCGAGAGTACCGATTGTGGAAGGCCGTGGCGTCTCCATAATGAAACAAGCTCGAATACGAAACTCAGATAAGGAGAGGTATTATGTGTAGAAGTTTGTTTTATATGTTCTCCCTTGTTTCGTTGTCGTGTCTGGTTAGTAACGGGTCAGGGTTGACACCGGCAACAACCTGGATGTCAGAATGGGAAGGGGGTTCAAGGGCCTCATGGATGACATCCGCATTTACGACCGTGCCCTGTCCGAGGACGAGGTAGAGGCTTTGTTCATCCTGCGGAATAGTCGCCCGACTCGTGGTTCAAGTGCCAATTCATTAAGCGCATCAGTTGTCGGAAACATAGAAGTTACGCCAACTATACAGATTAGACACATACCAGAAAAGTTGTCTGCTTTTCAAAAGGCGGGCTTCTCGAAATATGTACGCGTTTTTGGTGTTCACGTATTTGCGACATCAAGCACTCCTGATGTCAAAGTTCTACATGCAAGCAGAGTTCTGGCTCAATACTTGGATAATGACGAGGATGGCGTTCCTGACAACCCACTGGTCGTGAGTCACCTCGTAAGTCGAAATGCTTATTTGGTGATGACCGCGGATGAACACGAATTTCACACGTTACATCCGGATGACTGGCATGATGCAGGGTTTGACGCCGGCCAGTTTCTGCATGGTCGAGAAACCAAGCCAGACTTCCCTCGTTGGTAAAGAGGTGGGCTCGCCAGTTGGTGGCGTAGGTTTGTTCGTGTATAAATGCGGGACAGCAACCGCCTACTATTTCTTCTTTGGCGGAAAAACGACCTCGAGGTCGAATCCCTCGCAGTTGGGGCAGACCACGTTGTTCATTAGGTCAAGGCCCTCGGGAGAACCGGCTTCGACCCAATCCTCCTCGCCGGGCTCCGAGACAAGAATGCTGCCGATCTTCTCGTCCGGTACCTTCTCGCCTTTCTTCCGCCTCTCGATGAGGAGCTTGGTCTCGGGGTCGTACTTCTGAAGGTAACCGATGAAAACTGTGTCGCATTCCTTGCACTTGTACTTTCTTGCTCGGACTGCCGCGACTTTGTGACAGAATGGGCACTTGATGGGGGGAGTTGCGCTGGAGCTGCCCGCAAACTCTTTCTGGCAGTTAGTGCAGTAGTAATAGACATCCCCAAACAGCGAGCCGTCCTTCGACTTCGTCTGTTTGAAAACGAAGTACAGGCCAAGAGCGAGCGCGATTATGGCGAAGCCCGCAAGGAGCCCCTGCCCCCCTCCTCTGTTTGACCGTAGCCATTGCATAATCTCACCTCGATTTTTTGGGCTCTTCAATCCTTCAGGTCCTCCACAGGGAAGGCAGTATCAATCACTTCATCCATTTTTACAGCGCTTGGACTCGCCCAAGCGTTCCTTCCTGGGAAGAGGATAGCAAACCCACGCAGCATGTCAAACAAAAAACAAGGGGATTTGTAATCCCTCAGTCTCCGGCGAATTCCGAGTTGCGGGAGCGGAGAATGGAGGGGAAGGACAACGTAAAGACACAGAGAGGAGCATGAGAAGGACTTCGTCGTCGGCTGCCGTGGCAGGGGCATCTTGCCCTCGACGGGCGCGGGACGCCCCGCGAATTGTCACGAAGAAAACCGGCGCCGGTCGGGGCCACACGCGCCCGCGGCGGGCGCCGGCGGCGCTTCAACGCCGCTTGCCAAACGCAGCAGCCTGAACGGCGTATGCCGCCGCACCTGCGACTAAAATGCCAACGGTGACGAGGGCGTTATGCGTATCGTTGACGATGACAGAAATAGCCATGCCCAGCGATGCTGCGACGAAGAGAATCGGCATGACGGGATAGCCCCAGACGCGAAATGGGCGCTCTCGCCCCGAATCGCGAAGCCGCAGCACCACGACTGCCGCAGCGGTCAACCCGGCAAAAGTCCAGTAGGCGAGGCCGGTGTAAAGAAGCAGACTAAATGGATTCGCTAACGCCAGGATAGCCACAATCGCCAGCGCGCCCTGAACCGCAAGGCTGCGCGCCGGGGTTTTGGTCCGGGGATGCGTGCGAGCGAACCAGCGGAATAGCGCCTGGTCGCGGCCGGTGGCGTAAGCGATCCGCCCGCCTGTAAGAGCGAAGCCGTTTCCGGCGCCGAAGGTGGATATCATCAAAGCAACACACAGGATTTTGCGGGTCCCGCCGCCGAGGGCCCGCTCCATGGCCACCGTGGCGGTCACTCCGGCGGAACCGGCAATCTCCGAGGGGGAAAGAATGGCCAGATAGGCGGCGTTTACCAGCACAAAAAGGAGCGCCACTGTCCATAGCCCGCCCAGAATCGAAATCGGCAGGTTTCTCTCGGGATTGCGGACCTCCTCGGCGACGAAGGGCGATTCGTCCCAGCCTCCGAAGGTCCACATAACCGGAATCAACGCGGCGCCGAACAGAAGAAGAAAGGAGCCCTCGGGGCGCTTCGCAGGCTCAATGGCGACCGTATGCGGCTCGAGTAACCCCATAGCGAACAAGGCGCCGACCCCAACGATAGCGACAAGGCAGAAGATCTTGGCGGCTGTCAGGACGTTTTGGACTGCGGCGCCGGCGCGAAGTCCCCCAATGTTGATTGCAGTCAAGACGACGATGACACCGACGGCCACAGCCTTTTCGATCCACGGCGGCGCTCCCGGCCCAAGGCCCAAGAAATCGGCAAAGAATCCCGAGAAGGCTACGGCCAAAATGGCGAAAGTGCCGACCCGCATTATCAGAAACTTGGCCCACGAATAGAGAAAGCCCACGAGCGGCCCGTAGGCGCGACGAAGGAAAACGTATATGCCTCCGGTCTGTGGGTAGGCGGCGGCCAGTTCGGCAAGGCAAAGTGCCCCGCACGAGGCGATGGCGGCCCCGACAGCCCACGCAGCTAAGATGGCGGCGCGACTCGGCAGACGAACAGCCACGTCGGAAACAAAAAAGAAAATGCCTGTGCCGATCATCGAGCCGGCAATCAGAGCGGTCGTGCTCCACGGCCCCAGTGCTCTGCGAAATTCACGTTCTCTCACTTGCTCCATTTCGATTTTCCTTCCAACCGAGGTTCATAGGATCCGCCACCGCGCTCGCGCCCCAATGACCCACAACTCCGACCATTCGGACGCCGGGTCGCGGGCGCATTGGCCTTTGTGAACGCCGCTCCAGTGGAGCCTACCGCCCGTCGGCTCGGCCGAGACACGAGCAGCTTCTCTTTCCTCTATTCCTTTTTGTTCACTTCCCCGGGGCTTCCGGGTAATGTCCGGAAAGCTCCTTTCCCATCCGGCAATCTACCCAGTGCGACGTCTGCTCTCTGCTTGCCGAATGTCACCGAGTCGAGCAGTGCGTTTCCTCGCTCGTCCGCGTCAATCAGCATCACAACCTCGCCACTCTTCGACAGCTTGAAATTCGCGTGCAGACCCGCCTCAGCCTCTACGTCTTCGTCCGCCCAAACCATCAGGTATGCGCCGGGCGCAAGCATCGTGCCGTTGGGAAAGGCCCACTTGCGAGGATTGTCCTTCCGGTCGGTCAGGTACATCCCGGATAGGTCCACTTCCTGATCGCTGAGATTCAGCAATTCGACCCAGTCGTCATAATGTCCCTGAGGATCGCGGGTCGTGGTCTGGTTCGCGGCCATTAGCTCGTTAATGACCACCGCTGGCGCGCTGGCCTCGGCCCGTGCGCCGCCGGTTGTGAGTGAACCGGATCCATGGTCCTCGCCCAAGGACCGCAGCTCCTCCTGTTCCAGAAGGAACTCTCGCCGTTTGAGAAGGTGAGTGCGAAGCGACGGGACATTCTTCTCCAGACGCCTCGCGACGTTCTCGAAATCTTCGCCGTATGACTTCGCTGCCAGCCTCAGGTCGTCTTTCAACCGATCGGCCATCTCATCAATCAGCGGGAAATAGACGTCCTGCGTGTAGATCGTCTCGAGGATCTCCTTGGTGCGCGATAGAAAAACGGCCCGAAACTGGGGGTTAGCCAAAAGGGGCCTGGAGAATTCGCCTCCTCGTCGCCACCACATCGGGCGTCCCCCGAACCCCCTTCTGGACCCTCTGCCCGCGGGGCTGTCGCCGCTTCTACCAGGTGGTTGATCTCCCTCCATGCCGTAGGTCAGCGGCATGTCGAAGAAAACCTGGTCGTCCGGCAAGCCATCGTAGTAGCCCCAGGTTTTATCCTGATCCCACGGGTACATCTGCCATTTATTCCGCTCGACGTCGTGGTACGCGAAGTAGTTGTTGAAGAACCCATCCCAGTGCGAGATGATCATGTTCACTGCGAAGTACGTCGCGACCTGCTCCACATCGAAGTTTTCCTGGATCACCTTCCATAGGTCATCCGGACTGCCTTCGGCCTTGCCGAGCTGGTCGAGTAACGCCAGCAGATCCTCGTGGCCCGCCTGCTGATTGGTCTTTTTCTGGTGCCGGCTGACCGGATCGCGCCCCGTCCACAGGGTCTTGTATAGATTTCCGTTGTCGTCGATTCCGTTGCGGCGCAGGAACGAGCGGTTCGGCCGCTCGACCATGAGGTGGGGACCAACGAGGCGCCCGTCCACCCAGACCCGGACGAACTCGCTCAACGGAGCCGGGCTTCCCGCCCGGTGATAAACGTCGTAGGACAGCGCCTCGGCAATCAGGGACCATTCGCTGCCCTCAAAGACCAGGTTGACGGCGCTCATATTGTTGAGCGTGTGATCCTTGTGGAAGAAGATCTTGAAGCCCCTGTTATTAATTCGAGGAACCGCGTTGAGGTGGTTAAAGACCATTGTCTCGCCTGTCTGGTGGTCAACGAAGATGAACGTTGACGCTCCGCGAGGGGGGCGCGGCGGTGGTTCCTGGCGGCCGCGGACGTAGAAACTTATAGCAGGCCCTCTCCCGCCCATTCCGGGTCTGCCGCCGGGAGGACCGCCGAACGTCGGAGGCCTGCTCTGAGTCGAGCTCGTGGAGATCTTGTCAGGCCCGCCCAGCAGAAGCAGGCCGAGGGCGATAGGGCTCGCTTCCCATTTATCGTGAACGTAAGCCGAGAACGTTGGCCGAAGATCGTTCTCATCCGGGTACAGGCGCTGGGCGCCGGCCTCGTTCACCGCCTTGATGCGATACCGCACGAGCGTGTTAGTCGGCTGTCCCGGAATGGTCGCCCGAAAGCGGCCGGTCGCGGCGTCTTCGGTCATCGGAACCGCAGATTCCTTCCCCTCGACGCCTCCGACAACCGTCCGATACAGCAGGCTCACCTCGCGGAGTGCGCCTCTGTCCCTTACTTCCGCCTCAACGTGCAGCGGTTCGTCTGGCAACACATTGTCCGGGAGACCAGTCACGTCGGCAATCACCGGCGGCAGAACGGCCGAGAAGGACGCGTTGCGCTTGCCTGGTGTGCCGGCCGGCTTGGGCACGGTCGGAAGCGGCGACGCGGCCCAGTTCTCGGGGAGATCACCCGCAGCCGATGGGCAGATGCGCTCCAGGGACGCCGATTCGCCGTCCGCACTCACCGGCCAGGGATGCCGGTCGTTGTATCGGACGCCATCCACCCGTTGTCCCCTCGCATCGAGCAGTTCGAGGCGCTCGCCTCCCCTCTTGAGCGGCCGTTTCAACGGCCCGATCGCCGGGACGCCGTAGATTTTGCGGAACTCATCCGGCTTCAACGCCACCACCAGATACCCTTGAGCCTCGATGGTCGTGCCTTTGGGGAAAACATACCCATTGCCCTTGTCCAACGTCCACTCGCTCAGGTCCACCGGCCGGTCGGCAGTGTTATAGAACTCGATCCACTGAATGTCGTCCAGATCATCGGGCGCGTTGTAAAAGACCTCGTTGATAATCACACGCGCCGGGGCTGGGCTAATCAGGCTCAACACGGCCAACAGCGAGAGCAGTCCTGCGGGTCGCATGGAAATCCTCCTTACATTTCGTTGTTTCATCCTGAGAAAGGACAGTTCAGCGTAAGCCCACTATTTGAGTGTTACGGCGTCAATCTGATTCAGGTCACCAACACCCAGCCCCATGGTTGCTCCAAGCTCAATGTGCTTGATAGAAGGGGGGATGGGCCCCTCCATTCCGCTGGCATGCCGCTTGGCGAGAATCTCTCTTGCGGCGATGATATCCATCGCGATGGGGTCCGTGCTTGCCAGCATCCCCGAATAGCTCCACATGTGCTGACGGCTCAAGGACGGTCCGCGGTGGTACTGCGCCCGGGCAGCGTCCATCAGAATCAGGCGCGTTTTTTTCTTAATCGGATCGAGCGCATTCAATTCTGCCAGCCGCGAGCAATTGTCCGGGTGGAAACTACGGGCATTGGGAACCGTCCCCAGGTGGTTTTTGAGTGAACCAGTGATTCCCGAAAACGCGTGAGTCTTCAGGACCGGCATATTGATGAGCGCGTCCACGTCGTTCACCAGGATGCTGCTGAGCTTCGTGTCCACGTCACGTGCCTTCGCCGGATAGACGTACTCCTTCGTCGCATAGCACTTGGCTCCCTTCGTGGACTCATTGATCTTGAAGCCGCACTTTGTCAGGTCGCGATTCGAGCGGTCGAAGATGATAATCCGCGTCGGGTCGAATCCCGCGTCCGCCAGGCTTTCGACCACCACCTGCACGGTCTCCGGATTCGGCGTCACCGGCGGGAACAGGCAGTTGACCTTGATGGCGATTTTCTCCTTCGGCGAAAAAAGAGCTTTCCAGGCGTCTCCTGAGGAGCTCTTTCCCGTCAGCTCACACATGATTCGGTCCACCATTTTCCGGGCGACTGCTACGTCCACCTTCCCCTCCTGAAAGTAGGCGGGGTCCTGCAGCAGAATCACGCGGGCTTTCTTTGCTTGCTCCGCGAGCGCCTTCTGGACGAACGTTCCGGCGAGCGATGCTCCGATGACCGCTCCCGCTGTCCCTTTCAGAAACTGCCGGCGCGATACACGAGCGCCCGCAACGTCCGCCGAGTTCTTGTTGTCTTTCCGTTCACCGTCTCTTCTGACCATCGGATGCGCCTCCTCATGCAATACGGTTGTTCCTTCTTCCTCTGAGTCGGTTGCAATAGCACGTGCTCTCCGACTATCTCAGGCCCAAAGCTGCGGCGTAGTGGGTCATTGAACGGGACAGCAATAGTCCTGGTTTAATTCTGCGTGCAGCAGCTACGAATTGAGCGAAAAATAAAATGTCATTTTCCAGCCGCCAGAACATCGTGTAGCACGTCCGCGATGGTGGACTGCGCCAGTTCATGCTCTATCGCGGCTTAAGCCCTTCGGTAGTGCCCCAGCAGCGCTTGCTGGCCCCTCCTGCCCACGGGGCAGCGCGGGTTGGGCTTTTTGCTGTGCAGCGCGAACGCCGTACCAGGCCGAATCCGTTGATAAATCTGCCTCAACGTGATTGCCGACGGTTTGGAAGCCAGCTCCCAGCCGCCTGCGACCTCAGGCCGTGACCGCATCAGAGCCGCTTTTCGCAGAGCGGCCAGAATCCTCCGAATGACCACGGGGTTGGTGTTCACGCTCCCCGCGACAAATCAGGAAGTCACTCTCTTTCCCTGCAGATGAGCCAGGAAGCACAACACATGAACTGCGACTGTGAAACGACAGTTCACCATAAGCTCAATAGGGAGTCAGTACAGTTACAGATTGTTTCTGTGTTCGGGCGCATTTGGGGCGGTCCCGCGAACGAGGCCAGCAGGCTTCTCCTCGTGGCCCCCGTCTTTGAATACGTCCAGGCTGCGGAAGAGGCGGTCATAGCGGGTCATGCCTGCCTCCGCCCCAGTCACTGCGACCCTCCGCTACAGGGACCTGTCGCCATGATCTTCATTTTTCTTCTTCCGATGGGTGCAGCTCTTACGTCACCTATTGGTTCTTGTTCGTTCCGCCGGGGGTCGCCTGTAATGCCCGGAATGCGCCTTTTCCGTTGGGCATTCTGGCCAGTGCGACGTCATCTCTTTGTTTGCTGAATGTCACCGAGTCGAGCAGTGCGTTTCCTCGCTCGTCCGCGTCAATCAGCATCACAACCTCGCCACTCTTCGACAGCTTGAAATTCGCGTGCAGACCCGCCTCAGCCTCTACGTCTTCGTCCGCCCAAACCATCAGGTATGCGCCGGGCGCAAGCATCGTGCCGTTGGGAAAGGCCCACTTGCGGGGATTGTCTTTCCGGTCGCTCAAGTACATCCCCGAAAGGTCCACCTCTTGGTCGCTGACATTGAGCAACTCGATCCAGTCATCGTACTCCCCCTGCGGATCGCGTATCGCAGTATCGTTCGCGGCCATCAGCTCATTGATGACGATAGGCGATGTGCTCGCAATGGGCGTTGCCACTTTGTAGGTCAGCGCCCCGAACTCAGCTTTTACAGGGAAAAACGTGGTTGTGCCCACAGAAGCGGGCGCCCTCGCTTCCACGTAATAATGAACTTCCGTCCCGGCAGGAAAGGGAAGAACATCGCCGCCGTAGAGACCATCTCCTGCTTTGCCGTCGTTATCTTTGCCATCGTCGAACATCAACACCTGGTCGAATGGTGCCCAGCGGGCTTCCGCATAGTACAAGATTACGGAATCTGCCGCGACCTCACCAGTTATCCTCGCCTGGACGTGTACAGGTTCGGTCGGCAAAGGGTCCACTGAATCTCCCGAGCCGCTGGCGGTGACGTGGTGCGAAACATCTTGAATCACCGGCGCGGGTTTGCTCATCGCGGGATGGTTGAGGAGAAACTCCCGACGTTCCTCCACAAAACGTTTCAGGCTGGGGGTGACTCCCCCGCCGGGCCCTCCTCCGAAGCCGCCGGGCCCTTGCCCCGGACGGCCGCCGGCTCGACGCCTGCCGCCGGGAACACCTCGATCGCTTTGGGAGAGTTCCTCTCTCGTGACGACGCCGTCGCCATTGCGGTCGAAGTCTTGGATGAACCGCTGTGCCCGCCCGGAGCCTTCATCCTTCGAGATCATCCCGTCGCTGTTGGTGTTGAATCGCCTGAGCATCCTTTCGCCGCCAAAGGGCCGTTCTCCCTCCGAGGGCGCTCCTCCCGGCGGGCCTTGCCCGGGAGCTCCTTCCTGCGGTGGGCCTGCTCCTGGTAGCCAGCCCCCCGGCGGGCCTCCCCGCGGTAGCCCTCCGCCGAAGGGGCCTCCCCCCGGTGGACCTTCTCTAATGTAATCCTGCACGTGGCCGTGAATGAACTCCTCGTAGGAAAAGAACTTCTTGGTGTCAGCCTTCACCCCCGAGGCAATCAGATTTTGATACCTCTCGACGATCGGCGCCAGCACATCCCAATCCAGCCAGTCATTGACAATCGTTCGCACATGAGCCAGATAGCGTGCCCGCAGATGGGGGATTGACAGAAGGCGATGGATGACCGGGCGCGAGTCATCGTCCGCGAGGGCCAGCGGGTCCAGCTCGGCCCCCGATATCCTCAGCCCGAAGAAGGGTCCCCCGCCGTACGTGAGAGTCTCATTATTGTCAAGGGACAGCATGTGAAATCGCCCATACCGACCGTCCGTGTAAACCGCGTAATCGGCGCCCCGGGTCACGTAGCCCTCGTCTATAAAAATGTTTTCCAGGGCGATGAGCCACAGGGCTTGGTCCACGTCGAAAATGGCATTCAGGGCTGCCTCGAGTTGGTCATCGGGAGTTGTGTTGAGGGTCTCGCACAACTGGATCAGAGCCTGCCAGGCGTCCGGCGCATCCTTTGTTTTCAACTCGTAGGAAGACTGGTAGGGATTGGGATCGGGGCCAAGCCAGTTGAGGGCGCCGCCCCGCCCAAAGGTCCCGACTTTCCACCGGATGCCTTGCTTGGAGCCGCACCAGTCCTGGAGGAAGTCTTTGTTGAACTGTTGGACATTCGCATAAACGCCCCAATTCTCGCCGTTGACGACCAAATTGACAAGATTTGCCTTTAGCGCAGGCTCATACTCACGGCAAATCCGTGAATAGAGCACCTCGCGGAGGAACGTGGGGTCCGAATGGCAATTATGGAGGTTGAGTGTCTTGTAGCCGTAGAGGCGCTGCTCTTCGTCGGTGTACTCGATGGAGATGTTGAAAGGTTTCTTCTTGGACTGTCCGATCCCGAAGTACGAGGAGTTACCTCGAAAGCGAACTCCCACTCCTGGGTATGTCATGCCGTCCACGATCAGGTCCGCGGGCACCTCCACATCGGTTCGGTAAAAATCTCCGAGCTCCGCGTACCAATCCGGGTTGGCAAATTGAAGATAGAGAGTGCGGAGGGTGTTATCGTCGTACAGGTCGGTGTTCGGCGGAATCACACCCGTTGTGGGGGGCGTTACTCTTTCCGCGCTGGGCTGTGTGTCGGGCTCGGGCGCAGGAGCCTGGCCGCCGAAGGGACCGAAGCCACCGCGTCTTTGTTCTCGTGCGGCGGTGCGAGCGGCAGCTCTCTCCTCGTCGTTAAGTTTGCCGTCGCCGTCCTTGTCGAATTTCGGCACAAGCTCCCTTCGTCGAGAGCCGGGTCCGCCGGGCGGACCAAAGCCTCCCGGGCCGCCCAATTCCGGACGCAATTCGTCGCGACTCAGTTTGCCGTCGTTGTTCTTGTCGAGTTTTTTCAGAGCGGCCGCAGCATTCTTCATCTCGGCCGCTGAAATCTCCTCGTCCTCGTCGGCGTCGAGCGCCGTCATCAAAGGCAGCGCCGGGAAGCGAAACCCACGGCCCGGCCCCCGCATGTCGGCTCCTCCAGGGGGACCGAAGTCAGGAGGGGCATCGGCGCCCATTCTCCCACCTCCGGGAAACCCGAACTGAGGACGCAATTCGTCGCGACTCAATTTGCCGTCGTTGTTCTTGTCGAGTTTTTTCAGAGCGGCGACAGCGTTCTCGATCTCGGCTGCCGAGATCTCGCCGTTTTCGTCGGCGTCGAGTGCGAGCATCAACGGGATTTCCGGGGGTCTAAAACCGCTGCCTGCGCCGCGCATGCCGGGACCACCCTCGACAGGGAAGCCCGGACCCCGCATCGGAGGGCCAGCTTGTTGCGCGATACGCGTGTCTCCGAGTTCCTTTTGGCGTTCAGCGATGACGCGAGACGCGCCTTTTCTCGCCAAATCCCCCCAGCTCCTCAAAAACTCGATCATCCCGACCTCACCATTGCTGTCCGTGTCGAGTTTCCGGAACAGCTCTTTGGCAGTTTTCCTGCCCTGCACAATCGAGTTCTCAATGAGTTCCTCTTCCGTCACGTTCCGGTTGTCGTTTTCATCCATCTTCTGGAATATCTGTTTCGCCTCATCCGTGATGATTCTGTTCTGAACGTACTCCTCCTCCGTCACGATTCCATCGGCATCCCTGTCCGAGGCCCCGAAGATGCCTGTTCTCATCTCCTTGGTCCCGTATCTCCCGTCCTCGATGTACTCTTGCTTCGTCAACTTCCCGTCACCGTTGGAGTCGAGTCGCTGGAAAACCCGGTTGTAGCCCTCAATTTCGCGGGGTGATCCGCCAGCCAAGCCTTTCGCACCCAGCAGCTCGAGCATCTGCCGAGCAGCACGGCGGCCTTCCCCGGTGCTCGCGCGGCCGAAAGGTCGGACGCCAGAAACTACTTGTTCTCTCTCCTGATGACGTTCACGTTGCTCGTTCCTGGGAACGTCCGCGGCAAAGGCGGCGCCCGACGTGGCCGAAAACGTCGCAGCCAAGATCAACAGGGATGGCAGCATTCTCATCATCTCTTTACTCCTCGCGTGCTTATGTTGTAGTACCCCCGCGGCCGACAGAAATCCCTTAGTGCTCTGATTCATGAGTTCGGTGACGTATTCTTTTCTGACGGGATAACAGGCTGGACGCGACTTTGCGACTTTGCGTCTGTGCGAGAGGTCTCCCGCGTCCCGTCTCTCTCGCCAAAACGCCAAGGGCGCCAAGAGTTGTGATTTTCTGGATGCTTCACGTTTCTGGGACAATCCCGTTCACGCCGATGGCGTGATTATCCCGTCAAAATAGCTGCTTTCGCGACACCGTTCATACTTCACCCGATTTGCGAGCTCATGTACTTAGCAAACCTCTGCGGGGGGGACCGCTCGCTCTTCGCCGGTTCTCATATCCCTCACGACAACCTTCCCCACGGCGAGCTCATCCGGCGCGACAATGGCAACCTTCTGTGCGCCCGCCCTGTCGGCGTCCGCAAGTGCTTTTCTCAACTTCCGGATTTCCAGCATAATGCCAACTTTCTTGCCTTTAGCCCGCAGGGACTGCGTCAGCTCTATCGCCGCTTTCCTCTCCTGCGGGGAGAAGGGAATTACAACAAAGTCAATCTTTTTCTGGAAGTCCGGCAGCAGTCCCTTGTCCGCGAGCATCTCGGAAATCACGACGTCTCCGAAACCCAAACCGACTGCGGTGACTTTTTCGCCGCCATAGGATTCGAGGAGGTTATCATATCTCCCGCCGCCGCAGATAGCTCTCAGGCTCCTGTCCACGTCGAAAAACTCGAAAACGGGCCCGGTATAGTACAACAGCCCTCTCACGACGGAGATGTCGAACCGGCAAAATGCCTCCAGACCGTAGTAGGAGAGGTATTCGAAGACTTCCCTCGTTTCATCCAAGGCATCCAGAGGAGCGTTGCCTTCGACGAGGAGCCGTTCAGCTTGTTCAAGGGTCTCGATTCGCAGGACTTCAAATACGGCATTCACCATTGTGCTTGACAGCCCAAGCTCGCCCATCATCCCCTCCAAGGCAGCCTCTGTTACCCTCCATTTTTTGTCAATGACCACACACACTTCCGCGAACTTCTCCTCCGGCAACCCTCTACTTTTCAGAAGCGCCGCCAGAAGCCTCCGGTTGCTCAGGAACACCTTGAAATCGTTCTTCCCCATCCCGACCCGCCGCAGAAACTCAACCGCCGCCGCGATAACCTCTGCTTCCGCAGTCGGTTCCTTGACGCCGACGATGTCCAGGTTCCACTGATAATGCTCCCTCTTTCTCCCACGGGACATCCTCTCGTACCGGAAACATTGCGGGATCGAAAACCATTTGATACGCCTCGGCAGCGAGCTTCCTTTCGCGATTATCATCCTCGCCAGCGTTGGCGTCATCTCCGGTCGCAGCGCCAACCTCCGCCCGCCCTTGTCCTGAAAGTTGTAAAGCTGCCCCACGATTTCCTCGCCGGACTTGCGGATATACAACTCCTCCGACTCGACGAGGGGCCCGTCGTACTCCTCAAACCCGAACGACTCGGAAACCTTCCGCCACAGCCCGAACAGCCAGTTCCTCAATCGCACATCTTCCGGATAGAAATCCCTCATCCCTCTCGGTGGACCGGAAATCATAGAAGCGTCTCCTCAATTATCTATTCTAAGCCACTTTGGTCAGTCCTCTCGCTATGACCTCAAAGCCCGAACACCCCCCTTCTCAGCAGCAGGCCTCCAAAGGTCAACCAGCACGTCACTCATACCTCATTCTACCAGCCCGAACCCCTTTCCGGAAGCTTTTCCCGCAACAGAAATCCACTTGCCCTATCCAAAGGCGTGTGTCAGAATGCACACAGAACGGGTCATCACAGTGGAAAACCAAGAAGCAAGGAAGGGCATGAAGATGGTGCAATTGTTCCTACGTTTCCTTCTCGCATTGGCGGTCATAGCCACAATCACCGCGCCGGCCGCAGCCCAGAACGCTGTCCCCATCCTGATCAATTATCAGGGGGAGCTGAAGTCGCCGACAACGGGTGACCCAGTTCGGGACGGCGACTACGACATGGTGTTTGAGATCTTCAGTGACGCAACCAGAGGTGTCTCTCTCTGGCGGGGCAAGCATACGGCCGCGAACCGCAATCCGGTCGAGGTCAGGGACGGGATATTCAACGTCATCCTTGGTTCGGGCGAGGGCAACGCCCTCGACCCATCAGTCTTCAAGAAACCCGACGCATGGCTGGAGATGACCATCGGACGAGAGACCCTGGCGCCCAGGCAACGGATCACTTCTGTCGCCTACTCCATGGTGTCGGACAACAGCCGCTTGCTCGACGGCAAGAGCGCCAGCGAGTTCCTCACACCGTCCCAGGGTGACACGCTCTACTTGAGCCTCACAGACAACGACAGTTTCGCCGCAGGGCAGGGAGCCCAGGCCGATCATCACGGCGCCTTCGTGTGGGCTGATTCCACTGGTGATCCCCTCGCCTCGACGGCCGATGACGAATTCCGGGTCCGAGCCACGGGGGGCGTGAACTTCGACGTCGGCGACAACGCGTTCCGCGTGGCCGGCGATTTTGAAGTGGGCGGCGATCTGCAGGCCGACAGGCTCGTTTATTCATCCCCCAGGACCCATTACTATGTCGTAGGAGGCGAGGATTTCAAAGCGGTCCTTAGCCAATACACGCACGTGAGCCCCTCTGCGCAGGGCGGGGCTTACATTCTCGGACCGGGAGACGCCGATATGGTGGCACCGGTTCACCTCCCACACGGAGCAACTCTGGTCGAACTGAAGGTCTTTTTCTGCGACGAATCGACCAGTGACTTAGATGTGAAGCTGAAAAGCAAATCTTTAGATTCTGGCCTGTACTCCACCACTCTTGCCGAGGTCACCTCCTCCGGTGTGTCCGGATACGATAGCAAATCGGACACGGTGTCAAGCTCCCAATACAAAGTCGTGGATAACACGAGCCGTTCCCTGCATATCCTAGCCTGGTGCACCGACTGGGACGGCCACAATCTGCGGATCATGGGGGCAGTCATTACGTATGAGATTGAGGAAGCGTTGTAGGTGATTGGCGTCCGCGCCGCCGCCTCGTCGGCGCACTCGTAGCGTCCACTTGAATTGCCCACACAGTAGGGCAAAGGAGGGAAAGATGACCTCGAGAAATGTGATTTGCTTGGCAGTTGGAATGATACTTTCACTGTGGCTGATTGATGCCCATACGCAGAGCTCAGCCAGTTATGAAATCACGAAGTCCGTGATGTCAACCGGGGGAGGACGATCAACTTCGGCGAGCTTTGACCTTGTCGGCACGCTGGGCCAGCCTTCAACCGTTGGAGTTTCTGAGAGCACCGACTACAACCTCGGCTCCGGCTTCTGGGGGGCTACCGTCCGCCTGTTCACCGTCGCCATCCAAGGGATAACCTACAACATTGCGGAGGGCGCCCGCATCACCTGGCACAGCATTTCCGACGCCAGCTATACGATCCAGTTCACCGACAGCCTCCGTGCCGCCTGGACCGAACTCTCGACGTTCACCGGCACCGGCGGCCTCATGGAATGGCTCGATGACGGCACCGAGACCGGCACGCCTCCTACGGCTGGTAGCGTCCTCAAACGCTTCTACCGTCTCCGCGGCCAGCCGTGACCTGAATTTCGCTACGAGACTTGAACTCTTTTGAGTAATGGCGCCCGTTTTGGGGTGCTCCGAGCAAGGGCGGTTTCGGACGTTGGAGGAAACATTTGCGTCGCACAACATCGCGCGTCTCCTCTCGATCACGGCGTTCCTCATGAGAGTCCTGCGCTTGTCCCAGAGGGCTCAATCATCCCCCTGATATTTCCTTGCCGCTGAATTCCCTCCCCTGGTTTAGTATGATATTATTCAGGGAATGGCGCAAAACAACCAACAACGCGGCGGGGGCAAAACGAGCAGGAAGGAGGGTGTAGAATGAGTGTCCCAAAGTGTCTGCCACGGCTATTCTTCATCATTATCGTTGCGTCCATCTCTCTCATTGGGGGATCGGCAATTGCCCAGAACGCCGTTCCCATGCTGATCAACTACCAGGGGGAGCTGAGAGACCCTACGACGGACGAACCGGTGCCGGACGGAGAGTACAATATGACGTTCCTCATTTACGACCTTCAGTTTGGCGGAACGTCTCTCTGGCACAGCAGCCACAGTTCGACCAACGGCAACCCCGTCCAGGTACAGGATGGAATATTCAAAGTCTTTCTTGGTACGGGAACGGGCGATCCCCTGAGCGCCTCTCTCTTCAACGGGGCCGACCGCTGGCTGGAAATCGTCGTAGAAGGAGAAACCCTGGAGCCGAGGCAGAGACTCGCGTCGGTTCCCTATTCCATCGTGTCCGAGAACAGCCGCCTTCTCGACGGACACGAAGCGTCCGATTTCGCGAGTGCCTCGCACCTTCACGCCGGCAGCGACATTGTTGACGGAGTTGTTTCTGAAAAATGGATTGACGCTGCCATAACCAGAGATAGCGAACTGTCCGGTCATGCCGCTGACAGTGCGGCTCATCACAAGAAAACCACGACCTTTGCCGAGCTGACGGATACAGCCACCGATGCTCAGATACCCGCTGGGATTGCGCGCGATGCGGAAGTCATCCCCACGGTTCTCGCCAGCGATGGCTCCGGCTCCGGCCTCGACGCGGATAGGCTGGATGGTCTGGATTCGAGCGACTTCCTTTCGTCATCGAATGATTACGGGCGATCGGAGGTTGCGAGCAATCTTTACGAGGGGACAGAGACATTGACGAGCAAGTACGTCAACGCGGCTGGCCCCGACTCCGTCACGGGATCCAGCAGCAGTACCATGTTCTACGTGGAGAACTCGGGAACGGGTTTCGCTTTGAGCTGCTCCGCCAAGTCCTCCTACGCCGTCCGGGGACTTTCTTCTGCCGACGACGGTTATGGCGTCTATGGTCTTTGCCACGGCAAGGACGGCTACGGCGTTGTGGGGTCCTCGGGGGGAGAAAACGGTCGAGGCGTGTGGGGTGACGCCGGAGGAGAAAGCGGACGCGGCGTCCAGGGAATCGCCACCAATTCGGGAGCGGTGACCAACTACGGCGGCTGGTTCGAAGCCAATGGTGAGTCGGGCCACGGCACCCACTCTATTGCGTGGGGAGCCGAGGGCATCGGTGTTCACGCCAAGGGCAAGCGCGCCGGTGTCTATTCCGATGGCGATGTCGAAGTGGACGGTGATGTCGAGGTGACTGGAGACCTCGTGGTGACCGGTGCTTACCGCGGCTCCATCGGCAAGATAGGCGGCGCCCCATTCCCCCGTCCCGCTTACGATAGTGGCTGGCAAGATATTGAACAACATGGGACCCTCACGCTGAATCACAACCTCGGAGGGGATCTCGACAACTACATCGTGGACTTGCAGTTTATGGGGAACTCTGGGCGCAGTCAGATGGGGTACGGCGGCCTGGTGGAGGGCGGTGAGCCGTATCCCGAAACCTTCTGGCAGGGTGCCTGTTGGAGGTTCCTTACAGAGGAATCCATCCAGGTTTACCGATTCAAGGATGACCATCTCGCTGCCGGGGTCAGAGTGCGAATCTGGGTTTACAATTGAGAGATGATCCAAAGCGAGTCGCATCTGGAAACGTCCTGACCGCTCCCGACCTGCGGGCACACAACTGCCCCGGGCAAGCAGCGCTGTGTGAAAAAGAGCATGGACAAGGAGAAAATCAAATGGTATCTGCACGAAAGTGCGAGGAAACAATATTGAACCACGTGGTGACGTTTCTCCTCGGCGGACTTGTTTTAGCTTGCACCTTTGACGCAGGAGCCCAGAGCTCAACCAGTTATGAAATCGCTCGCTCGGTGATGTCCGGAGGCGGAGGGCGGTCGAGCTCGGCGAGTTATGACCTTATGGGCACGCTCGGCCAGCCCTCGCCGGTGGAGGCGTCCGAGAGTGAGAGCTACAATCTGGGGTCAGGTTTCTGGGGCGGAATGGTGAAGCTATTCACCGTCGCCATCGAGAGCATTTCGTACAACATCGCGGCTGGTGTGCGCGTCACCTGGCAGAGCGTCGCCGACGCGACCTACATCATCGAATTTACCGACAGGCTTACCAGCGCCTGGACTGCCATCGCGACACCTCTAACTGGCATCGGCGATTTCATGGAATGGTTCGACGACGGAACCGAAACCGGCACAGACCCCTCAGAACCCGGTGTCCTCAAACGATTCTACCGTCTCCGCGGCCAGCCCGGCGGCTGACAGGACGACTCGGGAGGCGACCGGGACGGGAAGGGTTGCGAGACACGTCGTAACCGACGGGACTCCAGCAGGAAGCGAATGAGGACACCCTTACCGCACATTCTACGAGCGTGGCGACGCTGACGGAAATGTTTCCCGCACAATGTAATGCGTCGGTCTCGGGGGGGTACCCCGCCAGGGCGGGGGAGGGAAGAAAGGAAAAAGAGGGTAACAGAAAGGCGCAGAGAGCAAGAGGGGAGAAGCTGCGTCGTTGCCTGCCGTGACATGAGCATATTGCCCATGATTCCCACGGGCGTGCCGCCCGTGTTCGCCCTGAAGGGCACAGCCCGAGCCGCGTCCCGCGTCCCGCGGGATGTTGATGTTTTCGCGTTGGTGTTGTGCCGAAGTGCCCCTGTCCGCCCCGCTTTTATAGATGAGGCACTACGGCTCTGGGTAATGCCTTACTTACGGGCGGCGGATGGTGGAACCGCATCTGCTCTCTGCGGTGAGTGCTTTTCTCCATGGAACTGAAGGACTACCGGCTCTGTCCTCGCCGAGGGGGATGCCCATCCGTGAAGAATGGGTGAATAATATGTGTTGTCGAAGCGTCGAACCTAATGAAATGAAATGGAAAAGGTGTTGCACGAGCGGCAATTAAGGTGTACACTTTTAGTGGGTTAGTTCAGGTTTTTTTGGGAGGATGAGAAAATGAAAGCGATTGTGGCAGCAAGTTTGGTTTTCTGCTTCGCTCTGTTCGGGGTGACTGATGTCGCGGATGGAGCGGGGAGGGGGCCGGCTCAGGCTTTCTCCATGAACCGTGTTGGGGTGGCTTCGCTCATTAGCCGCACGGGGATAATCGCATCGGCGTTTTCGCCGGTCGGCAAGAGGGTCGCCGCCAAAACGGACGAAAAGAAGAGCGCCTCGCCGGTGAGGAGCTATAAACCTGCCAGCACCCCACGGTACACTCCGTCACGTCGGTCGGCTGCTCCTGTGAAGCGGTCGAGCGTTCCGAAGGTCACTCCGGTGCGGACGGCTCCGGTGCGTCGGTCGGCGGCTCCTGTGA
>CAZXGF010000001.1:0-63936 GCA_964640185.1 uncultured Verrucomicrobiota bacterium | reverse complement strand
CCGAAGGTCACTCCGGTGCGGACGGCTCCGGTGCGTCGGTCGGCGGCTCCTGTGAAGCGGTCGAGCGTTCCGAAGGTCACTCCGGTGCGGACGGCTCCGGTGCGTCGGTCGGCGGCTCCTGTGACCCGGCCAACGCCTCGGACGACTGAGCGCTCTTCGAGCAAGACTCTTTCTCGTTCCTTTTCCAAGGTATCGCCTTCGGTTCGGCGAACTCCTACGCGGCCCGCCACTACGGCGTCTCCGCGCTCCGTCCGCACGGTGAGACCTTCATCCACGCGTTCATCTGCGGTACCCTCAAAGTCCTTTTCGCCGATTCGAAACATCGGTTGGAGAGCGAGCGGAAGTGTACGCCCCCGCAGTCAGTCCTCTTATGGGGGTTCCACGGTTAGGCGGGGCGTGCCTACGGTGGGGGTTCGTCCCTCAAGTCGTTCCGGCTCGAGGAATACAAGCGCGACTTCGTCCTCTCTCAGCAGCCGGTCGCGGTATGGAGCGTACAAAGTCTCGCCGAGCGTGGTGGGACGACGGGCGACCACGAAGGCGGCAACGCGCTCAGGCGCCAATTCCTCCGTCCTTCGTGGATATGCAGGCAGTTCTTACGTGACCTCCAGATACTACCGGGGAAGCTCGCAAAGAAGCTCCCGAGGAAGCTACGTGACTTCGCGGTTCTCCCGTGGACATGCGGGCAGATATGTCACCTCCCGGTACTCTCGCGGAAGTGCGGGCAGATATGTCACCTCGCGGTTCTCTCGGGGGCACGCGGCGCCGTACGTCAGCAGCCGGTACAGTCGTGGGCATTACATCATGAGCACTGGCTCTCGATGGTATTCTCGCTCCGAGCGCCTTGGCAGATATAGGCATCACTATCGCTATTACGGACGAGATTCAAATTACTATTTCAGCCACGGGCGCTGGCTGCCCTTTCCCCCGGGATACATCCACGGGCCGGGTTCCGGTTACGCTTTTCGCTACGGCAGGTGGGTGGCGGACTCTTACCCAGTCTTCGTGCCCGTTCCTGTTTATGCTGACTATTACTACGACGGTGGCTGGCATGAGGAAGCTCCGCTATACATGGAGGCAGAAATAGTCGCTCCCGAGGAGCTGGAACCGGTTTCCGAGTACGTCTCCGTGCTTACGAAAGCGGAACGCGGGGAACCGGAGATCATCACAAGAGGCTACGACCTGGACTGGTGGCAGGCCAAAAGGGTCGAGGACCTGATCTCGAAACAGATCATCGAAAGTATCCTCACCGGGGGAGAAGCTGGTGAGAACGCCCGCGTCGTCTTCGATAAGAGGAAGCAAAGGTTGGTTATAACCGCGACCTCCGACGACATCATGAGAATCCACACGATTGTTGACGACGATCGCACATATAAGAGGTTCACGCAGCAGGACTTTGGGGGACTGGCGGTGGACGCTATTCCTCTGGTTGACCTGCGATTCGTCGAAAGTGACCCGAGCGCAGCACTTCGTGTAGCCGCCGATAACTACTCCGGAGCGGATGAAATCCTGAGGTCTTCGGAGGTTTCTCCCGCCCGGAGAGAATGGTGGTTCAACCATCAGCTCGGCACCATGACGGTGTTCGATTCCGCGCAAAATCTCGACACTGTTTACGAGCTCCTGGAAACGAGGCCGTATTTCAAGCCGGAGTCGGGCGGGGCATCTGTGGTTGTAGCGGAATGACGAGCCATTTCCCGCCGTGGCGGTGAAGTATCGTCGAGACGGAGGAAGCGTCACGCCCGCTTACTCAATTTTGTGCGGGGGGATGAAACCTTCGGAAGCTCTTTCCTTGATATTACTTCGTCGGATCTGCTTTCTCACAGGGAAAAGATATTGATGTCCCGCAGGGGGCAAAAAAGGGGCGAGCCTGGGAGGCTCGCCCGTCTTTGCCCGGATGCACGTTCTCGGGGCTTAATACATGCCTTCTCCGCCGTAACCGCCGCCCGGTGGGGGCCCCGGTTTCTCTTCTTCCTTGATCTCGCTGACGAGAACCTCCGTGGTCAGGAGGAGGCCCGATATGCTCGCGGAGTTCTGGAGAGCGATGCGCGTGACCTTGGTGGGGTCAACAACGCCTGCTTTTACCAGGTCCTCGAAGGTATCGGTCTGGGCGTTGTAGCCATAGGCGCCTCTCTTGCTCTTGACATCCTGAACGACGATTGACGGCTCCCTGCCGGCGTTCTGCGAAATCTGCCGGATGGGGGCCTCCAGCGCCTTCATCACGATTGCCCTGCCGATGTTCTCGTCTCCATCGAATTCCCCCTTCTCGAGAGCCCCAAGGCACCTCAGATAGGCGACACCGCCGCCTGGGACAATCCCTTCCTCAACGGCGGCTCGGGTGGCGTGGAGGGCGTCTTCGACTCTGGCTTTCTTTTCCTTCATTTCGGTCTCGGTTGCGGCGCCCACGCTGATAACCGCGACACCACCGGCGAGCTTCGCAAGCCTCTCCTGAAGTTTCTCCCTGTCATAATCGGAGGTTGTTTCCTCGATTTGCAGCTTGAGCTGGGAGACTCTCGCCTTGATGGCGCTTTTGCTTCCGGCGCCTTCGATGATGGTGGTATTGTCCTTGTCAATAAGGATCCTCTTGGCCTGGCCGAGGTCGGGAATGCTGATGTTCTCCAGCTTGATTCCGAGGTCCTCGGAGATCATCTTGCCGTTGGTCAGAATGGCGACGTCCTCGAGCATCGCCTTACGTCTGTCGCCAAAGCCCGGCGCCTTGACTGCGGCACATTTCAGGACGCCGCGAATTTTGTTGACGACCAACGCCGCGAGAGCTTCGCCCTCGACATCCTCGGCGATGACCAGCAGCGGCTTGCCCAGCTCAGCAACCTTCTGGAGAAGCGGCAGCAGGTCCTTGAGGTTGGAGATTTTCTTCTCGAAAATCAGAACGTAACACTCCTCCAGAACGGCTTCCATGGTCTCGGCGTTGGTGACGAAGTATGGGGAGAGGTATCCTCTGTCGAACTGCATGCCCTCGACGACGTCAAGGGTTGTGTCAATTCCCTTGGCTTCCTCGACGGTGATGGTGCCGTCTTTGCCGACCTTTTCCATTGCGTCAGCGATAATCTCGCCGATGGTCATATCGGCGTTGGCGGATATGGCGGCCACCTGGGATATCTCCGTTCTGTCCTTGACCTTGCTGCTGAGCTTCTTGAGCTCCTCGACGACAATTTCGACGGCTTTATCAATGCCTCTCTTGATGGCCATTGAGTTTGAGCCGGCGGCAACGCTCTTCAACCCCTCGCGGTAAATTGCCTCGGCGAGGACGGTGGCGGTGGTGGTGCCGTCGCCCGCGACATCGCTTGTTTTGGAAGCGACCTCTCTGACCATCTGTGCTCCCATGTTCTCGTAAGGGTCCTCAAGCTCAATCTCCTTGGCGACGGTCACGCCGTCCTTGGTCACCGTCGGAGAGCCGAACTTCTTATCCAGAACAACGTTTCTTCCTTTGGGTCCGAGGGTCACCTTCACAGCCCTGCTGAGCTGTTCGACCCCTGAAAGCACGGCTTTTCTTGCCTCTTCGTCGAATAACAGTTTCTTCGCTGCCATTTTTTTCTCCTTTCCCGATTTAGTGCTGTGCTATCGTCACCCTATGACGGCCAGGATGTCCTCTTCCTTCACGATGAGATGTTCCTCATCGTCAATGTTGATCTCTGTGCCACCGTACTTATTGATGAAAACTTTATCTCCAACTTTCACCTCAAACGGCGCCCTCTTGCCGTCCTCGAGAAGCTTGCCCTGCCCGAGGGCGATGACTTTCACCTCCTGCGGCTTCTCCTTTGCGGAATCGGGAATGATAATCCCCCCTTTCTTACCTTGTGTTGGCTCAAGCCTCTTGACAAGAATTCTGTCACCAAGCGGTTTGACCTTCATTCTCACGTCTCCTTTCTTTGATGGTTAAATTGATTCGCGACGAGAAAAGGAAAGAGCCGGGCTGACGGGGCGCCTGGCGTGTATTGCGTCGCCGTGTAAGACCTTTGACCTCTGGCAAAAACTTCTTTTCGGCGCGCAAAATCCCGGCGTGACTCCCCGTTTCGCCCGGCGATGCTGTTGATGTGGGAATTGAAAGTTGGTTTCTACGTCCATTATTGATAATGCCGGAACAAGGAGGCTTCGCGCCTCCCTGCCCCGTGATGTTCTCCGACGCTGCCTGGCCGAGGAGCCATGGTTATTTGGATTCTATCTCGATCTGTTTGGCCTTGGCCTCCTCAACTTTGGGAAGGGTGACTTTGAGAACCCCCTCCTTGAGCTCGGCGCTGGCCTTGCTTGCGTCAACTTCCGCAGGAATCGCGACCGCCCTGTGGAAGCTGCCGTAGGCACGCTCGACGCTGTGGTAGCCTTCTTTCTTGGTTTCCGCTTCGTGTTTCCTCTCGCCCTTGATGGTGAGGACACCGTTGTGAAGGCTGACATCAACTTCGTTTTCCTTCAGCCCTGGCACCTCCGCCTGAACAACGACCTTCTCTTCATCGGCGTAAAGGTTAACGGGCGGAGCCCACTCGCCGAACCCGTGCTCCGACCACCTCGTCGGCGACAGCATGTCGGTCAGCTCTTTTCGCAAGTCAAACAAACCCGCGAAAGGGTCCCACTCTCTCCTTGGCCTCCATCTCACCAGTGACATCTCTCATCACTCCTTTCGTTTCTATATTTACATCGGGTCGCTTCGTTCTTATTCTGACCCGATGGACAGGATGGTTAAAAGCATCCGCCGTGCCAAAGAAAGAGCCGCGAATGTCCTCAGGCGGCCTATTCAGTTAGCTCGCTGTGCGCCAAAGAATTATGACTTCGGCGCCCGGCTGCTTTGCAAGGCAAGCCCCAGCTTTCCAAGCTTCCGCCCTCGGTTTGTGCGACAAAATGACACACAGAGGCGCCGCCCTTTCCCCGCCAACTGAGAAAAAGTGTCACACCCCGCGGCGAGGGCAAACGTTCCTTTGGGAAGCAGGGCTGCTGTGTGTGAGAGGACGTCTCGATTTAGAAGGTTTCGGGGCCCGAGTCTGTCGCTGGGGTCCGACGCACTCACGGGAGCATTCAAATGCCTGGGAAGTGAGGTGCAGAAACAAAACAGGTGCGGTTTTGTTCCCAAAGGGAAGCGCCTGGTGGATTCCAACCGATACCAGGTCCGCTCCCTCTTTTTCAGGAGGAGTTACAGGTGGAACGCCGGCCTCAGTGGCAGGCGGATTTCAGGCGGAACCGTTTGCCAAGTGCGCGCTGAATTGAATCCCGATTTCGCGGGCCAATTGGAAATCATCTATCCAAGGAAAATTCAAAGCACTGCAGACGTCAGGAATTTTTACCCTTCTGCTGTTGGGCCCCGCAGGCATCTCCTTAGTAACAACAATTGCCTTTTCGGCCATGGCATGAGCAATCACCCATGGATCCGCAATTGATCGTTGCCGCGTACTATCAACAAGCCGGTTGTATTTCGCCATGATCTCCCGAAGATATTCCTGGACTTCAATCGTGATCTCCTTAAACAGATATGGCCTCGTTTTGATCCATCCTGCTAAACCATCATCGTGCTGCGTTATCTCCCTTTTAACCTCAATTGGTGCAAAGACTCTATCTTGTTGTGCAAGCTGGTCGAGAATTGTCCAATATGTTGGACACAGGTCCATCGAATAATATTTATTCCACCCCTCAATGAAAACATTTGTGTCTAAGCAATATCGCCTTTCTTCAGCCACGATATCCCTCCCGATTTATGCACGGGATACCTGCCACCTCTCCCAAGCGCCGGAGATTATTTACCTTTACATTGAGGAGAGAAGATGCATCGCGGCCAGAAATAGCCCCAGACATAAATCCGCTTACAACTGTCCGCGTGAAGGCGTAGCCAAGCCTTGCTGCTGTAGTCACATAATAGGGAGGCCATCCCTCGGAGGATTTCATACGCTCGCGCTGTCCGGCTTTGAATTTCTCCCATCGATCTTGGTATGTCTGCCTCAATTCCCTGTATGTATCTTGGGTAATTAAGTTCTTGTCAAGTAAACGACGGGCAACCACCTCCTCGCTAACTTTCAGCGCGCCAGAGACGTGACGGATCTTTTCCTCTAAAGGAATCCTTGCGCTTAGCCCCTTCCATTCTTCGCTAAAAAGTCGCTCATCTAAGACCGCATACGCAGCTACCCTATTGCAGAAAACCTCAATCCTCCCCGTCTCTTCGTCTATTGCTGTACCTCGTGTCTGTAAGTTGGACACCCCTGAAAGATTAAGGCAGAGGTGAGCAAGTTCATGGGCCAGTGTGAAAAGCTGGGCAGACTTACTGTCTTCAGAATTAATGAAAATGAATGGAGAGATATCATCGGATATCAGAAAACCACGAGCCTCAATTAATGAGATCCGTCGTTGGCGAAATATGAAGACTCCTGCTGCCTCAGACCCTTCGATCCACAGTCGCAATGCCTCGTGTCTTGTCTCGCAATCGCTTTGTTCCTCGGGGGGAACGTGAATAACTTGTCGAATATGATCTGCGGTGTTTTGGGGGGTATCCTGTGTCGAGGCAGAACCTACGAATGCAAGGGACTCGAACCCCTCAGTTATGAGGTAGTCGCGTATCCAGTCCTGCCTATGCTGAGCGATCCTCATCAAAAAAGCCAGTTCGGCACTGAATTCCCTAATTTCTGTGTCTGGCAAGCTGCGATAATCTCGAAGTGTTTCAAAGTCCTTGGGTGGTGCAGGCAAGTAGAATATGGCAAGCGCTCGACGGTAAACCTCAGAAGCTTTGCGAGCTTGGGCTATGCTAGGGCGTAATGTTCCGTCCTCCCACGCGGCAATCTCTTCGGAGCAGCGCTTTATCTTTGATGAGGCCTGATCAAGCGATAGCCGCGCTTGCTCGCGAGCCCAACGCATGACGGATGGAGTGACTAGCGCTTCAACTTGTGCCATCTTAACCTTCGATTATCGACAGGGCATTTTACACTCAAAACAGACTTATTGTGATGCCAGGAGAGATTACATTGTCTGCATAAAGCGGTAAGGGCAGAGTCCTTGTTACTGTGTAATAACAGTCGCGACACTGAGCCTGATTGAGATAAGTTCTGTGGAATCAGAATCCCACCGGTCTCCTCTCCCGCCGATCGTCCCGCCTCATACAGGCTGCATACTGTGTGCCATCTGGGGACATAGGCTCAGGCTCATTCTTGCTCGTCGGCGAGCGCATCACGGAGTACATCTTTGACGAACTCGGGAAGGTCCTTGCATGCGTGCTCGGAAAGCTTCAGCAGCTTGTCGAATTCTGGTACTTCGTCGCCCGTCCAAGTGACGTCCAGCCGCCGTATCAGACGCAAGGCGATGTGCGCGTAAGCGTCGGGATTAGCCCAATAACATGTTTCGCAGATGTCGGCCATACGGTCTTCTTTGCAGTTCTTGCAATGCTCACAAGACCAGGATTTGGCTCTGTTGCACGAACTGCAGACCAGCATGTAGTCAGACAGACTGAGCTCGCCCTGTGCGTCCCCACCCACCTCGTATGGGACGCGATGGTCGATCTGAAGGTATCGAGTTTCGTATTTGGTGAAGCAGATGGCGCAACGGGAGCCGTAGAAATCGACTAGCCGTTGCTTGAAGTTCTTGGGCCAAGCCTTGCGTCCGCCAAGTTTGCCGCGCCTCATTTTTGACGGATCGCCAAATCTGTATGCGCCAATCTTGCGCCGGTGGGTTCCGGTCACTCGGAACGTTTCCAACGGGATTCCCTGTTCGCGAACGTCGCGCGCCGCTCGCGGAGGGTGGTCATAGCCGTATTTCTGGCTGAGTTCTTGAGTGGTGATGTATCCGTGGTTCAAAATATGATCGATCACTGTCCTGGCACGCTTCGCCTTCACAGCCTTGAGCTTTTCGATAAACTCCTTTGGTAGTTTTTCCTTGCTTTGGTTTTCTCCCACGGGAAAGGGCTCCTACCAGAGTGTCAGCTGGCAATCGTTGCTGCCCCCGTCGCGCTGAATTGAATGGGCCAGAGCGGGTGAGATATAGAGCGATTCGTAGGTGACCTCGCTTCGCCCTAAAAGCGTAGCTTGCGTGGACCTTCCTGCACGAATTTCCAGACGGGCCAAACCCAAGGAATTTGGCAAAGGACGACCATAGGTTTTTGTGCCCGTTCGTCCGTCGTAAGACACAATGAACATAGTGTTTCGATCATTTAGGGCTGCAAGTTCATCGCAAAACTCCTCGTGGTCAACCTTCGGAAGATATCGGTGGTCGCGCTTGCGACAGACGCCCTGGTAAGGGGGGTCCATGTAGATGACGTCTTGAGGCCCGCAGTTGCTCAAGACTTTCTTGTAGTCCCAAGCGGACAGACCCGTCCGTGCCCTTAGCAGAGCAGAGGCGTCCCGAATGCGCCTGCGCATCTCCAGTGGCCTTGCGCCTTTTCGGCGGTTGTCCGGTGTGTTGTTGAACTGGCCATTGGCGTTGTAGCGAATGGCAGCCTTGACGCATCTCGCAAGCAAATACAGAAAGTCGGAAGGTTCGTGGCTTAAATTGAATCGCTCACGAACGTCGTCAAAGTACGCGCGTTCTCGTCCAAGCTGATCATTCCATAGATGCGCGTACTTCTCCGCAAGTTCGTGGGGCCTGTGGATAATTTCACGCCACAGGTCGATCAAGGGCCTGTGAGCATCATTGATCCACAAGCGTTCAGCCAAGCGACGCGAGGCGGCGGCTATCGAGATTGCGGCGGAACCCGCGAATGGCTCAACGAGGCGCGGAACGCGCGGGGGCAGGTGCTCAAGTATGGCAGGTGCGATTTGCCGCTTGCTGCCCTGGTACGGGATCGGCTGGGGTACGTGGGATGGACCGTTCATGCGTGATTCTCCGCGTCTCGCAAGTGTTTGTCCAAGTGGCGGCCCTTTCCTGGAAGCTGACCGTGGCTTACATGGTCTTCATATGACATCGCGATTAATAGGTAGCGAACACCATCGGCCAAGGGGCGCACGCCCTTCGCGGTCCCATCGCGCTCAGGGACGCGCCAAGCGTACCCTGTCACAAGACCAACTGTCGCCCGGATTTCGCATTTAGAGTCGGTTTCGTTCGTGCGCTTTTTGATCACATATTATTGTGGCTCCCGGTCGAAGTGTGTCAAGGGCTTTTTTTGCTGAAAAATTTCCCGGTAAATGCCGCCCGCAGCGTTTCACGTCCTTGTCCATGCACCTCTTTGCGTCTTTGCGTCTTTGCGAGAGGTTTCCTCTCCTGTTTTTTCACGCCAAGACCCCATGGATCCTCTCTGCCTCAACTTGCCGAGGACTATCACACAGACTCCCGTCACGTGGAAGATGGGTTGGCCGGACGCTTACACCGTTTTAGCAAAGGTTCCCCGTGCGGCTGACGCGGGCTGCGAACTCAATCGAGTCCCAGACCGCGGTATGGCAACTCCCCGCCCTCCAGGGAAACCGTGTTCCCCTCGACGGCGATTTTCCCCTGCGCTACAAGCTCGAGGGCCTTGAGGTACGCCGGCCCGTCCCCTTCCCACTTCATCCTTTCTTGGAGCTCGTCGGCATATTTCCTTATCGCGCGAAAGTTCCTTTGGCGGATTTTCCGCTCGATCCACTCCTTTTTCACCGGAAATTTCTTGGACTGAACGAGCAAGGGGCCCTCGTCGAACTCTTTTCTGGCGATGTGGACGCTCGACCGTGTGTACTCCTCGCCTGAAATCACTGCGTCGTAAACGGTGTCCTCTCCCTTGTACCTTCTCTCGAGCTTATTGTCTGCCATGAGGCGGGCGACCTGTTCCGAAGAGAGATTCCCGGCGTAGAACCTCCGCACCTCGCGGTCACCGCGTTGCTTCGTGGCGAGGATGGCAAGGTCAGCGGGATGAACGTTAAGAATCCTGTCGGCGAACTCTGTCAGGAGAGGCTCCACGATAATGGACCCGGGGCCAGTGAACCCGGACAGGCACACGACGTCCGGATTGTAAGAAGCGAGGTCTTCGATAACCGCCTCATAGTAAGCCGAGCGCTGCTGGAGCTCTTTCGGGTCAATGCCCTTCTCTTCGCAGAATTTCCTGAAGTTGCGACGGAGGACGGGGATTCCTGCGTCCTGGGCGGTCTGTATCCCCGGACACTCATCCTTGTTCGCAAATGCCGCCACTATCTCGTACAGCACGCCGTGGTTGGTGTCCTTGAGCATGGCTTGCATGGAGCTCGCTCCGCCGGAAAAAAACACTGCCACTCTCATCCCGCGGTCTCCCTGCTTTTCGTATATGTAGTTCACCGCTGCCTCCTGCGTGCTCGTGTTCATAAGTTTGGCGACATATTTCTTTTGACGGGATAACAGAATCATTGGGATTTCGGATTGCGCATTCTGCAATCTGCACTCCGCAATGGAGGATTTCCGGTGTATCCTGTTATCCCGTCGAAAGAGTCCTTCCGCTATCGCGCCTCTGCCCGAGGGACAGGCAGCAGAATGTGCGAGGGATGTGTCGCATCGAAGTATATCTGGTTTTCGGCCACGGCGGTCCTTTCTCCATGGCCGGAGTGTTCTCCGGTATTGGGATTCGGCTCGAAGCGCGGCGAGTTGCTCGAAGATATTGCCACGCGAATGCGATGCCCCCGATTGAAGATAATGCTCGTGGACCACAGGTCAATCTCGAACTTGAGCACCGTTCCGCGCTTCATGAGCTCGCTTTTCTCAAACCCGTTTCGGTATCGAGCGCGAACGATTCCGTCGAGGAGGAGCATGCTTCGTCCGTCGGGATAAACATCGGTGAGCTTGGCTGTAAAATCGGTGTCCGGGGCAGAGGAGGACGCCCAAAGGATGACCTTGATTCGCCCCGTAACCTCGACCGGTTTCGGAATAGGCTTGCTCGCAAAAAGGAGGACGTCGGGGCGGTTTTCAACTTTGCGCTGATCCTTCGGTCCCTTCGGAAGAAGGAGATTTGCTCCCCCGACTGTCGGAACCGGGTTCTTCGCATCGTACTTGTACGAGCGAGAGGCTTCCTTTTCCTCAGGAGGTGTCCTGCGAAGGGAACCATCGCTGTGGAAATAGAGAGAAACAGGCCTCGCTGGAATCGGCCACGCGTCCGCTGTGCGCCACTCGTTGCCCGGGGCGTCGGGGTCTGTCGGATCGCCCATGACGTAGTAGTGAACGGGCGGGATATTATCGGCGCCCTTCCCGTCGTTCTTGAGCCACGCGTCAAACCATTTCCATATATCCGCGTCGCGCGGCGTCTGGCTGTTGGGGTAAACGAGGTCGCTGAAGTTACCGTGAGCCCACGGCCCCATGACCAGCTTGCACCTCCCTCTCGCTCCCTTGTCCCCCTCCTTCTGTATGGTCACAAAGCTGTTGATCGTTCCCTGGCCGAAAATGTCGTACCAGCCCCCCAGAAACATCCCCGGCACGTTCACCTGCGAAGCCACTCGCTCCGGATCGAGCTTTCTCCAGTGGTCGTCATATTCGGGGTGGGCGCGGACCAGGCTCAAATTCTCCGGGCTGAACCGATTGTCCTTCAGCCAGCCCTCCACCATTCGCTTTCTGAAGGCGCCTCCCTGGTACATCGCCTGGTGGTACATGTTCGAGCTGGCAACCTGCACGAATTGACAGGTTAAATGCGGCGGGCGGCTCGGCGCCATCATGTTCTGAACAATCCCGTTTGCACTGCCGCCGAAGGTGCCTATTTTCCCGTCGCACCACTCTTGCTTGGCGATCCACTCCACAATGTCATATCCGTCCTGGTGCTCTCCCCAACCGCCGTGGGTGAACACCAGCCAATCCTCGCCCTCAGACGCGAACCGGCCCCGTGTGTCCTGCCCGACGAGCACGTAGCGCTTTTTGACGATAGCCCGCGACGCCCCGCCGAAGCCGTTCTTGTTGTACGGTGTTCTTGTCAGCACCACCGGCCAGGGCCCCTCCCCTTCCGGCAGGTAAACATCCGTCGCCAGCTTCACACCGTCCCGCATGGGGACCATCACGCTCAGCTTCGCGGATTGCGCCGTCCCGCAAACAACAGACATAAAAGCAACGACCGAAACAAGTATCGCCAAACTTCTCATAACTTTGTTCATCTTCGCACTACCTCCATGTTCTCTCGCCGAAACGCTATGCGTTTTCCTTAGCCGATTCTCGGTGATCTTTGCGCCTTTGCGGCTTCGCGAGAGTTTTGTTGCCCGCGTCGTCCTCTCGCCAAGACGCTAAGACACCAAGGTTCCGTTCCTCAACACCGGCGGCTTACAGATGCCCTCTGGTGAAATTCCCCTGGCACGGATTGTTCTTGTACAGGCGAAATGTGCCTTTGGGAACTTCGAATACCGCCGTCCCCAGCGTCGCTCCTCCGGTATGGCTTGCGGCGTGGCGACAGACGCTGTTCGGTTTCCCCTCGTGGCTGGAAAGCGCCCGGACGATGTCCGAAAGGCGAACTTCTGTCGCGTCGCTCCAGCCTTTCGTTTCCTTCGCAAGAACCGCGTATCGGGTCAGCGATGATTTGCCCGGAAACTGCGGTTGATTCTTCATCGAATCGAGAATGAGATGGTTCGTGTGGAAATAGACGCCATGCACCTCGTGGATCTCGTGCGTCGTCGGCGTAACTTCCACCGATAGAACTCGCCGCTCCTTTGTAGAAGCCAGGTTGTGATGGTTGCCGTAGCCTCGCTTCGGATGCGTCGCGGTCTTCACCGCCTCAGCGAGCGTTTTGGCGTCGAATATCGCGCGATTAAGGATGTAGCGGGGAATACCGACTTTCCATTCCGCAGAGGGTACGTAGTTCGTCGTCTGGATAATCCCCGCGTCGTTGAACCCGGGGCTGTTGCCGGGGATAAAGCCCGGATAGCTCAGGCACTCGAACGCTCGCCCCTTTCGCGGCTTTGCCTTCAGCCAGAACATCAGGCCCTTGTACGCGGCGCTGCCGTCCTCATTGTGCGCCAGGATGATACGTTTGCCGTCGTTGAGCGAAATTGTCGAGCACCCACCTTCGCCTCGGCTGCGTTTCATCGCGGTCAGCTCCGCCCACATGTTGAGAATCATCAAATCTTGGAAGGGAACGCCCGCGCCGTCAGCCCATCCTCGGATTTCCTCGACGAATTGCGGATAGTGCTTCTTCGCCGCCGCAATGCAGCCCTTGAACTGCCGGGCGAAATGCCCCGTCGCAACCGCCTTCAAATTGCCGAGCCATTTCTTTCTTCGGCGGAGTCCCTCGCGAACGTTGTCGCCAAAACGCTTCCCAATCTCATAGCCCATCTCGTAGTTCGTCCCTGAAACCTCGATGCAGGGAAAACTCGCCTCAGCTCTCGAATCGCTTTTCAACACTCTTCCCATTCGGCCTCCCTTATCATTTTCGCTACGCGCCCCGGCGGCAGCCACCAACCACGGCATGGCCATCGCGGTACCAACGAACCTTGCAGTTTCTCGTACGAATGACCTTCTATTCAAGTTTTTCCCTCGTTTTGCAACCGCGCGGGAGTTCCGAAACGCCGAAAACCCTCGCGGCTCGCGTCCTTCAATCGCAATCGGGGTGCGCTATTGAGCTCTTCTGGACGACGGCTTCTGCAATGACCGTCTCCAGAATATTATCCTGCGGGAAGGCGTGGCCGAGGTGCTGGCAGAAGGACTCGGCGAATTCGACGCCGACCTCTTGCCCTCGCCGCCTGTCCCATTCCTTCATCTGCTCGATGTACTGGTCAATGCCGTGCTGCGCGAGAAGCCACTCTCTCTGGCTGCGATGGCACGAAAGCATCTTCACCTTCGTCTCCATCTCGTCGGTGACGTCCACGTAAAACCCGACCGGCGTCTTCCGCCCGAGGTAATCCTTTCCCTCCACCGAATCCCAGTAATAGAGATATGGAACGCCCCCTGTCGGAGGGACGCCTTCCGTATCGAAGTTCGGCATCGAGGCGCAGAAGCACGCGTTGCGAACGAGCTTTGAGGTCTCCTCATGGTCGGCCATGTAATCTACGTGAGGCGTGGTGAACACGAGAAAGGGATTCACCTTCCGAATGACTTTCGCCACCTTGACACGCAGCTCGTGGCAGAACTCCACCTCTATGTCCTCCCAACCCGCCCAGTGATACGCCGCTCCGAGAACCGCCGCCGAATCCTCACACTCCTTCAGGCGCACAGCGCGAGTCTTTTCCTTACTCAGGGTCATGGACCCCATCTCCCCGCCGCACACTGTCGCCATGTGAATGCGGTATCCTTTCTTTTTCAAGAGCGAGAGTGTTCCCGCGCACATGAACTCGACATCGTCGGGATGGCATCCAAAAGCGAGGACCGTTCCGTTGTCTTCCATCAGTTGCACTCCGGTGTGAGAGGACCCGCCAGCTCGTTGAGGAAGAAGAGCTTTCCCGCCAGTGTCGGCATGAAGCTGCTCGGCACCCATATGTCCGGCCCATATCTCAGCGTCATCCACAGGGACATACCCTGCCACTGCATCCCCCTCGAAAACACGCCATCGCAGCCGCCGATTACGTAATCGGCTTTCAGAAAGATCCCGGGGCCGATGGTGTTGGCGAAAGCGGGCACAAGGGTCGTGCGGCTCTTGAAGCTGGTTATGGCGTTCTGCTCGATGGTAAGAGGATGGAGCTTGGCGCCGAGGCGATGCGTGGCCTCCTTCCACTCATCAACCGATTTGTAATCCGCTGCAAAGTGGGGTTCCCAGAATGCGATATGGCAGACACGCCCGATGCCGTGAACGAGGACCATTTTCGCGCCTTTCTCCCGCAGCGCGGCGATTTTATCAGGATAGGCGGGCAGATTGTCTCTCGTGGCGAAGTTCCTCTGCTCCGGGGGGACGCTCAGGTCTCCAAGCGGGCCGTAGAAAGCATCTTCCATCGCATACTGGAACGCGCCCGGATTGTCAGCGGGAAGCGTGTCGCCCTCCTTGTCCGACCATTCGTCCATATTGAATCCGTGAACGTGCCCGCACGCCACGCCCCATTCCTTCAGGAAATAGACCGCCCACTTATACATCCCCATCGGCCCGACCGGGAGGATAAGAATGACCTCCCTCCCTTCTTTCTCGCGGGCGAGCATTATCTGAGCGGCGATCTCGTGCCCCATCTTGACGTTGAATTCCTCCATCGTCTCGCACGGAACGGGAGAAAACTTCTCGTGCCACCATTCCTGCCGCTCGAGAACCTTCGCGGGGTCCTGCCCGGCACATTCATCAATCTTTTTCAGGTCCCACCCTGCCGGAAAGAATCTCTCCATCATCGAACCCTCGATTGTGTCAATCAGGTCCATTTTTATCTCCTCCTTCAAGGAAACAGCCAGCCACGTAAACCCAAAGAAGTGAGGTCGCGGGGTTCGTTTCAAAGAGACGCAGGAGCGTTTCCAGAGTTACGAGCCTCTCTGCCATAGCTCAGACGCCATCGTGCTCGTTCAGCACGTCAACTGTTGCCAACGACTGGGAACCCGTCAGCGTACTCTGGGCGCCGCCTCCCCTTTCTTCGCATGTGCTCGGCGAGCCATTCACTCCACTGCTTCCACGATCACCCTGTTTCCTTCGACCTTCACCACCTCGACTTCGGAGTCCTTGGGGATGAACTCTCCATCGCTGACCGCGTCAATTCTCGCATCCTCAATTTTCACCTTTCCGGCTGGCCGCAGCATGCACAGAGTAATCCCCCTTTTTCCGACGAGCGATTTCTTTTCCAGGTCGGCAGAGACGTATCCCTTCGAGGAATCACTCCGCTGCTGGAGAACAAAGCCCCTTCCAAGACGCGAGCCAGGCCTGCTTACGAGCCGACCGATAAGCCAGACCATGAAAAAGAAGAAAAGGCCGAGGAAAATGATACTTGCGAAGAGTGCCATCAGCCATTGTTGGGGTGAAAGAGAGCCGTGCAGCCAGATGAGCATGACGGCAACAAGGACAATGACGATGAGCTTAGGGATTAGAATCAAGGGATGGATAATCATGGGCCTCTTTCCTCAAGCGGTATTGTCCCAGAAGAGCCAACGACACGGCGACGGTCCGAGCCAGCTCGGCGCGAGAACTTCGCGCGCACAATTAGCCCGTCCCGCCCACATTGGGGACGGGCGATGGTTTCTCGTGAGCCGGGCACATCTCACGCCCGCCTTCTTTTTGAAGTGGAAGCGGTTTACTTTGCTGGAGGTTTGACTTTGATTGCCCAGACGCGCACGTCGTCGAAGTTGCCCGTGTCATCAAATGAGCCGAGTCCGAGCCGCCCCCAGGCGAAGGTCTTGTCGGTCGCCGTCATAACCGGCTTTTTCATGTCGTCGAAGAAAACCTTGATCTTGCCGCTTTTGACACTGCGGACGACGCGGACCGAGTGATATTGGTCATCCCACTTCGTTCCAGTGGTCCTCTTCTGCGCGATGGAGAGACGCGGCTCGCCGTTGACGATGAAAATCGAGTTGGCGTGGGCGTCCGCCTTCGAGCCGAGGTGCACGTAATAGAAATGTGACGGGTCCTGATAGCCGAAGAAAAGGCAGAGGTCCCTGTGCCCATACTCCTTGTTGGTGGATTTCAGTTTCGCCTCGAAAACGAAATATGAAACCGTGATTTCCTTGACCAAAGAGAAATTGTGGGGCGAGCGAACCGGTGGCGAGTATTTGGAACTCTTGAAGAGCGAATAGACGTGATTGTCCCCTTCAGCGATGATTTTCCACGCGCTCGCGTCGCTCGGCTGCCAGCGCTGTGCGTTACCCTTCTCAAAAGTCTCCTGGAAAACCAGCCCCATCTCTTCTGTTGCTTTCGGGGATTTTGCCATCCCCACCGTCGCCATCGAAATGTTACAGCAAAACGAGCAAGCAACAAACAAAGCGACCGCAGCTATTATCTTCTTTCCCATTTTCTTCCCTCCAGAGTTGATTCAACGTTTGTGCCAAAGCAAATATCCCAAAAGTGGTCCGCCTCTTATTCTCGTCAATCGCTTCCACGAGTCAAGGAGAAATCACCGCGATTGGTGGTTGCGGATTCCGGGCTGGGGATTGCCCATTCCGCCTTCCGCAATCCGGGTGTGGATGTCCCTGCCCACTGAAATATGGGCACAGGCGCCAAGTCTTCGCGAAGGGGGCGGGTCTGTACCTCATCTGAATATGGCGTCGGCGCCGAGGACTTCCGCCGTTCTGTTTCGCCATTCCACGGCGGCTTGCGCCCGCTCGAAATCAATCGGATTGTGGTTGTCGGTCAGAATCCTTCCGACGAAGCGAGTTGTTTTTAGCTCGAGCCTCGTTAGTGCAGAGGAAACAGGATCAACTCCCTCGAAGGAATCCATGTCCGGCAGCCAGCGTCTGGCAGTCAGCTCAAGGTCACGATTCGACGCCAGGATGCAGACTGGCTGGACGGCGGGACTTTCCTCGGTCTTGAAGGCTCTGACATAATCGAAAACATCACCCACAGTCCTGAGCATGGAGGCGGTCGCCCTATCGTCGGGGATGCCAATGTAGTTTATGCCGAGGACGCCTTTCTCGCCGAGGATACGCGAAATCTCCTCGAACATCTCGACGCTCGCCATGTGGAAGGGAAAGGCGTCGCCGGAGTAGGCGTCAATGATGCACATGTCGTACGTCCCGGAGATGTCCTCGAGGGCCTGTCTTCCGTCTCCAATGATGACCTTGCCGTGGTAGCTGAAAAACTTGCGCGCGACGTGCACCACCTCCGGGTCAATCTCCACCGCTGTGACTTCAACGCCGTGCAGTTCCAGAATCTCCGCCAGCAAACCTCCGGCGAGGCCGACGAGCAGGGCCTTTTTCTCTCGGGGGTCCTCGAAGCAGTAGGGCGCCAACTCGAGGAAGTAGTTGTCGTAGAGGAGCTTCACGCCTCTGGAAAGCTCATCCACATGGATCGGCATGCCGGTCTGGAGGATGCCGTTCATCAAGAGAAGTCGCTCTCCTTCCTTATCTATTACGGTCAGTCGGCCGTAAGTGCTCTCGGTGGCGTAGCGGAGAGTCATCTTTCCGCCGTCGGGCGCCGTCATTGTGACGCCGGCCTTCACTGCGGAGGTGGGCATCGAGGCGGCGGCAACCACAAGGCCGAGGAGAAGAAGGTAAGCGAGGTTTTTGTGAAGGGCAAGGCCGAGGGCGGAGAGAAAGATCAAAAGACATCCGGATATTCTAAAACCCATTGGCGTCCCGAAGGTGGGAATCATCCAGAGGGCCGTAAGAAGGGTCCCCGCGACACTTCCCACAGTGGAGATGGCATAGACACTTCCCGCCGTCTTGCCGGCGCCCTTCACGGCCACTGATAGCAGCCGGATGACGAAGGGGCCGCACATGCCGAGGAGGGTCAAAGGCACGAAGAACACCGTGAGGGAGCTGATGAGCGTGCCGGATTGGATAGAGAATCGCCCGTAGAGCCCGCGTATCGCGAACCGGGCGTACGGCGCCGCGCAAGCGAAAACTCCCGAAGCAAGGATTATCGCGTACAGAAGCCACGCGTGCGGCTTCCTGTCGGCAAGGATTCCTCCGAGGAAGTAGCCCGCTGCGAGAGAGAGGAGCGTCACCGAAATCATGGCGGCCCAAACGTACATGCTGCCGCCGTAACAAACGCTCAGCAAGCGTGCGCCGAGTAGTTCAATCGCCATAACGACGCAGCCCGTGACCGATACCGTTACGAAGAGGAAAACCGTTGTGATTCGCGTCATAGCTCACCCCGCTGATGTCTTATTCTTTTGTGGAGAGTCTCACAAGCCCACAGTAAGTGGAAACCCAAAGAGAGCCGTCCGGCGTGTCGTCGAGGAGAAACCTCGGGCGAAAAAGCCCCGCCACGAAAAATGTCCGTTTACCGGACTGGTTTGCGGGCGTTTTCCTGAGGAGAAAGCTGCGTTTTCCGTCAAACGCCCAATTCTTCTCGGGTGGGTGCAGGTTCGCGGGCCATTCCTTAGCAGCGGTCCATGCGTTTCCATCGAACTTCACGACTTCTGCCTGCGGGCCTTTCGGGACGCTTCTCATCTCGACGGGCAACCGGCGGCATTCGGAATTGGATGTCCTCGCCCAGAGGGTTCCACCCTTATCGAGAGCAAGCTGGGTCACGCTCCGCCTGGGCAGGCAGACGAGCGCCTTGCACTGGTAGGTGCGTTTATCCATTCTCGCTATGATGCCGCAATCGGAGCCAACCCAGATGTTGTCCTTGTCTGCGACGGCAGCGGTGGCTCGCCAGTAAAAGCGGAAGGGCGGGTTAACAACTTGACGCCATTTCGCCTCGGACTCATCGAACCATGCCAGACAGCCCTCGGTGACCGCCCAGATGTTGCCGCTCTGGTGGCGGAAAAGCCCGAGCACCTTTTTATGCCCCGCCGCCAGAACGATTCTGTGGCCGTGCGAGCCGGAGATTAGAAGAACCGAAGGCTGTTCTCCTTGAAGGTCGAGCTGCTCGGCGTGGTTGGTGAAGGAAGGCGTCCAGGAGCGGCCCGAACCATCTCTACCTGAGAACACACCTATTGTCGGATAATAGCCGCTGAAATATTGCCTCGGGTACATGTCGAACTGGCAGAGCATGACATGCCTTGTTGGCGCCATGGCAACGATCCGCCGCGGAACCATCTTCCCGTCGTTATCGGTGCCTTTTTGCCCGAGGACCATGCGAGGTTCGCCCTCGGGGAAGGGTAGGGTGATCGTATCCCATTTCTCCTTGTCCTCGAGGTAGGCGTGGAGCGAGAGACCCTCGATCTTTGGCCGGGTCCGTTTGATGTGTGCCATCCCCGGATGGGCAATGATCGTCGCCACTTCCGTATAGTTCTGCGTTGCGCACCACAACTGCCCGTTAATATTCTCCAGCGCGGTGACCTGGTCCGCCTTTTGCCCGTTGATCCTCATATATGCGGTCCACTGCCGCGTTTTGAAATCGAATCGAGCAACTCCTCCCTTCCCCTCGGCGTACGATTCGAACAGCGCTTGCGCGTCCAGAGCCACCCATACGTTCTTCTCGGTGGCGACGAGGAACTTGGGACGCCCGTCTGGAATCTCGCTGCCGACCTTGTAAGACGCTGTCCGGTTTGCGGCGGGGTCGTATTCTCCCAACCCGAAGCCGCCGATGAAGAATAACCGTCCGTTCGCGGGGACAACCTTCCACGCATCGTCACTGATCCTCGACCATTTCTGTGAAGAAAGGTGAAACCGAAACAGCGAGCCGCGAGAGGGGATGTATATGTCGCCATCAAGCAGAACAGGCTCGCCCAGCAAGCCTCTCAGCATCTCCCGTCGTCTCCCCTCCCAGATGCCCTTTGCGAGAAACTTTTTTATGTCTCCGCCCGTAGGAAGGGGAGCGGCGGCACTCCACGATTTTGTCGCGTGGGAGTAAATGTATGTGCCGGTGTCGGCTATGACCCAGGCATGGGCGCCGTCGGTAACGACGCCGGCATGAGAGAACCGTGGCATTCCCTCCGTCACGAATTTGCCCGAAGCCAAGTCAAGGGCTGAAAGGCGGTTTCTCTGAATGACCCACAGGAAACGGCCATCGCTGAGGAGGGCATCGGTTGGCTCATCGGGGAGGCCATCGGCGGGGGTGTAGGCGTTGATGACCTGTTTTGTCACGGCGTCCACGGCGAAAATGGCTGAATCCGTCGCCACCCAGATGCGTCCCTTGCCTTTCGCGAAAGCGGTGATGTCGTTGGTCATGCTCAACGGCCGCCCCCAAGCGGCTTTCGCACCATCCAGGTGAACCGGAACTTCGGAGGCACGTTTCGCTGGCTCAACGACCGAGCTGAGCATGCAAACGCCTCTTCTCCAAAGTTCTTCTGCCGCGTCCTTGGCCACTCCTGTGAGCGGCGCCCGCTGTCGCGTTGCCAGGAGGGAGCCCGTCACGGAACAGATAAGTGCCGCGAGGAGCGCATTACAAAGAAATCGTTCGTTCCTTCGGTACCGTCGCATCTCATTACCTCCGCCTTGCGGACGACGTTGTCCGCCGCCCATTGTCAGATGTACGTCTTCGCGCCTTTCTTTGAGTCTTTGCGACCCCGCGTTTCGCGGGGCTCGGTCCCGTTTCTCTCGCCAAGACGCCAAGTATTCTCTCCGCTACTCTGCTCTCCGCCTACGCTGGGAGTCGCCACGGGGCGCGATATGGCCGCGAGAGCATTCGGTTGGCCTCGTCGTCTCCGATGAAACGCTGTCTGCGGGCGTCGAAATGCACCTTTCGCCCGAGGCTCTGAGCGATAATGCCGAGAAGACACCAGGATGTTGTTCTGTAACCGGTCTCTACGTCCGCATTCGGCCTCTTGCGGCTTTTGACGCATTCGAGGAAGTTGCGGACGTGTGCGGCATGGTTCAAGGAGCCGCTCTGCTCTGCCACGACTTCTCCTTTCGGCTCACAATAAGCTTTCCATCCGCCATAGTCCACTGCCGTTTTCATGTGCTCCGTGCTTCGTAGTTGCGTGCCGAGCTGCACCACGCGTCTGTTCTCCCTCGCCGCCTTTATCATCGCCAACCCTTCCGCGACCTCGTGGGAAAGCGGCTTCTCGACGTACACGTCTTTCCCCGCTCGGCAAGCGTAGATGGTGACAAGGGCGTGCCAGTGGTCGGGCGTCCCCACAATGACCGCGTCAATTTGCCGATTTGCGATTAGGCTACGAAAATCCTTCTCGACCTTTGGGGCTTTCCCCTGTCGGCGAGCGACTTCTTTTGCGACGCGAGCCGAGTGGGAATCGTCCACGTCGCATACGGCGACAACTTCCACCATCCCCGTTTCCATCATCGCGTAGAGGTCGTTGGAACCCATACCGCCGCACCCCACCAAGCCGAGGAGAATCTTCTCGCTCGCCCGCACGGACCGGGCTCCTTCCGCTCGGGAAACGATATGCGGGCCGAGAACCGGCGCCCCCAGTCCCATCGCTGCCGCAGCAAGACCGCTTTTCGTGAGGAAATCTCTTCGATTCATGCTCTTTATGCTACGCGCCTCATTGGTTTCGTTTTCGATTTCGTCCGCGCCCGATGTTCTATCGGAATTATCGCCTCGGCTGGGAGAAGGATAACAGGAACGACATCTGTCGGCAAGATGTTGTCAGTTATGGGTGTGGCGGGGTCTCAGTGGCACGGAGGTCCGCTCTCTTGTTCCTGCAACGAACCCCGCGGCCGGCGGGGCGACATAAGCGCCTTACGATTCCAAAGATTCCTCGAGGCGAACTCGAACAGCCCGGCGTTTTCCCCTCTTCGTAAAGCGGGGCACGGGAACGCGGTCAAGATTCCAGCACGGGCTGGGTACGGGACAAAGTCAGCCACTGAAATGCGGCCGCACCCTTAATTATGGAACCATAGAAAGAGGAACATCACTTGACAAACCCTTTCCGGCACGTGATATGTTATGCGACGCACTTAAGAACGTGGTACGATGCGAACAAGGAATGTCGTTGCCTGCGGGTACAGGGTCGTGGCGGGAGATTTCACGGTCCATACGATAGATCCAAGAAACCCCACCGGGCAAAAGGTTACAGTAGTCTTGCCCGGCAAGCTTATCGAGCGGTACTACAAGTGCACGCCCGTCGCGTATGAGAATTTGTAATTATTCATGCGCCGGAGTACCGCCAAGTGCAAAATGTCAGATGAGGAGAGTGGACATGGACAAAAATGCCGTGTGTGTGTCGTGCGTGATCTTCTTTTTGAGTTCGGTGAGCGCTGCTTTAGGGCAGGTGGCGGTCAATTCCGGCCTGTCGGAGAAGGAAGCCGGGCAGTTCGCCTTTGACAGCGAGGAAGCCCTGGCCGTGTGGACGATCACAGGCGACGTGGCCATTGACCTGACGAAAGGTCGCGACGGCAGCGGCGGCTCCCTCAGGGTCGGCGCCAACGGCAAGGCTCTGGTGAAGCTCCGCGACCCGGACGAATCGGGCAAGGTCGAGTTCTGGGTGTACGACGACGGCTCCGCGCCCCAAGACCCCAAGGCGCAGCGGGTCGGTCCGCGTTGGGGCCTGGTCCAGAGCGACGGGAAACTCCTCGCCGCCGGTGTGCTCTACGCCAGCTATCTGGGCGGCGCCGAAGGTTACACCGCCACAGCCTGTGATGGCAAACATTGGTTCAACCAGTTGTTCTGGCTCGGCGTGAAACGCGCGCCGCCTGGCTGGCACAAGTGGACATTCGACTTCGATGCGGAGGATGGCCTGCAGGTCCTTCACAATGACCGGGAGGTCAACGCGGTGGACTCCGACAAGACCGGTTTGCAGGGCTTCAGCGCCATCGCCATCTGGGGCGATGCCGGCCAGGGCGACGAACAGACAGTCTGGGTGGACGACCTGTCCGTTACGTTGGGCGGCCCGGTGAAGATCGTCCCCGACCCCGGGGAGGCCGATCCGTACGACGAGAAGGCGCTCGCGGCGGACCAGACCCTCCGCCGGGCGGTGGCCATTTATTCCAAAGACAACGCGCCCTCTGCCCCGAAGCTCGAAGACCTGCCGCTGCGGGAGAGCGTCTCGCAATACGGCATCGCCTGGACGTTCGAGCGACCGGCTCGTGTCGGGCAGTTCATCAACGGCGACTGGTACGTCGTCGGCCCGGTGACGATCACGACGCTCGATCCCCCGCCGCTCTACGGCAGCGAGATTTCAAGACGCCAGTTGGACCGCATGGACAAGGAGCGCCCGGAAGGGCAGCGCGTCCGCAACGGCTTCATGCTCAATCCGCCAGCCCAGATGAAAGTCGCCTACGACAGCGGCGTCCGGAACTGGTTCGATCCCTCGCTGATCCAGAAGCTGCCCGTGACGATGAAGCCTGGCGATTCGCTCGTTTCCACCATCAGCATGCCCAAAGGCCTGGTGCTGCATGCGCAGCTCCGAAACAAGATCGAGCGCGGCGTGGACGACAGCAGCCCTATCCGCACCGTGGCGGTTCTGACCTGCGTGGGGGCGCCGCAGCCGCCGGACGCCTTCCGGCCGTCGTTCTGCGACCACGCGCAGAGGGTTTACCTGGCCCGCAACTTAAAGAGAGAGCTGCTGCCCACGGCCGCCGTGACCAGGAGCATCCCCAAGGTCCAGCAGTACGTCCGCTTTACCCAGCGGCCTTGGGTGGGAACGTGCTTCTTTGGCTTCGAGGAGCCCGTGGAGAACATGCCGCAATACGGCCTGGAGTACGGTCGTGTCGTCGGCATTGCCGCTCTGCTGCTCTGCACCGATCTGAAGCCCGAACAGAAGGAACCGCTTCTCGTGAACTACATTCAGGTGGGCATTGACCTGGGCGGCATTGTCCGCGCGGGCCACCCCGGCTGGACAGCCTGGGGCGGACACGGCAGTGGACGCAAATTGCCCATCGTCTTTGCCGGACTTCTCCTGGGCGATGACGAACTGGCCAAAATCAACCGGTCATTTACTAAGGTGAGCTTTGGCGAGGATGAGCAGACCACCTACGACAACTGCTGGACCGGGGCGAAAGTCGTCTTTGCCGGGCACTCGGGAATCGACGCGGCGACCGGGGACGGCCGGTCACGAGGCAGCGGCTGGGGACCCTACGAACATACGCCGCCTTCGCAGTGGGACGATGGTAAGAACACCAGCGAGAGTTATCGCCGGTGCTGCACGAGCGTCGGCTGGGTCGCCCAGGCCCTGGCTATGCGGCTCATGCACGCTGAGAAGTCCTGGAGCCACGACGCCTTTTTCGATTACGTGGACCGCTGGATGTACGAAGACGACGCCGCTTTCGTGAAGACCATCAAGGAGGCGACCGGCCGGGACCATGACAGAGAGTGGGCGCGCCAGGGTCAGGCCTGGGACGCCTTCGTCAATGAGATGTGGGCAAAGCACCGCCCGACACTTGAGGCGCCGACCGACGGGTGGAAGGAGAAACACGATGACACCTATTACCGTACGGCCATCGAAAAGTCGCAAAAGTAGGGCGAGGAGACTCCGTGCAGTTTTCCGACACTACGCTGGAGATTCAGCCGAAAAGCCCCTTTTTTGACATGCGTTTTGATTGATGTCCCAGGAGGCGCCTCGGAGTATCAAGCTACGTGGAAAAGCCGGAGACGTCGGAAAGGCGCGAGGCCTATAAGCCAGTCATACCGTTTTCGGGAGCCAAAGCGGAAATACCCGTTGACGAGCTATCCGCAGCAATGTAACGGCGCTTGCCCGCGCTTTCCTCGCTCCGACCGCCCTCTCCTTCTCGTTTTAGCCGTGGTCAATCCTGCGCTTTCTGGACGGAACCATCGAGGCGGATGTGGACAATGCGCTCATATCCACTGGGTTGGAAGCCGCGCGAGTCCGCGATAAAGTCGAACGATTCTCCTTTCTTGAGGCAGGCAAGCGATTCCTTCACCGCGGCCTTGACGACGTCGCCGTATGGCACACCTCTCTCGTTGAGCTTGTCCATCGCAAAATCGTTCGATGCCCAAAGCGGCCCAAAACCGAAGTCTATCACGTACCCGTAAGGGAGGGCAATGGCGACTTCGGCAGCCTCGCGGAGTTTTTTTCTGCTCTTTCGCGGATGCTCCTTTTGATGCTCCCTGAGATGGCGAGTGAGCTCGAGCTGTTCCCGATATGGCAAATGATGCCCGTGGTCGGAAGTCCAGTACCAGATATACCTCGCGCCCAAGTCGTAAGCGAGCGTAACCGCCAGGGGCGAGATGGCAGGGTCCGCCTGCCCATAGATGCTCGTGCCCCAATCCGTCCCCGAGGCGCGCGCCGCCCCTCGCAGAAAGGCGTAGTAGTAGAGGAGCATCTCCTTCTCGTCGAGCGATTCCGCGTCAATTTCGATTTTCTTGAAACTGGCGCGAAAGGAATCGAGCCGATACCGCCCCTCGTGGATTATCCCGCTGGCGGCGCCGGATTGGAGCTGGTAGAAGGAGGTGTTGATCATCGTTTCCCAGATCGGTATGTCCGGCTCAATGAGCCGCATGAAGCCGAGGTTGAAGCCCGCTTCTCGAAGGGATCGCTCCAGACGCAGCGAGCTGTAACTATTCTTCCCCGTCTTCAACGTCCGCCACACCCGAAGGCGCAGGAGCTCCGCCAGGTCCGCCGGGCGCTTGGCGTCCTTTTTCGCGTCGCCCCAATAGATATATACTCCCGGCTCGTCCACGAACTGAACCGCTCCCATGTAGTTGCTTCGGTAGAGAATCTCCGGGAATCGGACACCCTTCAGGTCACGCTGCTCGTAGAAAACCGGCCGCGTCCGGATCCACTCGCCTTGCTCGGGGTCAACCGTGAAGTAGCTTATCCCCGCCTCGATCATCTCGTCATACTCCTCCTTCGTGAACCGCCGATAGGGGTAATTTTCACCGCCGGTGATTCGGTGATCGAGCGTGTCCCGAAAATTTCGCCCGGTGCCTATCAGCAGTCCGGGGTCCAACTTCAAAACCAGCGGCTCCGCAAAAGAAGGAAACTCCCCCTCGCCGGACCACTCCCACAAGGCCAGCATTTGCCCGAGCAAAGTGCCCTGAGCGGACAGAGGTCCTACCATGCTCGACGACGAGGACGCGCGAGGGACCAAGTACCGCCTGAACGCAAATCCCGGTAGAAGAGCTTGCCCCGTTTCCTCGTTTATGTATTCCACAGGGTTTTCCTCGCCCTCCATGAGAATATATCTCGCCACGCGGCCTATGGACACCTTCTCCCCAAGCATCGGCACACGCTGACTCAGGACTCTGATTGAGAAGGAACCGCCGCCCGTTTTCACGCACTCCATCTGCCACCAGCGATATGTCTTCCCGTCCCGCGTTTCCGTTGGACCGAACCTGAGCGTCACGGTATCCAGCGACGGCTTTTCTCCTCGGTAAGCATAGGTCGAGAGCATCTTGTACTTCGCCCACGCCCCGGAGCTCACCGTCGCCCTCGCCGCCCGGGAAAAAGGCACGCAAAAGCAGCACATCGCTACGAGGGCCGCGAGGCGCAAGAGTTTGGCGCCTCTATGTATCGCAGCCGGCCGGCGCCCAATTCCTTTGAGAACGTGTGAAAGGTGAATTTGGAAAATCATGACGCCCCTCCTCCCTTGCTTCGCATTCTTCATCATCAGTTCCTTCCATTGCCATTACGCTTTTACGCTGGAAATCTCGCCCACGCCCGGAAAGCAAGTCTCGTAAGCGTACTCTTCCTTGTGGAATTGTACAAAGGCCACGCGGAATTAGAAGCTAATTCTTACTCCCGGCTTCCATTGGGCGAACGGGTGCGGCTATATTTGCGAGGCGGGGTCTGGATGAATCCCTTAGTCGAGAAGCCCGGCGTAACGCCTCATCTATGAAAGCGGGCACCGACTTGCGCGAGGGAAGAAGGGAAGGGGAAGGTAACGCAAAGGCGCCGGGTGTAAGAGACTGGGCAAGCGGCCCACGCTCATTTCTCCCGCTGCGGGACTTCAATCATCTTTCTGCCCTTCTCGGCAGCGAGGAGGCGGAGTTTCTCTACCGCGGTGTCGCAGGTCTCCCGGCAGAGCTCCTCAGTTGCGCCAAACGCCATGACCTCGACGGGCATGCCGGAATCCCGTGTGTACTCCCCAACGAGGGCTTTGAGATACGTCCCCGGGATTTCTCGCATAACCTTCGTCATCAGGGGCGTAAGCTCCGACTCGTACATTGGGATTATGACCCGCATGGAGGTGCTGTTGTAGCCGGTCACCTTCTGCACCATCTGCGAGAGGCGGGCAGCAAAGCATGCGTACACTTCCCAAGGCGGTCCGGGCAGAGCGATGATCTCTGTCGGCCCTTGGTCAATGATGGTGACTGGCGAGACGCCCGCCGGGTTTGGAAAGCACTTGGCCCCCTCAAGGGAGGAAGTGGATATCGCGAAATGGGGCGGAAGGTCTCCGACGGGTACGTTTCTTCGCCTCGCGATAAACTCAAGGATGTCGGGGCGTCGCACTATCCTTCGCCCGGTCGCTGCTGACAAGGCCTCGCGCGTCTTATCGTCCGCTGTCGGTCCCAATCCGCCGGTGATGAAAATGAACCTCGGCTTTCGGTGGAGAGCGTCTTTCAGCACGGAGGCGATGTCAGAAACATTGTCTCGCACGCAAACGATTCTCTCAACAAAACCGCCCCTTCGGGTGACCTGGTCTGCTATCCAGAAGGAATTTGTGTCATAGACCTTGCCGTAGCAAAGCTCGTCTCCTATCGCGACGATTTCCACTCGCACCTTCGACCTGCGCTGAAGGGGGCGAGGCTCCTCGTGCCGTTGGGATGCCGCTTGTTCTGAAGTTCTCGGCACGTTTGGGTGCGACTCCTGTCTGGTGAAGCTGGCGACGTTCCCCCGAGAGATTGCTGGCTGGTTACCCAAGCAACCGCACGCCCACGCGCAATACGACAGGATGAAAGACGAAAAAAACAAGCCCAGAACCCTTTCCATGAACGCCTCCTGTTTCAGCAAAAAATTTCCGCCCGTCAGCGCCCAGGTTAGCATCTTACACTTTTCCTCACGGGTTTTCTGCCAGGCGCGACGTGCACGCCGAAAGGACCGAAAGAAGGCACGCCGGCAATTCTCACCACTGGCTCCGGTCGAACCCCATTTTCATCAGTTGTGATTATCCATTGTCTTCAGCAGATACCACTGCTTGTAAACCGCACCGACGGCGTGCACGAACGATGGCTTATCCTTGGGCAGACAATAGGTAACCGCGCCGTCGGCCAGACCGTCGTCAGTAGCCTTCAAGGCGATGTCGAGACACGTGCTGACATACGAAGGCGTGGGCTGGTCTGGTGATTGCGAGTGCTTGCTGGCGTAAACCATTACGACAAGCGGCATATTGCCGGAAAGTCCGCCGTTATGGATGTGCTCGTCGAGCCATTTGCGGTAGGTCTCAATCTGCGGCAAGAGTCTCGAGGTATCCGAGTGGTTCTTGTGAGGGTAGAAGTAAGGAAAAATCACGCCGTCAATGGCGCCCTTCTCTACATGCGGTGCAATGCTATTCTCATAATATCCAAAATAGCACACGACCAGCAGGGCCAAATGAGGCGCGATGTTATGTGCCGCATCCATCATCTCCTTGCAGTAAGTCGGCGTGAACTTTTTGACATTCCCGTTGAAGTCGTCAATACACAACCCGGAGACAACCGGATACTGCTTAGCGAGCTTCGCGCATTCAATCGCCCAACGCACATAGTCATAGCCGAAGGGTTCGGGGGGCGGCGGCTCCGATGGCGGAGTCAGATAAAGCCACAGCCGGTGCCCCGCCTTTTGGGACTCTCGGGCCATCAACCGAAAATCCTCCCATCCGGATGGATAGTTGCCTCGCCCCCATACCAAATGCATGTAGTCTCGTGCGTTCATATTCTTCAAGGCGGCCAGGAGCTTGGCAATATCCGTCCGTCCCTGAGCGGTACGCACTCCAATTGGGGCGTAGTCCCCCAACAAAGGTGTGAGAGAGGGAACGCCCGCGCCGGTAAAGCCGCCGCGCCGCCCGCGACTCTCCACGTTCTTGTTCTCTTTCGCTTCTTGAGAGGCGTCCTCTCCGTCACAACGAGAAACAATCCCTGTCAGTAGCAACCCACTGAACACCAATACAAAAACACGCTTTCGTATCATGATCCGATCCTTCACCTTGACACCTTCGAAGCGAGGCTCCTACTTGAATCTTTTTCCTTTGTCATAAACCCGCCTTGCCTGGACCTTGCGGTCGGCAGACCAAACATAGCGGGGGCGAGCCACTGTCTCGGAGAGTGGGAATTCCCGACATCTCTTTTCAATGACGGAATGTTCGTTAGCGGTAAGCCCTAACCCTTCCGCGACGATGACATCAATCTCCCTGCAAAGCTCCTTCATTCGCTTCTTGCGAGAGTCGAGGTCTTTTTCGAAGTTCCTGATCTCGGCGGCAAGCCTCGCTCTCGCCTCCGGGTCCGCGGGGATGGCAATATTCTGAATCTCTGAGACGACGATTTCGTCTGCGCTTTCGGCGAGAAAAGCTGCTTTGAGCAGGTATAGCAGGTCGCTGCCCGGGGATGTTATCTTGCATGTGCCGGCGGAAAGAGATTTGCCGCGAACTGTGGTGTCGGCGAAGTCGCCCCGGCTGAGAACCAAATCTTCCGCGCTCCACTTGACACCGAGGAATCCGGTTTTGATGGTGTCCGAGACGCCAGCCATCCCGCGAGAGAAGACCTCGGCGACCGACAAAGCGACGTCTTCTGATAGCCGCGTCGCCTCCCGCGAGAGTCCGCTGAGCTTCTTCGCCGCCTGCGCGTCAAGTTTCGGGAGGGGCAAGTTATTTATGACCCGAGGCATGCAGGTAAAGCGGCGCCTCTGGATAATCGCGGAGCGGAGAACGAGGAAGGTATAGTATCTGGAGACGGTGCTGTTGATAAGAGCGCAAAGTGTATGGGCATCGTGTTTCAAAGGAACGACGACCATCGCGCTATTGTTGACACAAATCCGCAGCGGGTCGGCGACAGCGGCGGCAAGCGTCACGTACACGGTGGGCATGAAACAACACGCCGTATCGCTCGGAAGACGTTTGTTCATCTCGCGAATAATACTTGCGCCGTCGGGCTCTCCTGTGATGGAGCCATTCGCGTCCCGCGACCGTTCGTAAAACGACAGGTCTTGCCAGATGCTGCCATCGCTCGCCTCGCCAATCCTGTCGAGATCAATCAGCTCAGGGGATTCTGAGAGCCCGAATGCGCAAATGTGCTGCCCTTTCAGGAACGGGACGTGCTTGGGAGCCATTGCCGTCCCTCCTGTGGGAAAAACGATTTTCGCTCCGGCTCCGAGCTTCACGCCGAAGGAGGTTCGGGCAATCTCGGATAGGGTGGGCGCTGACCTGAGCTTGCGGAGGATGGGCACGTCCGCTTCCCTTACTTCGAGAGGCCAATCGCCGACGGGGCTGAGATTTAGCCACGTGCGGTAGTCTATCCGAGAGGTGTGCGATTCGAGGAACTTCGTGTCGTCAACCGCTCTCCGCAGCTCCTCCTTTGACCGGAGGCCGCTGACCACGTTCACATTATGTCCCTCAGGAAGTTTGGCCTTCCTCGCAAAGAGAATCATGGGGATGATGTCGGTCCCGCGGAAAATCTCCTTTGCCATCCACTCTAACGAGACAACTTCGGTGACGTGATAGCTTCGGTTTCGGAAGAGCGCCCTCAGGGGCTTTGCCATCTTTGTATTGGCCAGGCCGATGGGCGAAAGCATCCCCATGACGCCTCCGTCCTTCAGCCATACGTTAAGGGCGCAATAAATGAAATAAACGGAGAGGTCGGTGTTGCCGGATTTCACGGCGGCGAAGGTCTGCTCAATCACACCTCGGTCGCCGAGGGGAATACGCTCGTTTCGCACAAATGGCGGATTTCCCACGACGTAATCGAAAGCACGGTGCTCCGAACCGACGGAGGCATTCTTCTCATTCGCGTCCGCTCGTCCAAGCAAGGCCGCCGCGGAAGTGAGCGAGTTGATGTCGGAGATACTGAACGGCGGCATCTTGAAATCCGGCTGCTTCTTCTTCGCGTCGAGATAGAGGTCAATGCAGGCGAAGAGCATGCTCATGTGAGCAAGGAACGTTGAGAAAGGATTGATGTCGTAACCGGAGATGCACCTTCTCGCCAACTCGATTTTGTTCTGTGGTGAAAGATGTTTCGCGCGGTCGCGAATTATCGAGAACGCCCTGACACCGAAGGTAAACGAGCCGCATGCGGGGTCGAGAATCCGTTTCGTGAGTATGTCAGGGTCGGCGGGGATTCCGCACCGGGATAGAACGAAATCAACGACGGCATCATCGGTGTAGTACTCGCCAAGCCGCTTTCTCTCAGCTCTGGGGCGGAAATACTGGTACATGTTTCCGAGGGTGTCGCGGTCAACTTTCCCCAGGGAAAAGGCATTCAGGCGGAAGAGAATCTTTTCGAGAATATCGTTCAGCTCGTGATTGATGGCGCCGAACCAGTCGAAGACTGAGCTCTCAAAAAGCTGCTCATAAAGAGGGGTTACGTCTTTGAAGGCGAACTCCATGATGCTTTTGTACATTGGCAGAAGGTTCTTGAGTAGCCGGCTCCAGACTTTCATCCCCGCGTTGGAGATTTTCTTGCTCGTCAGGCCCGTGTCCTCGCAGATCCTGACGAAAAGCAGGCGGCTGAGGGCAATGTAGGACGTGTTCGTGGCGAAGATGTCCTGGAAATCCTTTTCTTCAGCCGTTCCGGAGTAGGTCTGGTCCTCCTTGAAGAGGGGGTAGTCAACCTCCAATAGCTGTATCTGAAGACGGTGGTCTTTCTTGAGCTTCAGGGTCTTGCGTTTGACTTTCTTTACCCATAAGTGGTCGGACCCTGCGCGCTCCAGCTCTATCTCAAGCTCATGCAGCTTCTCCAGATATTCCTTGTATTGCTGCTGATGATACTCGAAGACCCTCTTGCAGTATCGCTTCAGGAGGCGTATGGAAAACTCAAAAACATCTTGCAGGTCGCTCAGGGTCTCTGGGGTGAGGGGAAGAAATCCTGATTTCAAGCCGCCGCGTCTGAAACCCTCATATTGCGGCCTTGCGAGGGACTGCGCCGCGGTTATGGGCCGGAGAAGCTTTCGGAGGTTGACATCGGCGGCGGGAAGTTCCTCCCCCGACCGGACATCTGTCAAAACGGCCTTCGCCGCATCGAGGTGAATCCCCTCAACCAACTCCCCCGTCACGTCGCAAACATAGAACGTCCGCGGCGAGCACAACAGCACGTAAACGGTTTCGGGCGAGAGGTAACCTTTCCCGACAATCTGCTCCTGCCACAGCTTCGCCCTTTTCTTCTCGTCCCGGATGGTCTCGTCATCGAGCTTCGCCTCACAAATGACCCACTCCGAACGGTCCTCCTCCGACAAGAGCCTGACGTCAGGAACCCCGGATGCTCCCGCCTTGTTTATCAGGCATGATTTTGCAGAGTACCCGAGCGCTCCACGCAGAATGTGGACCGACAGCGGAGTATAGAAAGCCACCTCGCTCACGGGGCCGCCCTTGCTGATCTCCGTCAAGTATTTGTTCAGCGACATCGCCTTCCCCTTTGAAAAGGATTGCCCCAACCAAAACTAACCGAACCGGGTCGCAGAACTCAAGCATTCTTTTCCAGTGCGGCGTAACGCGTTAGTGCTCTGAGTCATAAGTTCGGTTACGTATTCCATTTTTCAAAAAGGCGGAAACTCCCGCGCGGGACCAGATTTTGCACGAAAAATATGCAGTTGTATTCGCGAGCGCTTCTACTAAGCGTACGCGCATCGGGAATCAATGGCAATAATAGGACACACATGCCGGGTGTAAGCGATGCAGCAGCCTGACCTCGCGCGATCTGAGACAGCGGTCTTTAGCCACCGGCTTCAGCCGGTGGTCATCGGACGCATTACATATTCCCTCGGAGCCGGCTTTAGCCGGGCTTCTCGACTAAAAGGATTCATCCATGCCGGAACATGTTTTCCACGACATCTGTCCTCACATCGTCTCGCACACGAACAACGACCAGCGGCCAGAGATGACGTTTCCGGCTGGAAGGACGAGAAGCCGCCAGGGGTGGTGAGAATGGCTAAAGCCCCTGACCCCGCTGAAGCGGGGCTGAAGCCGGCTTAAAGAGGCCGGGCCGCATACCGAGCACGGGCTGAAGCCCGTGCCTAACGGGAGCGCCGGCAGCGAACCGAGGGGCCGGTCGGTCACGAACTTCGTTCACCCGGAGGCCATGAAAATGTTCCTCAGCCCTATGCTTTGGCGCAGGAGCCCGATTTTGCAACGCCCAAGGTCTGTTTCCCGGAGACTGTTTCAGTATTCACCGCGAGGCTGCGGCGTAACCTTTATTTTCAGGGTGGGATGCTCGTGTTTTCGACTATAAATACGGCTACGTCCCTCCGAGGAAGATCAGCCGTCCGCTATGGTTTCGGGCCGTGATTTTCTGTGAGAGGTTGATCAGATTTGTGCTGTCTCATAATGCGGCGTGCCCGTGTGCTAAGCGTTCTGGTTCGTAAGTTCGGTCGCATATTCGGATACCGCAAAGAGCAAAAAGGCTATGAAACACATGAGATTTTGCATCCACAATACGTGTTCGTACTTACGAACATGTGTACTTAGTATCAGGTGGAGATGGACTCACCGAAGAGGACACGGAGAGGGCAGAGAAAAGGCCTGCGGTTTCTCGATAGGCTTCCACGGGCGTCTGCGTCTGCTGGCGGGGCGTAGTTTTCCTCTGCAACGCCGGACTGTTTTTTTATTCCGGCGCGTTTCAGCTTGAGAATCTGAATTGGCGCCTGACAGCCGGGCGCGGCGGTCTATCGGTATGCGGGGAAACCATCTTTCGCAGTAGCAGGGACGATCCTGCTCGCCTGGCCGTCTTTAGCCGACAGGATTGCCCTCAGCACCGTGTCCGCGTTGACGAGGAAGCGCTCGGTCTTCACGTGCGTCCGCGTCTCGACGGTTGCATCATCCGAATAGATGTGCGCCACATATTCTATCCCCCGCTCCAGAAAACTGAGCGGTACGTCGAGCGTTCGCGGCCTTCCGCTGTTCATGCAGCCGACAAACCACTTGCTGCCGCTGCGACGGGCAATAACCGCGTACTCTCCGATTTTGCCGTGGACCACCCTGGTGTCATCCCAAACGGTGGGAACATGGTCATAAAACTCGAGCTCCGGTTCGTCCCCAATTCCGCCACGCACGCCTCCGCCGGCGCGGGCAGGGTCTTGCGTGAATTGTCTGGGGCGGTCATACCAGTACAAAAACTGCCAGGGACTGTAAAAGCACACTGCCTTCGCCAATTGAAAGGCGTGGCTCGCATTTTGGTCCACCCGCCTGTCGTAATAACAGATTGTATTGTCGGCAGCTCCGGCGAGCATCCGCGTGAACAAGATAGTCAAGGTGAGCGAGTTGGAAGGGCTTGTCTCATCTCCTGCGATGCCCTCCTGGGTCATCAAGTTCGGGTAGGTGCGGGAGTATCCGGTGGGGCGGTATTCGTCGTGCACGTCAACCATGAGTTGATTTGCAGCCGCCTTGCGGACGGCTTCGTGCAGCCAGCTTGTCCATTTTTGCGAACCGACGTTGACAAAGCCGTACTTAACGCCCTTGATCCCCCATTTGCGGTACAAAGGGAGAATGTCGTCGAGTTGGCGCTCTAACGCCCGCCGGTTGACATAGAGGATGATCTCGATTCCCCGCTTCTTCGCATAGCGAATCACTTCGTGGAGGTCCAGCGGCCCGGGTGAGCGCTTCGGGTCGAGCGTGACAGTTGTGGCGTCCGAATCGTCGGAATACTCGGCGCCGTACCACCCAGCGTCGAATTCGACGTACTGCAAGTTGTGCTTGGCGGCGAAGTTGACGCAAGCTTTGCCGCCCACTGTGGTCAAGGTGACCTCGCGGATCACTTTGCCTGGCTTAATCCAAGAGGAGTCCTCGACGGCACAGGGATCGTTCAAGTTGAGGATGATGTCATTATTCTCCAACAATCTCCCCGGGCTGTCGGCAATCATCACCACCCGCCACGGCGTCGTCAAAGGCAGCGCGGCGGCCACTCTGCTGCTCAAGGAACTCACCAGGCTGTTGGCATGCCCTTTCAACGGAGCGAACTTCATGCGTGCGTAATCCACCACTCGTGCCTCCGCCAAAGCCACAAAAATATCATCTGCGACCCGGATGGTCAGAGGCCGCTCGCAACCGGGCTTAATCTTGCTGAGCGGAACCTTCACATACCTGCCCTGGGCACTGTACACCGCCCACGCTGTGTGGTCACTCAGAAAACGGAACTCGCTGCGTTCCCGGGCAATGTTGACGCTATCCATCGTTGCCTGCTCAGGGATTGTGTAGCGAAACGCCACCCCTTCGTCGTAAGCGCGAAAGGTCAGATGAAGAACACGCTGTGGGGCCTCCTTTTCCTTCAGCTCGACAGCGACCTGATTGTAGTTGTCCCGAACGATGCTCCGCTCACCGTACACCGGCCTCCAAGCACTGTCGTGATGGCTCGCGGTATGATTGATGATTTCCAGCCCGTCATTCAACGGGGCATCGCCCATCTCCAACCCAAGCCGCGACTCGCCGACGATGGTCTTGCCTCTGTAACTTATGCTGTAGCGCGGGCATTGTTTCGCTCCGTCGAGATCCTTTATGTCAAAAGCTAAACTAATCCTTCCGTCCGGCGACGCTACTCGGACGGCATGACTCGTCCTCGCGCAGCATGTAATCGCGACAGCGAAGGAGACAAATGTTCTCAGCGAAACTCTCATAAGGTTTCCTCCTTCATGCGATGGCTCGGCGTCTATGTTGTCAGCCCGGGAAGGGATTCTCGTCTAAGGATGAAGGTATGCTTTTGCGCCCTGAGGGGCAAGGCCTTTTGCGGTTCCCCAGTGAGGTGTTTGTCCCCGACGGAAACCCGTTCACCGCAGAGAGCGCGGAGGCCGCAGATAAAGGGCCCGGCTATCTCCGCTGAGCGGAAAGGGCAGCACCACAGGGACCTGACAACCCTCGCGGGACGTTTCGTTTTGCCGCAAGGTCAGCATCCCCCCCGTGCGCCTTTACGTCTTTGCGTTAAGTTCTCGCTCCCTCGTTTACTTGTCACCGAAATACGTCCAGACCCATCCTTGTCAATAAAGTTGTCACGGACCATGCCATTCTTGATAAGATTCGCCGTAAGAACTTCGGGATGGTAGAGCTGGGGGTTCGTCGAGCACCAGCCTACGCCAGAGACCGATTCTGTTGGGATGGCGTCGTTCTTGAAATGGCATTTATTGCCACGGTTCGGGACGAGCGCCAAGACAAGTAGGGAGGTTGAAGATTGCTCGGAATATGGCGATATATCAGCACGCGACCGTTGAAGAGAGGCGTCCTGAGTCTCGCGGTACTGCTTGTTGGAAGTGGGGATAACGCTGGAGGTGCGGAGGAAACCACGGGTCAGCCTAATATCAGCCATGTTGACCGTGAGCCGCTGCTCCGGGGAGGGATTGCCTTCGAGACGCTTGAGAATTCGGAAGCTTTCGTGGGCGACGTCACGGTGGTTAGTAATCCCCGACGGACGCGAGGGCTGCATTGGGTTAGAACCGGCGGGCCGCTCGGCGGCCTCGGCTACGACGTGCGGATGCAGCCGAACAATCCGGACATTATTTATGTCACCGATGCCTGGACCGGCGTCAATATAAGCGAGGATGGAGGTCGGACATGGCATCCCTCCAACGAGGGCATCATCACCCGTGCCGGCGAATCGGGCGATGCGGTCCCCGTTTTCTCTCTGACGCTCGATCCGCACAACCCGGAGGTCATCTGGATAGGCACCCAGAACAGACGAGGCATATTCAAGTCCACGGATGCGGGCAAGACGTGGGTGGAGAAAGATAATGGTGTCGTCGAGCGCGAGGGAATAAGCTTTCGAGGCTTCGCCGTCTCTCCTCGCGACTCGAACATCGTCTATGCTGCGGCCGAGATTGCCAGCTTTGCCTGGGCAGGGAGGGAGCTTCTGGGCAGGGAGTTCGACTTGACTAAGGGCGTGGTGTATAAAACAACTGATGGGGGTGAACGTTGGACTGCCATTTGGCGAGGGGACAATCTCGCCCGGTACATCTGGATAAATCCGCGAGACCCTGATGTGATTTACGTTTCGACCGGCATCTTCGATAGGGAGGCTGCCAATTCCGATCCGAGACGCAACCTGGCGGGCGGCGTGGGGATTGTAAAAAGCACGGACGGGGGGCACAGTTGGCAAATGCTCGGTCGTGCTAACGGGTTGACCAATCTGTATATTGGCACGCTGTTCATGCACCCGAAGAATCCGGATGTGCTGTTGGCAGGGGCCGGGAACAACGCTTACCCCGAAGGCGCCGGCGTGTTTCTTTCGACTGACGGCGGCTGGACCTGGCAGAACACTCTTCGAGGCCCCAATATTCAGTCCGTTGAGTTCGCGCTTTCCGACCCGCGAATTGCTTATGCAGCGGGCATAGACGCAGTTTATCGCAGCCGGGATGGCGGCCGCACGTGGAGGCGGGTGACTGGTGGGGGCCGGTGGGGGCCGCCCGGCATTCAAGCTGGCTTCCCAATAGACCTGCAAGTGGACCCACGGGATGCCGCTCGTCTGTTCGCCAACAACTACGGTGGTGGCAACTTCTTGAGCGACGACGGCGGACGTAGCTGGACGAATGCCAGCCGGGGCTATACTGGCGCTCAGGTGCGAGACATCGAGGTTGACCGCCGCACCGGCCGGGTATTCGCCGCGGCGCGAAGCGGACTTTATCTCAGCGCCAACAAAGGCGGGAAATGGCGCGGAGCGGCCTACCAGCCCGCCGCCGGCATCGAATGGTATGTCGTAGCTATTGACCCGACGGATGCGGGGAACGTCCTGGCAGCGAGTAACGCGGGCGGCGTCATTGTACAAAGCCGGGGAGAGCATTGGCGGTGGCGTCAAGCGAGCGAGTCGCCCGGCCCGAGAATGAGCTGGAGAGCTATTGCGTTTGCTCCGTCGGATTCGGCCATCGTTTATGCGGGCACTTCTGCCTTTTACTCTGCCGGAACTTTTGACGACCGCATGGCTGCCGGAGGTGTTTACGTCTCGAAAGATGGAGGTAGAACGTGGAGGCAAGCGAACGATGCTAATTCGAAGGACGCCAACGTGGCGGCTATAGCGGTTGCTCCCCGCAACCCCAGGGTCGTTTATGCAGCCACGTGCAATCGGGGACTGCTCAGAAGCGCCGATGGAGGGCGACGGTGGCAGAGAGTGAGAATCGGTCTGCGAGTGCGGGACGTGAGGGCTTTGGCGATTGACCCGCGAGACCCGCGAGTCCTTTACGCTGGCGTCCGGGACGGTGGCGTGTGGAAGTCTGTGAACGACGGGGAAAGCTGGCAGCGAAGCAGCAGCGGAATGGACGCCGAGGCGTCAGTAACCGATATTGTTTTCGACCCGACGGACTCCCGGGTCCTCTACGCTTCCGACATACATTCCGGCGTTTATCGCTGCAATGATGGAGGCAAACTTTGGGCACGGATAAATGAGGGGCTACGCACGCGGGCCGTCAACGCCCTGGCAATTTCCTCTGACGGTCGAACGCTTTATGCCGCCACAGAAGGTGAAGGAGTCTTTCGCCTCGATATTGGGAAATGAGCCTGAGCGTGTTTCAGTATTCGGGATGGTCGCCTTATGACACGCGCGATTGAGAAGATGACGCTTGCGATTCTGGCACTGGCAGGCTCGGCTGGGCTGGTACAAGTTGTGTTGTCGTTTCAGGAGCGCGGGGCGAAGAGCATCTCTGGCGTCGTGCAGGATGAGAAGGGTCCCGTGGCAGGGGCGGTCGTCCGCGTGCAGGCTACAGACAACTACACCACAACCTCCGACGACGGGTCTTTCGTTCTCAGTGACCTCTCCTCGCAAGCTGAGCTGGCCATCACCGCCTGGGCAGATGGTTACTTTGTTGGGTGGACAGAAGCCCATCCGGGCACGAGCGATATCCGCATCACTCTTAAACGATACTACACCAGGGACAATCCGCAGTACGACTGGTTCTCGACAGAAGGCGCCGAGGGCTCAAGGAGTTGCGGGCATTGCATGCCGGGCGTTTACGCGGAATGGCAAAAGGATGCGCACTCCAAGTCCGCCGTCAATCCTCGTTTTCTGACAATGTACACAGGCACCGATACGGACGGAAATCAAAGTCCGCTTACCCGTTACGGCTCCAGCCGTGATTATGGTCGGTTTCCCCTGCGTCCGGATTCCAAAAAGCCCTATTATGGCCCGGGTTATGTCCTTGACTTTCCTGAGACTGCCGGCAACTGTGCCGCGTGCCACGCTCCGGCTGCTGCCGCCAAACCGGGTCAAGCCTACGCCGTGCACATCAACAAGTTATCGGGGATTGCGACCGAGGGCGTGTTCTGCGAGTTCTGCCATAAGATCGGCAGTGTGACGCTGGACCCCGCGACCCGCGCTCCCCACGGCAACATGCCGGGCGTGCTTTCGATGCGGTTCCATCGCCCGGAAAAAGGACAGGAGCTTTTCTTCGGACCGTTTGACGACGTCACCCGACGGGTGAGTTACCTGCCGCTCCAGAAGCGGAGCGCCTTTTGCGCGCCGTGTCACTTCGGCCAGTTCTGGGGAGTGCAGGTTTACAACTCCTATGGCGAATGGCTTGCGAGCCCATATTCCGACCCCGAAACAGGAAAAACCTGCCAGGATTGCCACATGCCGAGAACGAAGAATACGACTTTTGCGCTGCCGGAGAAAGGTGGGGCGCGCCGTCGTGCAGGTTGCATATTAAGCCATCGGATGCCGGGGGCTGATGATGTGGAGCTTCTGCAGGATACCGCGAGCCTGAACGTGAGGGCACAGCGAGTCGGCGAGAGAATCAAGGTCGAGGTCCTGGTAACAAACGAAAAGGCGGGACATCATATACCTACCGATCATCCTGCTCGCAACATTTTACTGGTGGTATCGGCTATTGATGCCCGCGGGCAAGAGCCGGAATGCCTCAGCAATCAGCTCATTCCGGACTGGGGCGGGAAGGGCGACGCCCCCGACGACTACGCCGGTCGGCCCGGAAAAGGATATGCAAAGATTTTGGAAGAGCTCTGGACGGAAATATCGCCCACGGCGGCTTATTGGCGACAAATAATCTTGAGAGAAGATACGCGTATCCCCGCTCTCGCGACGGATGTGACACATTACGAATTCCGTGCCCCTGAAGACTCGGGACCTATTACAATCGAGGCAAAGCTGATTTTCCGGCGGGCATTCAAGGAGCTTGCCCGGCAGAAGAAATGGGACATGACAGACATCTTGATGGAGCAGCGGACAATCCTCGTTCGCTGACCCGACAGTATCCAAAGGCTATTCCTCGCGTCCCTTGAGAGCAAAAGCACCTAAGCCGCACAAACGGAGAGACTATGAAACGGCCGTAGGCGGCCTGATTTTGTATGTGCCACCGGGGCGACCGGCGTTCCCGGGGAGAGCTTCCGGCGGATGGCTGGCAAGCTCAGGCCTTCAATGTGATGAGAAACTCCGCATTAGTTTGTGTCTTCTTCAACCTCTCGATAATGAGCTCCATGCACTCGACGGGGTTCATGCCGTTGAGAGCTTTCCTCAACAACCAGATGTGCTCCAACTCGGCGGGGTCGTAGAGAAGCTCTTCCCTTCTGGTGCCGGACCTCTCAATATCTATTGAGGGGTAAACCCGCTTATCAACGAGGCGGCGATCGAGATGGAGCTCCATGTTGCCGGTTCCCTTGAACTCCTCGAATATGACATCATCCATCCGGCTGCCGGTGTCAATGAGAGCTGTGGCCATGATGGTCAAGCTGCCTCCCTCCTCGATGTTTCTTGCGGCGCCAAAGAATCGCTTCGGTTTGTGGAGCGCGTTGGAGTCAATGCCGCCCGACATGATTTTGCCGCTGTGGGGCTGAACGGCGTTATAGGCGCGGGCGAGTCGAGTGATACTGTCCAGGAGGATTACGACATCTCTTTGATGCTCGATGAGCCGTTTGGCTTTCTCGAGGACGATCTCCGCGACCTGGATATGGCGCTCGGAGGCTTCGTCAAAGGTTGAGCTGATGACTTCCCCTTTGACAGAGCGCTTCATATCGGTTACTTCCTCCGGTCTCTCGTCAATGAGGAGCACGATGAGATAGGCCTCGGGGTTATTGGTGGTGATGCTGTTGGCGATCTTCTGGAGAAGGACGGTCTTGCCGGTGCGAGGCGCCGCGACAATCAGCCCTCTCTGTCCTTTGCCGATGGGGGTGAGGAGGTCCATGACCCTCATGGATACTTCTTCCCTGGAGGTCTCCAGGATAAACCTTTCGTCGGGGAAGAGGGGCGTCAGGTTGTCGAAGAGCGTTTTCTCCTTGGCTTTGTCCGGGGACTCGAAGTTTATGGCGTGCACCTTCAGAAGGGCGAAATAGCGCTCCTTATCCTTAGGGGGGCGAATCTCTCCGGAGACGGTATCGCCGGTTTGAAGGTCGAACTTTCTGATCTGAGAGGGAGAGACGTAGATGTCCTCCGGGCACGGCAGATAGTTGTAGTTGGGGGACCTCAGGAAGCCAAAGCCGTCCGGCAGAATCTCGAGGGCCCCCTCGCCGAACATATTGCCTTCCTTTTCGCTCTGGGCTTTGAGAATCTCGAAGATAAGCTCGTGTTTCTTCATGCTGCCCATGGATTTTATTTTCAGGCTCTTGCCCAACTTATTGAGCTCGGTGACTTTCATTTCCTGGAGTTTGACCATGTCCATAGAAACTTCCTCCTCTGAAAAGACTATCTTTCGGACCTTGTTTTTCCTTTGTTGGTTTTCCCTGGTGCATCGCCGCCTGTCGCCGCCGGCGAGGAATCGTAAAGGCGCCGGCTTTTCCGAAGGCGAATATTCTCGTAGATGTTCTTGACCTCTGCAAAAGTCTGCTCGGGGGAACCATCGTTATCTATGACGTAATCCGCGAGCTTCACTTTTTCCGCCAGATCCATCTGGTTTGCGATTCTTCTGTCAAGGTCCTCTTTGGACTTTCCGCCTCCTTGGAGGAATCTCGCCAACTGGTTCCGGTAACCGGCCGTAACCACGACGACCACGTCGTAGAGGTGAATCGCTCCTTCCTCGATAAGGAGAGGGACCTCGGCTACGCAAATCTCGTGTGCGCCCCGCCGTTCCACTTCTTCAAACAGGCGCGCCATCTCTCGCCAGACCTTCGGATGAATGACAGCGGTCAACCTGGTCAGGCTCAGATTATCGGTGAAGACGATGGCAGCGAGTTTTCCTCTGTCAATAGAGCCATCATTCGCCAGCACTCCCTCGCCAAAGGCCGCCAGAACGCCCGTCTTGACTTCTTCATCCTCCCGCAGGAGGCGATGGACGATGCGGTCGGCGCTGACGACCTCCGCCCCGACGCGAGAAAACATTTCGGCGACAGTGCTCTTGCCGGTACAGCACCCGCCGGTTAGTCCAACCCTGATCATTCTCCTCTGTCCGCAAGAATTTGTTTGCACCGCTCAATCTGCTGGCTGGCTTCTCGGCGCTCTCCTCTAAGGAGATAGACGGTGGCCAAAACCGAATGAGCCTCCGCACAGCCGGGGAAAAGGCCAACCGCGACAAGCAGCTCTTTTTCCGCCTGCCGAAGGGACTTCTTATCGGCCTTAGCCGGGTCGTCACCAAGCAGCAGGCGGGCAGCTCGGACGTGCCGTGCAGCACGAGCTATTTCCTCCTCTGACACCACCTTGAACACGCGGTAGAAGAAGCCGAAAGGGTCACCCTTCATAGCCACGTCCGTAATCTTTTTGAAATACTGGAGTCTGTCCGAGTTGTCTCGCATGGCGAGGCTGGCGTATTGGGGTTGCACTTCCGCCCGGTCAAGCATATAGCGATGCGAGTAAATCCAGTCTTTGTACCGTGGCCCGGCGAAGACGCCCGGATGAAGCACATAGTAATTGGCGCCGTACCTGACGCAGAAATCATGAAGGTCTTTTTCGTTTTTGCTGAAAAGGGCTTGAAGGTATTGCTTCACCTTCGCTCGCATCCTCTTCGACTCGAATTTGGGGTGGAGGACGATAGCCCGCCGTGAGTACGCGAAGATCGTCGGCTCGAGAGTGAAATTCGCAAGCACGACAGCATCTTCTTCCGTATTGTCCTCAAACCATTTGACCAGCACCTTATTGGCGGCATAGGGGCTGCCGGTGCCAGCGACCCTATATATTTTCCTGAAGGTGGAATATGTGTCCGCCTCCGCCGCGAGACCCGCCAGAACTGCGAGCGACCATACGATGACGGCAGCCGTCCTGGCGGCTTTCCTCTGAAACAAATCTGTACCGTACCGCACTCCCAATCCGATGAGACAGCACATGAAAAAGACCAGAAAGACTTCCATCCTGACAAAGAGCACGTACAGCACGAAGAAAACCACGAGCCAGAAAAGTAGCGCCTTCTCGCTATCGCTCACATTTCTCTTGAACAGCGACCTCAACAGCAGTAGAAGCGGCCCCGCGCCCAGCAGAAACAACACACCGAAATCGCTTATCGGGCGCCTCCCCAGGAACCGCGATGTCGCCGAATGCAGAGCTGGCGTCCACAACATTCTCGCCTCGTAAGAAAGCTTTGCCGGGTTGAGCGGCTTGACATTTAGGTATTTCAGCTTTGCCAGAAACAGACTCGCGAAATGCGAGTAGGTCCCCGGGTAAGCGGTCTGACCGATGACCAGCACCGTCAGAGAACCGAGAAGCACCAGAAACACCACTTTCGGCAAAACCGGAGCGCGCCCGCGGGCTAACGCTCTCGAAAGAAAAGCCGCCGCTAAGCTGTACCAGACCAGCATTCCCCATGAGAAAAGGAACCTGTGCTCCCGGAGGTACGGCACGGTTACGCCGGCAACCACCAGAAATGCCACGCCGGGCAAAAACCCGCGGAGCAACCGATAGTCGCCTTTTCCAAAGAGCAAACTGAATGCGGCGAAAACACCTATCAACAGGATGTAAAGCTGCGTCACGTCCCAGGTCGCCGCAGCGAGAGCGAGAAGCACTCCTGCCGCAACGGAGGAGAACAACAGCTTCTCGCGCGTCCGTCCCCGCACCATCAGCCACCAATGCAAGAAAATCAGCGGCAGCGTGAAGTTCTCCCTGCTAAACTCCACTCCCGTCGAGCGAACCACCGAAGGCAGCGACACCGCATAAAAGGCAGCCGCCATCAAGCCGCCCAAGCCGCCGCCGCCCATCTCCCGAACCAGGAGAAACGCCGCGACGATGCCGATGCAGAACCACGCAGCGTCGAACCGCCTCACAAATCCCCGGAACGAGCCGGGTTTCCCCAGCACTTTGAAAACCGAGGCGGCGACGATGCCTTTTCCGATAGAGAGCTTCCGGGTAACTTCCAGGCCCTCGGGGTATTGCGCGCGTTTATCAAGCGAGGGAATCTCTCCCCCCTCGGCATAAACATCCGCGTAGTGAAAGAGCATGGCGCTTTCGAGGGTGAACGCGAGGTCGCCGTGATAGTCCGCGAGACAAGCGACGATGCCCCACCGTAAAATCACCCCTAAGGCGTAAATGCAAAGCAAGGACGAGTAAACAATCAGCCGAGTCCGGCGACGGCTTCTAATCTCGTTCCTTTTCCCTTTTTCGGCGACTTGGGACCCTCCTTCTACAAACGATATTTGCCCGTGTGCTGCGGGCGAGCCTTCTCGAGTTTCCACCGGGAAACGACTCCCGTGTAATTCTTAGCGAAAGAGCCACTTTAGCTGTCAATGGGTGCTATCCGCCGCGCCCGGATTGCCAGGGCGCGCGCCGCGGTCTATCAACTCGGCGAACCGGCTTGTCAGCCCTGCAATCCACTTGAGGCGAACGCGCCGTACACGGACATCGCGGGCGGACGGGTTGCGGAACAAAAGCTCGAAGGCGCCGTTCATATCTCCGCCCAATTCGTACCGACCTTGGTGTCCGCCTTGAGGGGGACGGTTAGCTCCTTGACCGATTCCATTTCCTCGACCACCATCCGGCGCAACCGTTCGAGCTCGTCTTCGGGCGACTCGAAAACCAATTCGTCGTGAATCTGGATTATCATGCGAGATTTCAATTCCATCTCCTCGAGCCGCCTATCAATATTTATCATCGCCACTTTGATGATGTCGGCTGCGGAGCCCTGGATAGGCGAATTAATGGCCATTCGCCTACCGTTTTGACGGGCAGTCGAACTTCTGCTCTTGAGCTCAGGGATTTCCCTTCTTCGGTTGAAGAGAGTGGTGACGAAGCCGGTTTTTTCTGCGAGAGCGACGGTCTCCTCCATGTACCGCTTCACAGCAGGGTACCTGGCATAGTAGTGCTGGAGGAACGAAGTCGCCTCGGAGACAGAAATGTGCAACTGTAAGGACAACCCGTATGCTTGCTGACCATAAATTATGCCAAAATTGACCGCTTTCGCACGGTATCTCATTTCGTAGCTCACTTCGGAGACAGGAACTCCATACATCAGCGACGCCGTGTAGGCGTGAATATCCTCCCCGCGTTGAAAGGCCTCAATCATGGCTTCTTCTCGGGCGAGGTGGGCAAAAATCCTCAGTTCAACCTGCGAATAGTCCGCTGATAAAAGCAGCCACCCTTCCTTTCCCGGGACGAACGCTCGCCGAATGCGCCGACCGAGCTCCGTGCGAACAGGAATGTTCTGCAAATTGGGATTGGAGCTTGAAAGCCGGCCCGTCGCGGTAGCGGCCTGGTTGAAGGAAGTGTGAATTCTTCCCGTCCTGGGGTTGATCAGGACGGGCAATGCGTCAATATACGTTGATTTTAGCTTAGCGAGCTGCCGGTAGTCAAGAAGCGTTTTTGGCAGGTCGTGCAACCTCGCAAGCTTCTCCAGGACCGAAACATCCGTTGAGGCGCCGGTTTTCGTCTTCTTTTGGACCGGCAACCCCAACTTCTGGAACAAAACCCTGGATAGTTGTTTGGGAGAATCGAGATTGAACGTCTCCCCCGCCAATTGATAGATGCTGGCGCTGAGCTCTTCCAGTCGCTGTCGAAACTCGCGTGACATCTCATTGAGGAATTGGCGGTCAAGGAAGACGCCGTTTCTCTCCATGCGAGCCAGAACGGGGATGAGCGGCATTTCCATTTCGTGGAAAAGCTCGTCGAGGTTCCTTTCCCTCAACTCATCCACAAGGATCGCCTTCAACCTGAAAATCATGTCGGCATTCTCGCAGGAGTAGCGACGAATCTTCTCGGTAGGGACTTCCCTCATGCTTATCTTGCGAGCGCCTGTGCCGATGAGGTCTGAAATCGGCGTCTTTTTGTGCTTGAGGTACTCAACACTGAGGCTGTCGAGGCTGAAGGTCTGTCTCGTGGGGTTGAGGACGTACGCCGCCACCATCGTATCGAAAGCGGGAGATTCAATTTCGAGGCCGTGCCGGGCGAGAACCAGCATGTCGAACTTCATGTTTTGCCCAATAATTCGTATGTCCTTTCGCTCGAGGAGCGGTTTGAGTGCGGCAACAACTTCGCTGGCGCTCAATCTCGCGTTGGAGGGGAGATAGTAGGCGAGGCCCTCTCGGGGGGAGATGGAGACGCCGAGCAGTTCCGCTGCGAAAGGGTCAACGCCTGCGGTTTGGACAGAAATTACGAGTTCCTCAGCTTGGCTCAATTCCTCGAGCAGGGATATAAGGCCTTCCCGAGTGGCGACCAGCCGATAATCGCCGTGAAAATCCTCCCTCTCCTCGACCATTTGGTCGAGGAGGCCACGGAACTCGAGCTGCGAGTAAAGAGCGATTAGCTTGCTCTTGTCGGGTCCCTGGAACTCTGCGGCCTCCAGGTCCAGATGAACGGGAACATCGGTATCTATCACCGCCAGCTCGCGGGATACCCTGGCCGTTTGGGCGTGGTCCCTCAGGTTCTGTCTCCGTTTCTCTCCCGAAATCCTGTCAATATTGGAGAGGACGGATTCGAGGTCCCCAAATTCCCTCACAAGGCTTAAGGCGGTTTTCTCCCCCACTCCGGGGACGCCGGGGATATTATCGGAGGAATCCCCTGCCAGGGCGAGGACATCCACGAACAGACGCGGCTCTACCCCGAACTTGTCCCTGACCTCTTTCTCGCCGTAAACTTTGTTGTCCTTGTGTGTGTGAAGGATTCTCACGTCGTCGTTGACGAGCTGGAACATGTCCTTATCGCCGGTGACCAGGTAAACCTCGAGGCCGGCTCTCTTCCCCTGTACGGCAAAGGTCCCCATGATGTCGTCAGCCTCGAAGCCCTGCTGCTCCGTGACCGGTATCCGGAAAGCGGAGATGAGCTGTTTGATAAGCGGCATCTGTATAGCCAAATCGTCGGGCATGGGCTTGCGCTGGCTCTTATATTCTTCGTATTTCTCGTGCCTGAATGTCGGGCCGGGGACGTCAAGGGCGACGACCAGGTAATCGGGCGAGAAATCGGCGATTAATTTTCTCAGGGTTTTCGCGAAGCCGAAAACGGCGTTCGTGGGCGTGCCACGGGAGTTGGAGAGCTGCCGAATAGCATAATAGCTTCTATAGGCGTATGAGGCCCCATCAATGACAAAGAGAGTTTTTTTCTGTGCCATGGCGATTCCAGTGCTCAGGACCAGCCGAGTCAGCGTTCAACCGAGCCCTTTCGGTGGTTTGCGGGGAGAAAAGCCGTCAAGAAAAAGCGCAAATAGGACGCTGCGGCTTAGGCAACAGGTTATCGGGAACGGCTTGCTCGGCCCTGCCCGATGAGAGGCAGGTCATTTTTCGGACGCAATCGCGGTCGGCGCCATTGGAGAATACCCCCCGGTCATAACTCCTTCGCCGAGGGGCGCACGCGTAAACGCCCCGCGAGAAATGTCGCTAAGTGAACAACCGTCTCGGGAAAAATCGCGAAAGCGCTTCAAGTGGGAGACAGTCGAAACGGCCACTGCCGCCGAGTAGCGCCCCGTAGGGAATGCGCTGCCGACAGCCCGGTCCGCATGGAAGAATCGCAACCGCCCGCCTGCCGAGGCGGGAACTATGTCATTCTACTCGATAATCCCGGTGGTGCCTACGCCCGGGGCGAGCTCACCGACTCCTTCTTTTCTTTCTCTGAGCTTCTTTTGGAGGTGTCTGGCCTGTTCCTCGGTGACGGCGCGCTGCTGAGAAAGTTCAATGCCCGTGGCTGTTATGAGCCTGGCGGTGACAAAGATGATGAGGTTAGCCTTGGAGCTTGTTTCGATGGCGGTTCTAAAGAATCGCCCGACGAAGGGGATGCTCCCGAGCAAGGGCACCTTGTCTTCATACGTGGTGGTCTTATCCGTAATCAAGCCGCCGAGCACGATGGTTTCTCCATCGTTGACATAGACGGAGGTGGTGACGTTTCGCGACTCGAAGATCGGCTGGTTTATCGGATAAATCTCATTGCCGTAATTGATCCACTTGACGAGGTCGGTCACTTCCGGCATGAGCACGAGGCTGATCATCTTGCCGTCGGCGCTAACGGTAGGGGTGACGTTCAGGATGATGCCAACGTCCCTCTTCTCCCAGTTTCCGGGAGTGACCATGAAAACCTCGCCGGAGATGAGGTCGGTCTGTCCCCCAAGGCCGCCGCCGATATTGATGGTCTCGGTGTCATACTCGGTCGGGTAGGTTAGCTCCTGCACGACCTCGATCTGCGCCTGCTGCCCGCTGATAGTTGTGACCCTCGGAGCGGAGAGGAGGTCAGACCAGTCTTTCTGGTCTATGGCGTGCCAGACGAACTGGAAATCAGGCTCGGTCATTATGCCGCGAATTGAAAGTATCTGGTCTGCGTCGGGGGTCGGAAATTCCATGGGAAGAAGTTGAGGGAAGTATCGCGTTCCCCTCTCGGGGTGCATCTCGGCCTGGTAGCTGCGTCTGACCCCCGACGGAACCGGCCCTCCTTTTGCTTTCTTGGAGAAGATCAGTGGGGAAAGCATTCCCAGCTCGAAAGAATTCTCGAACCATCGGGTGTGAAGGATTTCGACGAACCGGGCCTCGATCTCGACCTGGAGGGCGGGCTGGTCCCATAACCTAACCAGCTCCTTAATGAGGACCATATTGGTAGGGCTGTTGGTGATGATGAGGGTGCCGGTCGTTCTGATGTATGTGATACTGCTTCCTCCGGATAGTCCATAGCTGGGCCAGGCGACTCCGCTTTGGAGGAGGAAGTCCTTGATTGTCTCGGGGGCCGGGCCTCCACCTTCCACAGGGCCCAGGCCCGTGGTATAATCGGTGCTGGGTCCGCCTCTACTGGCGTCAGTCGGTCCCTGCAGTGACCCTCCTGGTCTGATTGACAGCTCCGGGCGCTCGATAATTCCGATTCCCGTCGTGGCGAGACGAAATATGTGGGTTTCGAGAGATTCGGGGGCGACATAGTCTCTGGGGGCGATGAGAATGGCGTAATCCTCGATGACGTACTTCAGCCTTTGCCATTGGAGAACGTACTTGAGGACCGCTTTCAGGGGGACATTCTTCAGGTGGAGTTTGATACCGACGTCGCCCGCCGGCGGAATATACGTTCCCATGGGAGAAGTTGTCTCGCCCATCGCGGGGGACATTCCGGAGGGGCTGACGCCGGGGACGGCAGAGGTCGAGGGATAAGCCCCTGTGCCGGAGGGATAGGTGCCGGGTGTGACGGCTCCGGGGATGGCGCCGGGCACGGTCATGGGCATCCCGGGAACGGTTGTGGGGCCTCCGGGAAAGCGCGTGGTCGTCTCGAGGCCAACGCCGGGCGCCGGCGTGCTGTAACCTCCCTGAAAGACTACGGGGTGTATGAAGATATTGACGTCTGCCTCCCGCGAGAGAAAATCAACTACCTCGGTCAGCTTGGCATCCTCGAACTTGACCTCTGGGATGATGGTCTCGAGCTTCTTCAACAGTTCCCTTCGGGAAGCGCTGGGTTTTGTCTCAGCCGCTGCAATCACAGGCCCCTCGCCCCTAACTGCTCGACGCGGTCTGATGGTCCACGCCTCGTAAACCTGAGTCAGCAATTCCTCCCGTAACGCCTCGTAGTAGGCGCGCTGATGCTGAGTCAGCTTTAGCTGAAGGCTCTTGATCTTCTTATTAATGCTGACGTCAAAGGGACTAAGCTGGCGGGCCTCGAGCAGTTTATCCATGGCTTTGTTGTAATCTTTCTTCAGGATAGAGTCTTGGGCTTCCGCGACGAGCTGCTCGGCGGTGGGCCGGACTTGTTCTGTGGGGGGTGGGGGTATCTGACCCTCCTCTCCCTCCGGAACGGGTGGGTTTTGGAGCTGCTCGACGGCTTGCTTCCTGGACCGAGCAACCGCCTCGTTTCCCGGATAGTCGGTGAGGAACTCGTCACAAAGGCTCTTGGCCTCGGCGACCTTTTTTGGGGAAAGCATGGCGTTGATCTGCATGATCCTTGCGTTCTTGAGGGCTTCCTTATAGCTCTCGTTTTCAGGGTCAGCAGCGACAGCCGCTGTCAATTCCTCGATGGCGATGACATAGCTCTCTGCCGCGGAGGCTTGCTTTGCGGCGTCGAAGTGCTTCTCGGCTTCTATCTTTCTTTCCTGGTCCTTGAGGGCTTTATCCTGCTCGACCTCGGCCGCTATCGCTTCGGCGGCCTTGGTTACTTCGTCGGAGGGGGGGAGTTTCGCGTCTTCTCCAAACGCCACCCCGCGCAAGCCAAAAGCCACAACGGCTGAAGCCACGATCACCACCCATATTGCCGTAGCTTTCATAATATCTCGGTCTCCTTTCGATTGTTCCCTGCGGCCGATGTCCGCCACGCTCAAGCTTATATTCTGTTTCGAGGTAAGCCCTAATGTCCGCCTTGCCCTCAAGGCGGCTGTTCTCGCTCCGACGGGATTGCGAAAGCTTTAGAAAAGCCGGCCCGCTGCTTGTCGCGTCGGTCTGAGTCGGTCGAAACTGCCGGTTCTCAGCCGAAAAACCTGCGTGGTCAACGCCTCCAGCCTAACCCACCCCATCGGGGCAATGACAATAGCATAATCTTCTACAATATACCTCAAGTTTTTATAACTTAAAACATATTTCAACACAACCTTCAATGGAACGTTTTTCAGGCGGAGAGTAATCCCTCGCATTCCGGGCAGAGACGGTCTCCCCTCGGCGGGTATCTCACGCGGCTTCTGTTGGCAGGCGCCTTCTGGGGCGCCGAGGAACTGTGTCTTTTTTGCGGCGGCAGTGGGTGAGCCGGAGGCGAAGGGGGCTGCGACGCGAACGTAGGCTAATGGACTTATGACGATATTGACCCCGGCCTCCTGAGATAGAAAAGCCAGAATCTCCGGAAGCTCCGCTTCGTTGAAGTTCACCTCCGGGATAAGCCGGAGGAGCCGATGCCGGGGGCTGAAAATCGTGTTGCGCGCGCTCACGACACGCTGCCCTGTGACTTGCGTGGGGGGGGAGGCGGGTGATGCCTCTCGCCCAGCGAGCACGATGGCTAACAACAGAAAGAGGTGCGCTGTCACCGCCTTTCTCAGCATCGGCAAGAAACCCTCCTGTCAGGTTCAAGCGGGGAGCTCATGTTCTTTCCCATCCTGGTCTTTGAGGATGATTGCGGCGCCCGTAATCCTCAAAACCTCGAAAGTTATCGTCTGATCCGCCATATCTATAATGGTATCTCCCGGATAAACGTCGAATGTGTTCTGACCCTTGCCGACGGCTTTCCCTTTGTGCTCGATGCGCCACTGCCCCTTCACGGCCTGGAGAGTAGCGACGGCGACATCTTCCTTGACGGTCTCGTTTCTTTGTACACGAATAGGGTCGCCACCCTTTTTCTGCATGGTCACGAACAGGACCTTTTTCGGATAGGCGGGGATGCCGGGGGCCTTGTACATGACTTCTTCCTCTCTCAGGTCAAAAAGCCTGTAGTCCTGGAACAAGCCGCCCTCCGGAACCATGGCAGTCCGCGTGTTGTCCGCAAAGTTAATTTGGAGGACGGTTCCGGCGCCTCCCGGCTTGCGCCAAATGCCCTTGAAGAGGATGTCAACCGGTTTGAGCCCCGCGGACAAGACCCTGAAGGGGATACCTTCGACGGGTGGAGGAAGCCTATTGCCATTGTCAGGGGGGGGTGGCTCCACCCCTGTCCAACTGTAATGACATTTTGGGCAGGTCACCACCCTTCGGAGAACGATCCATCCGCAGCGGGGGCACTGCTTTTCATTGGGGTTGGGCTCGATCTTGTCGGGGTCGGTGGTGAGGTCGTGCCTGGCGTCGGGCTCTATGGGATTCTTGAAGTTCTGGAGAGCGAATTTCGCCTCGGCGAGGGCAGGTTCCGTGCCAAAGGATTCTTTCGGGGCTCGCGGTATGGTCTCCATCTCGGCAGGGGTGGTCATTGTGACAAACTTGAACGCCTGCCACCCGAAAAAGATGAGGAAGGCCACGAAAACTACCTTGTCTATGTACTTGATAAGCAGCTTCTTGTAATCAGCCGCCATGGGCGATTCACTCCTCCAAGCTTACTTTGTCGTTGCCGTCAGAGAGACGGAACGTGTCGGTTTTGCCGGCGCCGGCTCGAGCTCGGCGACCAACTTGTCGTTGAACTGGACAAAGTCAATCAGCATGTTGACCTCGAGGATGCTATATTCCGGTCCCCTGCCCTCCAGTTTCCTGTAAGCGAGCTCTTTCATCATGCGGTCTCGCTTTGCCCTGAAGGTTGCTTTATCCGACTCGGAAATCTGTTGCCTGAGTTTCAAGTCAATGCGGTATATCTCTTTCTGTTCTGGAAGATAGGTTCGCCATTGCTTGAAGAACCACACGGCGCGTTCACCCTGTGTCCGCAACAAGCCTTCCGCGTCCGGCAGGTCGTCGGGGAGCTCGATTTCCCTTGTCCCTATCGCCCCGGTCATGGCGTAGGTTGCGGTGCGAGTCGTCTCCAGGGCGGACTTGAGAGCCTCTGGCCCCTCCTCCCGGAGGGTCTGGACCTTGAACCACATGTCATTCACGATGAAGAAGTTGCGAGGCAGCCGCTCTTTTCCCATGCCAACTTTGTCCGGGGTGAGCAAGCTCTTTTGGAAGAAAGCCAGCGAAGGGTACGTGCACGAGAACTCGACGCGAAACGGCACCGTGGTGTAGAAGTCATACTTGGAACTTCTTATTGTGGTCCGCGTGATCTCGGGGGTGAAAAACCTGGTTCTCTTAGCTGTCTGGCTTCCTAACATTAGCGCGTCATCGCCGCGTGTCATTCGCTCGATGGAATAGACATTGCTGGCGATGAGAAGCTGAGCAATATCAATGGCGGCAGAGAACTCTCTCTGCAATTGCTGGGCGTTATCGTCAGGTCCGGGGGTAGCGGTGGCATATTCTTCGAAGCCCAGGTACTCGGCCTTGGGTAGGATGAGGATGCTGTGCTGTTGGGCGGTATCCTTGATGATGCGGGTGGTGGTCAGCATGTTCCCCTGGAAGTCGAGCCCGCTGATGTTCTTTGGGACATAGTTCCAGGAAAGCGCCTCGCTGACAATTTTCTTGTAGGTTTCGTCAATCTGTTTTTTTTGTTCCTCGAGGTGCTGCCTGTGCTCTTCGGTTGGGATGCCGAGAAGGACGGCGTTGAGGTTTTCTCTCCAGTCGGTAACCTTGGCTTTGAGGTTTTTGGCTTTGGCGGACTCCCTTTTATAGAAGAAGGCGGAGCCAGCTATAGCCAAAACGAGGATACCGACTGAAATGTGTACACCGTAACTTCCTTTTAAGCGTTTCATAACATCTCGCTTTTATGCGGATAGTCAAACTCGTCGGCGAACTTCGCGATTATGGTGACCCTGGCGAGCTTCGAGGTCTTGAGCTCAAGCCACCTGACGCGGACTTCGTCGAGGTAGCCGTCTGTTCGGCTGAGCTTCTTGGCTTTGCGGTAGTCGCCGGTGCGGGCGAGTTCAATGGGGCATGGAATGTCCAAGTTTGCCCCCTGGATGGAGCCGCCGCCAATCCACTCCGGCTTTTTACGGGGTTTGTATCTGGCAAGTTCTTGCCACTTCTCGGCTGCGGCGGAGCTTTCCTCTCCTTTAGCGGTCTCCGATGCGGTAGGCGCAAGCCCTTCGAGAACCACTTCCTTTTCGGCCTCATCCCACATGTATCTATAAGCCTTCGCGGGGCCGGTATCAGCGGAGACGGGAAAGAGGTAACCGGTATCCTTGTCCTCGCGGAAGCTATGGTTCTTTGTGCAGGCGAGCCTTTCGCCCATCGCCTGGAGGGCTTTCATGAAGAGCTCCGCTCGAGCAGCAGCCTCTCTTTCGTCCCCAGCCATCTGCGGGGGAATCTTCACGTATCCCCGGATAATCACCCACGGGCGAGTGTCGGGCCCCCTTCTTCTGGCTCCGGTGCTCCTGGTGGATGAGCTGCTGGCAGTCCTGCGATACGACGTGGCGGATTCGGCGTACATTCCCCTCGGCATGTTCTCCAATTCCGGCATGTACTCCATCATCTCGGACTGTGAAGATGTTACTCTCAGATAGGTCACCCAGATGTAATTCTTTTTCCCGCTCCCGGCGACCTCACTTTTCGTGTTCTTGAGAGCTTCGATGAACCGTGCCCAGTACTCCCTGGCATCCTGGACCTCGCCGATGGCTTTCACTTTTTTCTCCACGCTCGATATCTGGCCCTCGATGACGCTGATTTTGGCCGCCACCGCGGACTTTTGCGCGAAGACGGACTCCAGTTTCTCCGCATTCTCTTTGTAGGTGGGACCGCTGGGCAGAATTCCACCGAGGTTTGTGTTGAGGGAACTCACGACGCGGTTGAACGTTTCTGAATTGTCCCCCTGAGCCATCTTTTTAGCGAAGCCGAGCAGCATCAACGATGCCACAAGAAGCCAACCAGCAGCTATGAGAAGGGCCTTTTTCTTGGACAGCTCTTTTTGACGGGCGATTGATTTCGGAAGGAGGTTGATGCGGATTCTTCCCATTTCCGCGCCGCGTAAGCCGAGCCCTACGGCGCCGGCAAGGACATCGGTAAACTGGTTGAGTTGCTCCTTGTCTATTCTGGGAGCGACCTGGACTCTTTTCAAGGGCATCAGCCAGCCCACATCCACCTTAAACTTATCCGATAGGAGCTCCTTGAAGTTGCGAAGCCGAGAGCTTCCTCCACAAAGCAGGATTCTCTTGATGGCGGAGTGCCCGGGCTGGCTGCGGTAAAAGCCGACGGACCGGGAGAGTTCCGCCATCATTCGATTGGTAAAGGAGGCGACGACGCTGGCGGCTTTTAGCTGTTGTTCGGTGGCGTCCTGAGGTTGACCGCCGGAGGTGCCCGGCACCCAGACGCTCTGCTTTAGTTTCTCGGCGTCGGCGGGCTCGATGTTGAGCTCTTTGGCGATGCCTGCGGTGATGTTGTCCCCACCGATGGGAATGGTTCTGGCCCAGAGGTCATCGCCTTCGCTGATGATGAGGTTTGCCACTCGGGCGCCGAAGTCAATGACCGCGGTGCACTCCGCGAACTCTTGCTCAGTGTGCCGCAAGCAGTTGTAGATACAGAGAGGCGCCACGTCCACGACGGTCAAGTCGAGCCTTGCCTTCTTGCATTCGCTAACGAAAGGGGTGATGATGTCGTTTTTCACGGCGACGAGGACGATGTTGATTTCTCCGGCGGGTGTTTTGCCGATGATGAAATGGTCCCACTCGACGTCGTCAATGGGGAAAGGCACCTGCTGCTGGGCTTCGTATCGAATAATCTGGCTGACCTTCGCCTCCTCTACGGCGGGCAATTTCACGAAGCGGGTGAAGGCGGACTGCCCCGATATTGAAACGAGCACGCTGGGGGCCTTGATTTTCTTGAGGGCAAGGTTCGCTTTCATCTGGCGGGTAAGGAGGCGGCTCTTTTCATCGAGGGAGGCGTCCACAGGAGCGGAGATCGGCGACACGTCAAAATCGGTCAATTGGATGCGATTTCGCTCCGCAGAGAAGACCGCCATTTTCAACAGCGAGGAACCCGCGTCGAAAGCTACGACACACTTACCCATTGCCTTTCATTCCTCCTAAAAGCGCTGCCTTCCGATTTTGATCTGCTCGTATCGCTGAGCTCCATCCCTCAAGAAGGGGGTGTAGAACCAGTTGACCATCGTGTCGGAAAGACCTGTGTATTCCTGCCACCACTTCCGGTTGGTCCGCGGAATAGAGTAATCGGTGACGGGGCTGTTCTGGTAATGGCATTCCACGGCGACGGCTTCGACCCTCCTGCCGTACCTTTCCAGGAGATTGGGATGGATGAAAAGGGAGGCGAGGTGCCGCCTCCCGGCCTGGACGTTCACACAGGTTACGGAACCGGCGAGCATCGTCCTGCGGTTGGTTTCGCGGAGGAGCACGTAGCAATCGAAGCGAACGTCATCAACCCAGTCGGGGTAGGTCGTGAACTGGATTAGTATTCGCATCCAGCTCCCACGTCGGGGGGTTGAGTAACCCATGTCCGACAGGCGGGTGGTGGCGTTGTTCGGAAGGTAGTCAACTGTCAGCGACTCGATCTCCACTGTCCTGCGAGCAGGAGCAGCGGCTACCGCCGCGCGAACAGCCGCGGGCCTCGCCCGCTGCTGACAATCGCACGTCGTGAAAACTGTTGAAGCAGCGAAACACGCCGCAACGCCGGAAATCAACGCAAGGCGCCCGGCCGACACGCCCAGTGCGAAACTTCTATCTCTCTTTTTTTTCATGGGGTCACCAGCGATAGACCTTCCCGGCGAACCGCCGGGGTTCATATTAAAGGTATTTGAACAAGTCCGGTAACAAGCTTATCAGACTGGCGACCCTTAAACCACTTTCTCATTTCAAACGTTGTCCGGCTTCAGCTTCACCTCCCCACTATCTCAGAGGCAGCACGCCGAGAAATTCAACTTGGTCTGACTGCACCCCTATCACATGTAGGGTTGTGTAGGGTTTTTCAATAAGTCTCCCCGCGAGGCGCGCACCAGGAGAATTACCGAAAATGTAGGATAAACCCTACACGGCCGGTTATTCCGGCGACAACGAGGCGCCCGGCCGAAAGATCGCTTTTTCGCGGCTCAAGACCATCGCGGCCGCATGTCGTCCAGGCGACGAACACCTCTAAGGATAATTCCGCGGAAAGCAGCACTGCTTTTCTGTTCGTCTGTCCTGCGTGGTCTTCCTGGGCCGCGGGCTCGCGCGGAAGCGTTAGCCCTGAACCTCCCCATGATTTACGGCACGAAGCTACCAGCAACGCATTACCGTGTCAACTTCTTTTTTGCCCCGAGAGCGACGGCTCCCACGACGGGCATTTTGCTCCGCAACTCGCTCAATCCTCCGTCAGCCATCGGTAATACAGCACCTGAGCGGTCTCCGCAAGCTTCACGTCGGCCTGACTTACCGACGGTTCATACGTTCTTCCGCCCAGCCTGCCGGGGGTGAATCCCCGGTCAACTACCGCCTCGAGCTTGCGGTTTGCCACGACTTTTTTTCCAGTCCTATCGAAAACCTCCGCCAGCACAGTAACCTTGAAAATGTTCGACCTGGTGGTTATCAGATTCGCGTTGTATTTCATAAAGGCTTCTTCTTTAGCCTCGGAGGCGCCTCCGCGGAAGGGAAATCTCGCCATACGCGTGGCGACATCGGCAAGGTTTTTGAAAGGCGTGTTCTGTCTTTCCTCTATGATGTACTTTATCATCGCGTAGCGCAAGGCGGGGGGCCATCCGAACTCGTCAAACATTGGCCGCCAGTTCAGCCCGAGGAGGATTTCCGGGGGAGCGGTGTTGATGTTGATGCGCCCGGGGACCGCCTCCCTCGCCGGCAGCGGGTCGCCGATGGCCACCGGCATGTACTCGTATGGATACGGCATGGTCAGGAGGTCGAGCAACCTGACGTCCTTGGAATGGTCGCTGGTAGATGACTGCCCGGTGAAATCGAGCGACTGCCAGTGTTCGCCTCGGTGAACCATCCCCAGCTCGCCGATGCTTGTAAGTCCGCCGGCGTGGGCCAGGTCGAGGGCATCGTTTGTATCGAATGAGTTATCTCTCTCTCGCGACCTGACGCCAGGCATGTAGAAATGCCTGTAAACGTTCCCGGTGCTACTGAGGCTGGCGTTGACGGTACCGAGGGTCATGCGAGGGACGTACCAGTCTGGCATGCGGGGATCGTTTTTCTGGGCGGTTACCTGCGCCCCCACCTCGGCCGCCCCGCCGGGGCCGGTGGATATGTTGGAATGTGTCTCCACGACCCGCACGTGCGATTCGTCGAGCCTCAGTTCGAGCTCCAGGGAAAGGGAACCGTCGGAGAGCTTGAGAGGCGCATAGGCCTGGCAGCCGAGCGGGTATCCGGAGAGCGTTTGATTCGCCAGGCGCTTTCCCTCGCCGATGTCCACCTTATCGCCGAGTGTATCGCCGATGACGAAGAAACTGTGAGGCGCGACGGTTGTTGGGCCGCGCAGATCCATGTCCGCGATGGCTACGACTGCCCCGCCCATCTTGATATTGTATCGCCTCACATCGAAAGCTATGTCATACGGGTTCCATATCTCGATGAACTCTCCGTAATCCTCGTAGTGCCCCTCGAATCCGTCTCCCGGCACCCACGGGGGGGTGGCCTCCACCTCGTTGAGGTAGAGCGTCGGCTCGACGCCAAGGCCGCCTTCCGCGCCCCCGTACCAGGTGGGAAACCAGTCGCGGTCAATGAAATCGTAGATGTTGACGGCTATCCTTTCGAGGGTCTCCTTCTTTGTGGAGGTGAACGCAATGCCTTTATTTTGCATCCATTTGAGCGACGTGTAAACCGCGATGGGGCCGCCGTTGAGCCAGCGCGCTATATTCTCTCGCACGTACCATTTTATGTCGCCGCTGCTGCCAGGGATGTCCCTGTTGCTGAAGCGATTGAGATCCTGGGAATAGACGGTGATGTATGGGAGGAGCGAAGGATAGAGCTTATTCTCGATGGAGAACTTGGGGGCCTTCGTGACGCTTTCAGCCATCTTAATCTGTGAGACCGTCAGGTATGGCGTGTCGTTCCCCGTAACGCCGTTTTCTCCTGTCCGAAGCTGCCCCGGGGCCGTTATCGCCATCGGCTCGTAGGGATCGAACTCGCCCGGTTCATCTTGCTTCTCGTCCCTATCGGCCACATCGGGGCCGCTCGTCTCGTCTATGAGGCCGTCCCCATCGTCGTCTATGCCGTTGGAGTCCTGCTGCATGAATTGGGGCATGCTGGAGGTGTGGTTATCGTCACCGTGCGCGCCGGGGCTAATGTGGTCGAAGGAACTCCTGCGGCCGTATCTCCAGGCAACCACATCCAGAGCGGTTTGGTCGCTGACGTTCTCCGGATAGCGGGAGGTGAGGTTCAGTACCCCGGAGAAGAGGTCGCCGAGGTTCTCGAAAATGACGCCGAGATCAACCTCGGCGGTGTTAAATCCGAGCTGCTGTCGCTGTTTCCAGACGAGAGATTGCGGCTCGGGATTGCCGGCGGTGTTGATATTGACTTTGGCGCTCTCGTCCTCGATGGAGACGGCGTACCTCCCCACCAACCGCTCTCTCCCGGTGGCGGGGTCAACTGCGCTGATTTTTATCCAGCGGGAATCGGGGAGGGGGTCTTCCGAGGGGTCTTCCCGAGCGGACAAGTTGCTGAAATTGCCCGTCTCATCCACATCGTGCTCGAGCTCATCGTAATCGGAGAGGTCGGCGTCGTCGTCGTCATCGCCGGCGAAGCCGTCGTTGCCCTGATAATAGATGGCCCATCGCTCGAAAAGACCATCGGAAGCGGAGCTTGGGTCATCAGGATTGAGCATCGCGTCTTGCCTGAGAACGGCGATAGCGGTGTCGAGGCCGCCGCGCGCCAGCTCCTCCGCCTTGGCGGCATAGTAGAAGTTGCGGGCAGCCTGGCTCTCGGTCAACTGGCTCGAGGAGAAAGCCAGCGCCAGAAGCGTCAGAAGGAGGAGAATCCCCAGCGTCAGAAGCAGGGCGATTCCCCGGCAGCCTCTGGTTCGATGTGGCTTTCTTTTCGCGGCGTTCGGCTTCATCGTGCCAGCCCTCCTTGTACTAAGTGCTGCAATTCATAAATTCGGTGACATATCTTTTTTGACGGGATAACAGGATGAACGGGATTTTTGGAATCCTGTTTATCCCTGCGAAGGGTCCTTGACCTTTCGCCGCTTTACCTCAACTTTCCGTGTTGTACCGCTGGCATCTTGTCCCGCGTTCCGCGGGAGGGCATCCTGCCCCCGCCGAGGAGGTTTTGACAGGATTCACAGGATTTAGAGGATTTTCATTATCTTGTATATCTTGTTATCCTGTCGAGAGAATTTCTGAGAGGGTTTACGGGATACCTCTCATGCCTCGAACCATCCCCCGCCGAGGGCGGGTTTATCGCGTCTCGAGCTTCCTCCTTGCACATAGGTCAATGCGTCACGCTATTTGCGAACAGAACTACTAAGACTATCTTCGTCTCGCGTTCTCAAGATAGACGATGGTGGATAACGTGATTCCCTTGATGAGGTTGTCCTTATCGCCGACCGTAATGGTTATTCTCACTGCCGCCGGCAGCTTGTTATCATCCTTATTGGTCGGGGTCGTCCCGCCGTCGGTTGAAGGGCGCGAGTCCCACGCGCCGTATTCCTCAAGGCGGCCGGTGGTGGCATAATCGTAGTATTTGATATCCAATTGGCGTACGCTGGTTGCGACCTCGCCGGTCTGGGAGATGTACGAATTCAGGGACTTACGAGAGAAGTCAAAGGTTCTCCACTCGTCATCCGGGTCTCTCTTCGGGTTGTCGGTGAGGTAGCATCGCCAGAAGGCGTCGTCTTCGGAGCTCCGGGGCACGCGGCTGGGGGGGAGAGGAGCGGCGGTATCCCCATTGACATCCTTGACGAAGTATCCAATCATGCACAGGTCCTGCTCGGCGGAATTGGTTACCGGAGCGACGAAGTAAACCTGATCGCTGTAGGGCTGTTCCCGGGACGATCCGGAGCTCGTGTCCCGCCAGCCGGGGAGGTTGCGCTGGAACTCGTCATTATCGCCGTTGAATCCTCGGAAGTTGGCGCTGAAGGGCGGGTCTCGGAACGACTCGTTCTTGAGGTAGGCCTCCGGCCCGCGAACCTGAGTTATGAGAACGGCGCCTCTTATCTCCCTCGACATCATCTCCAGAATGTTGCGTGCTTTGATGTAGGCTTCTGTGCGAGCGGCGGATAGACGCCAGGTATCCGAACCCTGTTGGAAGATGGTGAAAAGAGAGACAGTTATCAGCGAAAGGAGCACCATGACCGCGAGGAGCTCCAGCAGGGTGAAGGCTCGCCCGCTGCGGATAGAGCTCGCCGAGGAGAAAGCCCTATCCGAAGCGCATTCGCTGTGAAACGCCATGCCCATCTCGTCCTCCATCACTTAGGGAATCTGATAAACGTCACGAGGGTGACCCTGTTGCGAAACTCTATCTCCGGCTCGGTGGAGGGCCAGGAGACCGTAACTGTAACCTTCTGGAGAATGTGCTGCCCCACCTTCTTCAAGTCAGCGAGCTTCTTGGCCGGGTCCTCGAACCGAACCTGATACTGATATAGAGTCCGGGCTCCGCCGCCAGCCTTCACTTTGGGAATGTAGGAATCCTCAATGGGCACGATTTCCGAGGGAGCGAGATTCGCATCGAAATCCTGGGGTGTCCCTTTGAACAACCCTTGTACCTCGGTCAAAGTCAGGTCTCCACGATTGGCGGCTGAGCGCATTTGGTCGAGCACGCTATGGGCAAGAACGGTGGCGTTGGTCAGGTCACCGGCGCGCTTGCTGGCGTCAATCCCCACCGGGAAAAGCGAGAGAATACCGATCAACCCCAGGCCCATGATTGCGAGGGCAGCGATGATCTCGATGAGGGTGAACCCCTTTTGCATTTTCGCTCGGTCAAGTTTTCTCATGAGTCTGCCGTCCTCAACTTATCATGTAGGGCAGCCGCGCTGTATCCGGCGCCACAGCCGCCGTCAACCGACTTCCGCTTTTGCCCTTCCGGTGATTGCGCTGACGCTGATAGTCATAGCCTTGTCTTTCCCGGGCGTGCCCGTCTGAGCATGCACTATCCTGACCTGGTGCTGGAAAAGGGTCTTTGGGTATTTACCCGGTTCATAATATGCCGTTGCGCCGCCAGTGGCCTCGAAGACGACTTCCCTCGGCGGGACGACCACACACGGCGGGTTGCCATCGTCGAATAGGACAGACCTCGGAAGAAGTCGCCACTTGCGGACGGTCATTGCTCGGCCGCTCCGGCCCACGAAATAGATGCGATAACGGTGCGTCTGGAGCGAATCGTTTATCTTGTCTCCTCTCTCGGCGGCGGTCAACTCCTGGTCCAGCTCGACATGATACAGATAGCGGTTGGTTATAGCGAATTGCCTCGCTAAAGAGAATGTGTCTGTGAGAGCTTTTGTGGCTGTGCTCAGGGCGGCGCCTTTGAGAATTCCCTGGAACGCGGGGACGCTCACCGCCGCGAGGATGCCGGCGATGAGGACCACCGCGAGCAACTCGACCAAGGTGAATCCGCTCGAGCAACCTTTTCTCGGCGAAATCGCTGGAATCATGCGTCACTCCCAACTTCCTAAGTCATCGCCTGAGTCGTACTTCTCGCTCTGGCGTCACACTCCTCCGTCAACTGGCCTCTGCCTTTGCTCTTCCCGTGACTTTGTTGACGCTGATCGTCATACGCTTCTCTTTTCCTTTTGACCCCGACTCCGTATGCACTATCTTGAACTTTAGCTCAAAGAGGACTTTTGTGGGGATGTCGTACGCACCGCCTGTGGGCCTGAAAACGATCTCCTCCGGGGGTTTATCATTGAGGTCATACTTTACAAACTCAGGGAGCAACCGCCACTTGCGAACGGTGATTTTCTCGGCCTCGGTCGCGTTATCGGGGTTTCTGGCGTCGCGATCAACGAAAAAGATGCGATAACGGTGCTTCTGGAGAGAGTCGTCTATCTTGTCCCCCGCCTCCGAGGCGGTAAGCTGGTCGTCCAGTTCGACGTGGTACAGATAGCGGTTGGTGATGGCGAATTGTCTGCCGAGGGAGAAGGTGTCGGTGAGAGCTTTGGCGGCAGTGGTGAGGGCGGTGCCTTTGAGAATGGCGTTGAAGGCGGGGATACTCATGGCCGCGAGGATGCCTGCGATGAGGACCACCGCCAGCAACTCGAGTAAGGTGAACCCGCTGCTATAGCGTTTTCCACAGGCAATTGCTGCCATAATGCGTCACTCCCAGTTTGTTATGTCATCGCCGAAGCCGCTTTTTTCGACCTCATTGATCTCATTGGGTCCAAAGGACCAAATCTCGAAGGAATCGGGCCGATACTGCATTTTTCGGTCCCAGTTTCCATGTTTGATGCGAATCATCAGGGGGTTGCCCCAGGCGTCCACCAACTGGCCGGGGTGGGAAACGACTTTGTTTTTCGGCTGAAGCTCTTTCGGTTTCGGGTCGAGGTATGGCCCGTTCCACCTCGGGTCCTCGCGGATAGCGGTGGCTATCTTGAACTGCTTGAATTTGCCGTGCTCTACGACGCAGTCCCTCCCGCTCAATATCCGCACGAGCCTTATTCTCTCTTCCTCCCTATCAAGCAGGCCCGTCGCGAACGTTTCGTTGCCGACGTCCACATCGAAGCTCCCCATATCACGCTCAAAATTGCCGAGGGCGATGTTGAGACTGTTTATTGCGGAACGCGTCTTTGTGACTTTTGCCTTTTCGACGGCTTTTTCGGCCCCCGTGAAAATGATACCCGCCAGTATGCCTATAATGGCGATTACGGCGAGGAGCTCTATGAGTGTGAAGGCCTTGTTTCTCGAAGCCATCCTTATATCCTCCATTGTTTCAACCGCGAGCGGGCCGCCTCGCGCCCGCTGCCCCAGGCCGCACCAGAAAGCGTGCCGGACCTGCGTTAGTGCTCCAATTCATAAATTGGGTGACGTATCTTTTTTGACGGGATAACAGGATGAACGGGATTTTTGGAATCCTG